>JAGCBE010000119.1 GCA_017652345.1 Methanobrevibacter sp.
ATCCTAAAATAGCTAAGTTTTATGTATAGCAAAGATTAAGTATTAATTCAGGTAATAATTAGAGGTTAATATGGATAGGAAAGATATTATTAACAGATTAAGAGAGTTATATACACTTCGTAAATCTTATAGAATGATTAAAAAATCTACTTTCAAACAATATGAAGAGTTAGAAAAAATTAGAGGATTAATAGAATTTTACGAGGGATTAATTAAAAGCTCTTATATGGATACATGGATTAATATTAATAAAGTAAATAATAAAATAATTAAGGATGAGAGGAGAGGAATGATTAAATAATGAATAAGTCTAAATATTATTTAATTTTATATGATAATTCAAAGGATAAACAGTTTATAAAATATTTTGATACTGAATATGAATTAGATAAATTTAAAAAGAAGTTGCATTATTCAAATAAAATCTATATAATTAAAGATAGTAGGAGCGTGATATTCGATTATGAAAAATAGTGAGATAATATTATGTAGTGGAATTAAATTAGATAAAAATTATGAGAACGTATTATCTTATAATGAATCTAGTATGGTTAGTTTATGTAGAAATAACTCTATCTATAGAGGAAATAAATACGCCATTATAGAAAGAGATAATACTATTAATATATCGGCTAGATATGAGGACTGTATTTATGCTAATTATATGGCTTTTATTAATCCGAGATACGGAGATAAATGGTTTTTCGCCTGGATTACGGATGTTAAATTACTTAATCCATCTACTACTCAAATTAGCTTTAAAATTGACGTTTTTAGCACATGGTACAGTAGATTCAATATAGGGAAAGCCTTTATTGAAAGAGAGCACGTATCAGACGATACGATAGGACTTCACACAGTTCCAGAGAATTTAGAGACTGGAGATTATGTAATATCAAGTTATATAGAAAGAGAGATAGACGGAATACAAAATCAGGGATATATCGTTATAGGTTTATCTAAATTAGTAGAGGGATTTCCTAGTCCGTCTGAAAATGTATATAATGGTATTTTTTCAGGATTAACTTATTATATTTTAGAGGATTATCAGAAAGCTCGAGATTTTATTAACGCATTAATGGAGACATGGGGTTATGACGCCGAATCTTCTATCTATTGCTTATATATGATTCCTAGAGAATTAATAACTTATAGTGATATACAATGGAGCACAGGCTCTATCGGAAGTAACACAGTATCCTTTGGAGTAGTTCCAGCTAGTTATGCTCCTAAATCATTAAATAGTGATTTAACTTTCAGTAAAGGAGATAAAATTGATAATTATACTCCAGTTAATAATAAATGTTTCGTTTTTCCTTATAATTATTGTTATGTTACTAATAATTCAGGAAGTTCGGCTACATATAATTTCGAGGATTTCTTAGACGGAGACGCTCATTTCTCCGTTATAGGCTCGATAGCTGTTGGAGCTAGTATAAGACTAGACGCTATTAAATATAAAAACGGATTCTATAATCCAGATGACCAGTCTACTTTATTAGATAATAGACGACTTAAAAATTATGGCTTAACTTGTGGAAAGTTTCCTACGTGTTCCTGGAATAGTGATTCCTTTACTAACTGGCTAACTACTAACGCTGTTAATATAGGATTAAAAGGATTAGCTAGTATAGGTCAAGCAGCTGTAGGAGCTACTACAGGGAATTTAGAGGGAGTAATATCAGGAGCTACTAATATAGCTGGTACTGTTGCTGAAGTATATCAGCACTCTCTTATGCCTAATCAAGTAGAGGGAAATATTAATAGTAGCGATGTATTATTTTCTTCTAATAGTTTAGGATTCTCTCTTTATAGAATGACTATAAAAAAAGAATATTGTAAAATAATAGATTCTTATTTCAGTAGATTCGGATATCGTGTTAATGAAGTTAAGACTCCTAATCTTAATTCACGTACTAAATTTAATTTTATAAAAGTAGGAGGAATGGATGAGTTAGTTTCTGGAAATATTCCAGCTACAGATTTAGAAGAGATTAATCGTATATTTAGAAAAGGAGTAACAATTTTCCATAATTATTCTGATATAGGTAATTATACTATCTCTAATCCTATCGTTACTCCATAATAAAAAGACTCTAATATGAGTCTTTTTTTATTTTATTAAGTTGTAGGAATTGCTGATTTAATTAATTGAGCATTAGGTATATAAATAGCACCCATTTGAACACCAACCTCGTATATATTAATAACAGTTCCAGAAGTGATGTTTGAAAAGCTAATAGTTAAATCGCTCCATGAACCCTGAACGAATGAGACATTTCCTTTATTACAAGTTATAATATTAATACCACTTTTTATTTTGTCTTTAGTAATTGTAAATGTTTGATTAGTAGTTCCCATTTTAAGACCTATATCACATCCACCAGATACGACTTCAAATATTAATCCAGCAACAGCTGGAGCATTATAAATATATTTTCTTCCGTTCGCTGTTAGTGATTTATTAGTCGTTGTATTAAATACTAATTTTCTAACATATCCATTTTTTTGATAGTCATTAGATTCATAACTTTTTGTTATATCTGTATCACTTGCTCCGAATAATTGTGATGAGTTTGCACTTTCGTATGTATGACTCGACATATCGCCATTATAGGTTAAATTTAAATTTGAGATAGGCAATTGAGGTTTTACATGATTACCAGATACACCTATTTTTGTAGTAGTAAAGTATTCGCTCATCGTTTGATTATAATTTTGTACTTCTGTTCCAGAAAAACGACTACCATATTCGCTATATTCAATATTATTTAAATTATTGTTTTTGAACATTAATATATTACTATCAAAATAACAGTTAATAGTTGTTATATGACAGCTTGAAATAGCACTTGTAATATAAGGATTTACTTGAGCTACATCAACATTAAATACATAAGATGTAGCATAACTTAAATCGCAATTATTAAATGTAATTTGTTGTTTACTAAAACTTTTCTTTAATAATACACATTCATCATATCCATAAGAATATAATTGACAATTATTAAAAGTGATTCCATTTATATATTCATTAGTTTCGCTATACGGGTCTATAATTACATGACCTCTAAAGTATATATTATCAAAAACTAAGTGTTGACATGAATAAGCTAATAAAGTATCATCAATTAAATCTGGATTAGTATTAATTTCAAGTTGTTTAATTTCCCAATTTTTAAAAATAGTCCTCCAACAGCCACTAATTAATACTTTAGGAGACGCTTGACTGTTTCGAGTTATACATAAACCGTCAATTATACCCTCCCAAAAGTTATATATTTTAAATGAATAATCTAACGTGTTATCAGTTACTTTAAAAGTTGCATTGTTAAATTTAATATTATATTGACCGTTTTTATATCCACTATCATTTTGACCGTCCTGTTGCCATTTTCCTTTTATATTAATAGTATCGGATATAATATAAATACCCTCATCAAATATTTTATTGATATCATAATTATTTTTATAATCAAAATATTTTTGTATAATTGTAGTCTCATCTGTTGAATTATCGCCTTTTAATCCAATTTGTTTAGAGTGTAAATCTTTACCTATCATGATAAATTCAGCTACTAAATTCACATCATTAACAGCTATTATAAAATGTTCATCTATAACATCATCATTAGTTACGTTCCTTATATGATAATAAGAAGAGCCACCATCGCCGACTTCATAAAAGCCTAAAGTTTTAACATAATTTCCATTAGCTAAATTAGTAGCTTGTTTCATATCAGATACAGTAATAAAGGTTAAGTTAGTTATTAGAGTTAAATACTGAGCTATTATTTCCTCTAGTTGACCACTTTCAGCCATCTCATCTAATTTATTATTAACTTCGTCTTGTAAATTTAAATTATAAATATAATCTTCTAAATCTTTTAATTGTTTTTTAAATTCTTCGTTATCTTTTGCGAATTTTTTAACATATTCCATCATTTTACAGAATAATTCATAATCTGTTAAAGCGTCAAAATCATCCTCTAAAAACGGAAAGTTTTCTAGTATCCAATTTCTAAATATCATAATATCATCTCCTTTTTAATCAGCTATTCCATAGAATAGGATATCTAAATCTTTATAAATCATTGTCATTATACTATTTTTAGTTTCTAAAAAATCCTTATAGATTCTTATTTTATCTCCTGGAGTTCTTGTTATAACTTCATTAGTATTATTAACATCACTAGTAGAATTAGCTGTATTAATATCACTTTTAGACTGATTAGATACATAACTTCCGTTATTTATATCATCTAATTCGTTTAAAGGATATTCTGAAAATCTACTATTAGATTCACTAGTTCCGTTATTAGTAATATTTCTATTATCATTAGTTTCTCTAGTTACTTTTTCTCCTGAATTAAATAAATTAAAATCTTTAAAACTATCTAACATTAAATTATAATAAGGTAAAATCTCTTTAAGTTTATTTTCTAGATAAAGTTGAAAAGCTGTTACTGTTTCAAATCCGATTCTTCTCATCATATAATGATTTAATATATTAATTTCAAATTCATCTTTATTTAAAGTTTCTGATAACTCATAATCAAAATCAAATATTTTATCATGAGTTACTTTAGCTAAATCTCTAATTTTAGTTTTTTCTTCACTATCATAATTAGCTATAGAATTTAAAATCGAATAAATTGTAGGAGGTTTAGGATTCATTAATAAATCAGCTGTTATCTGATTCATCGGATACGTTGGATTCAGTCTCCATATATTCTTCATAATTTTCCTCCTCTTCTTTTAAGGTAGTAGGTAGTCCATCATAATATTCTACCTCTAATTTTAGATTCCATTTTTTATTTATTTTATCTATAGCGTCTACTCTAGAATTAAATCTCGTAAAGCGACTCGCAATAGTTCCAGCCTGAGATATAAATACCTCATCTCTAATATTTCTCTCTTTCTTTTGAAAGCTAGTATTAGCTACTCCTATTAATCTTAAAAATTCATTCCAGATTTTATCTTTTTGTTCTGATAATTTATCAGATACAAAAGGAGCTGGACTTAAAACTATAGTAGTATCATCTAATTCTAAATTATCATATGTAGTAATAACTTCATTATTACTAGACACTCCATTAATTAAATCATCAATAGTCTTTTTATTTTCTGTTTTAGTTTTCCAGATTCGTGGCGTTCTTTGCTGAGCGATATTGATATCTATTGTTCTTTGAATTTCAGCTATTCTTGAGCTATATTGTAAAATATCATAGATTAGAGCTTGTTTACTTCTATTATCCCACATAATAACATATTCGCCATATTTAAGCTCTCGATGATATCCATTTCTTCCTATTACTTGAATATCTATAGGACGTCCGTATAAATCTAATTTACCTGTATTAACAAAAGGTAAAGCTAAAAGTCCTAAATATTCATCCATAAAGAAAGCGATACATCCTTTATAAACTAATTCTTTATTAACATATGAATAATCCATGAATGGAGCGACTTCATTTAGATTCTTAATATTAAAAACATTCTCAGCTAGTGATATAAATTGTCTTTTATACATTTCAACAGTTTTAATATTATTTATCTGTGAGATTCCATTTTTTCTACTCATATTAATCTCCTTTCTTTAAAAATAAAAGGGAGCTTTTAACTCCCTTTGAATTAAGATACAGTAATAAGGGCGTCAGCAGATTTTGAATCATCATAAACACTAGTAGCTGTTACTAGTATAGGACTAGATGCTTGTACGCCAGCTGTACCAGTAGCCATAGTTACTGCTCCAGTTGTTAAATCGTCATCATCTACTTCTGGAGCTCCTATTCCATAATAGCCAGATTTTTCAGTAAATCTAACTACTCCAGATGATGGATTAGTTACTGTATAATGAGGAGCTATAGCTGCATCAGCTACTAATAGATTATAAATAGCTGTAGCTTGCTTAGCTGCTGTATCAGCTGATGCTGCAGCTGTATATTTAACGCCATCAATATAAATAAATTCATCAGTAGCTAGAGCTGTAGATACAGTTAAGTTATAAATTCCTTGAGTTCCAGCTGCATCAGTATATCCAGATGGTACTTTTAATAATCCCTCTTCATTTATACTAGCTCCTGAAGTTTTAGCTTGTTCACTTATTTCCCAAATTACAGCTTTATTAGCAAATCCTACAGTTGCAACCGTAGCAGCTAGTTTTAAATTTTGTCCTTTAGATACTGTAGCTGTAGTAGGAGATACGCTAACACTACTAACTGATGGAGTAGTATCATCTACAAATACGACAGCTTGCTCGAATGGACTTGTACTAAATACTCTCCAAGCGTGTAAAAAGTGATTATTTTCTAGAGTTGTAGGATTATAGAATTCAGTTTCTTTCATAGCTGATTCTGTATCTAATAAATAATCATAATCCATAAACCATTCACGAGATACTACAACAGCTTTAACTTTAGCTAATTCAGTTTTTTCAGCATCCGTAAATGGTACGAAAGCATCTCCTAATAATTCAGTTAATCTAGTTTCATCAGTTTCGCTAAATGAATCAATTAATTTAGCTAAATTTTTAAATTCAGCATCATTTCTATAATAACTAGTAGCTAATACTTCAGTTTCTTGTGCTGCTTGAAAATTACAGTCTAATAATGTATATAAATCTTCAAATCTATTAGCTTTACGAATTCCAGCTGGATTATAATTAGGACTTCTGAAAGTCATTTTATTAACTACAGCTTTCATTTGAGATACGATTTCTCTCGTAGTTTTTCCTGCTGTAATTAAATTAACTGATGTAACAGTTCCATCTACTATTCTACGACATAGCATATATTTATCTACTAAATATTCATCATATTTTAGAGATTCATATAACATTCCTACGATTTCATAGATTAAATTATAAAGTCCTCCCTCATCAGTAAACGCCATAGCTAGTTGACTATCGCTAGTAGTAGTTTGATAAAATTTTTGAAAATTTACTTCATGAATATAACTTAAAACATTAGGTACTACAGTTTCTAAGAATCTATCTTTATCAGAAAAATTAGCGTTATAATCATAAACATTACATAAATCAGCTATCATTTCTCTAACTTGTTGACCGAATCTTAAAGTTCCTCTCTTAGTAAAATCCCATGGATTATCCCATCCATTACGTTTAATAACTGTTAATCCGATTAGATTAATAGTATTAATAAAAGCATTTCGGTAAACTTTATTTCCCATAATTAATTTACCGATAGGCTCTATAGATTCGCCTTGTACTGGTAAATCTAAATTTTCAGATAACACTGGATTTTGATTAATAATAAAACTCAATAATTCAGCGTTACTTGTGCTTTTTAAAACATTTCCCATATTTTCTCCTCCTCTTAAATTTCTTTAATGTCAATAACTTCAGGCTCATCTTCTTCGATAACTTCTTCTTTAACTTCTTCTTTTACTTCTTCAGGATTCATGAATCTATCTTTATATCTTTGTAATAGTTCATCATATTTCTTCTTCATTTCTTCTAATTCAGAAATATCAGAATCAAGTGAATCAGTAACATCTTCCATTAATTCAATAGCTACTTCAGAATTATCGCCTAATTTTTCATTAATTTTAGCTATTAATTCTTCTTTCGTTAACTTAGCCATCTTTAACTTCTCCTTTCTATAATAAAAAATAACATATAAATAAAAAAATGTCAATTATGACATTTATTTATCTCTTAATTTATTAGCATATAGTACCCATTTAAAACGATGTTTTCTATTTCCTCCTGGAGATGGACTCCCTCCAGAAAAACTTATCCAGTTATAATTACCTGGAGACTGATACGGAGATGTATCATTAATGAATAAAGCATTATAGTTATGAAGTCTCTTAGGTTTAGTCCAGTCTGTTATATGGAATTTATACTCAGCCGTTCCATAAGCACTAGATGAAGAAGTAGCATAACGTCCATATCCAGTCTCTAAATGGACATGGTCTCCAGTTACTTGACCTCCAGTACCTGTTCTATTAAAAATCTCTCCCATTCTTTTAATAGTTCCTACTGAATAATAAGTTCCATCCTGTATATCGTTATCATGATAAACTAATATAGTTAAATAATCTATCATTCCATTAGCTAAATGGACTTTTTCAAGTGATTCCCATACAGCACAGCATTCTGTAGCATTTTTCCAAATTAACTTGATATCTACTGGAGCATAACATGGAGCTCTATAGACTCTTCCTGATGAATCCCATCCTAAATAATCCGTAGCATAATAGACGTTAGGATTATGAGAATAAGTTTCGTCATCTCTTTGGGATATATGAAAGCCTGATAGAGGAAATAGAGCTACTTGTTTATTATTACTATCATATAATTTCTGATTAGCTCTCATTAATTATCCTCTCTACATCCTCAGACTTCATTATAATAACTTTATTTTTATTTTCTTTTAAATAATCTAATAATCCGTTAATATCTATTAATTCTATTTCCATCTCATATTTATTATCAATAGGCTCTGGATTTACTTCATATAAAGATATATCTGATTCATTCATCCATCCTAAATCTCCAGTAGTATTATAAGGATGTTTTCCATTTACTACTCTAGTTATATAAGTTATTTTTTCTTCTTTAAGTTTACTAGATGATAATAAAGCGTTACTTGATTTATATAATGGAGCTCCTTTTTTCAATATAACTTTATCTCCTATTTTATATCTCATAACTATTCTCCCATTACTTGATATTTAGTTGTCTCTTCATTAGATACACTACCATAATTATTAAGTAGTTTATCTATTCTCTCTATAGCTTTTAATCTTTCATCTCTATCTTTTTCTAATTCTTTAGTATCAGATTCAAACTTATTAACAATTTTATCTAATTCTTCAAACATAATTATTCTCCTAACACTTGATATTTAGTTGATTCTTCACTAACTAAAGCATTTTTATATTCGCCACCAAATCTAGATTTTCCGTTACTATACCAGTTATATCCGTTAGGAGCTGTAGTAGCTCCCTCTAACTTAATCCATCCTTTGGGCTTATTTTCTAAAATTTCTACATCTTTTTCTTTCCAATAATCTAAATCATATTTACTCATAATTATTCTCCTCTAACTTTTTCTTCAATATCATCTAATCTTAAATTAATATTATTTAAATTAGTAGATACTTCTTTTAATGTTTCGTTTAAATCCTGTTGATTTTTAGTCAAGTCTTTCATCGTTGTACTTTGAAAATACATTAAATAAACAAGACACGCTATTCCTACTCCATATTGAAAAAATAAATCAATTAATTCTTTTAACTCCATTATATCCTCCTCTTATTATAAGAATAACATTATTTTCTATTTTTTACAAGTTCTAAAAATATCTCTTCATTATATTCCTCTAATTTTACATTTTTTATATGAATATAATATATCATTCCTAATAATATAGAATTAGATATAATACTGTAGATTATAAAAAAGAATAGCATTAATTCGCTATTCTTCATTTACTTCTCCATTAAAAATCGGACTAGCTTTATAAGTAAAGCCTTTTTTAGTTTTTACTTTTAATATTTTAAATGTATCAGTATCTTCTAAATAATCATTTAATGATTCATTAAAATATTTAGAGCCTGTAGAAAAATATCCGTCATCTGTAGCGTAATAAGTTAAATCGAATTCTTTATCTTCTACTTCGATATGAGCGTCTGCGTATCCAGTTATCTTAACAACCTTATCTACAAAAGCATCTATTTTACTAGCTGTGATATCTCCTTTCTTAGCCATCTTTTTAAATAGCTCAGTGTTACAACTTCCTTTAGCGTCTTTAATTGTTAATTCATACTTTTTCATTTTTTTCTTCTTTCTCCTTTCGTACTATAACAATTTTTAGTATCTAATAGATACTTTGGAATAGATTAGTCATGAGTTCTTTTATTCTAATCTATTCTAACTATCTACTAGTCAATAGCTATTACTTTATCAGGATGTTTTTCTTTCAAATAAGGATACAATTTTTTCGCTTTAATTTCAGCGTCATCCCAGTCTTTAGCATCTAGATAATATTCTTCGTATAAATCAGCTCTAGATAAATAAAACTCGTTTCCTCTCATCACTAAATTAAAATGGACTACGTAAAATATCATTCTTCTTTCTCCTTTCGTCTTTCTTCCGTAAATGTTATCTCCCATCTACATATACTATTATACCATAACCAGATATTAAATCAATAGAATTCCTTAAATTTATATAAATTATTTATGTAATAGTGTCTAAAAGTGTAAAGCGTGCTGGAGCATAGTTTTATTTTTTTGTCAATACTTTTATTAAAATTTATAG
>JAGCBE010000120.1 GCA_017652345.1 Methanobrevibacter sp.
GCCATATTATGTAAAACGCCTAATTTTTCAGCTACAACATACACATCTTCATTAGACATCAATCCAGCAATCGGGAGAGGCAATGAGTCTGAGAAATCTTCACTGACAACACTAATACCACCCATATCGTCAATGACTTGATTTACAGCATCAGCCATCTCTTGGGAATTATAACCGATAACGATTATGTTATGTGAGTCATGAGCAACAGATGAAGCGATTGCTCCTTTTTTAAGTCCAAATCCTTTAACAAATGCGTTAGCAATTGTGTTTCCACCATAACGTTCTACAACTGCAATCTTCAAGACATCTTGGTAAATATCTGGTAGCACTACTCCATCTTTTACAGGTAAAGTTGCAGTTGCTTTTTTAGTTAACAGGTCACCGTCAAAGCACTCAATAACATTGACTTCACATTCATCGCCGCCATCATAATATATATCAAAGTCACTTGCAGTCTTTTTAGTGGTGTTGATTGTATTTCTAGGTTCGATTTCTGGAACGTCAAATAAAACATTCTCTCCATCGAATACACATTCTCCACGAATATAGGTTTTTAGTATATTACAATCGTATATGCTGTCAATGATTATAAAATCAGCGCTTGCACCAGGTACAATAGCTCCACAATTTATATTGTAATGATATCCTGGGTTAATTGTTACCATATTGACCGCTTTAAGAATATCAATTCCTAAATCCACTGCCTTACTAACTGATTTATCTAAATGACCATCAATTAAATCATTTGGATGCTTATCATCACTAACTATAAAATCGAATAAAGGGGAATAAATTTTTTTCTCAAATATGTCTCTAAACAGAAGTCCCATAGGTCCTGAAAAATCAATGTATTTTGCACCTTCATCTATATCAAAAAGGCCTTCCATATCCATAGCTGATGAGCCATCACGAACCATAATTTTCATACCTTTGATCTTTTTCTCAAGAGCTTCTAAAACATTACTGCATTCATGGTCTGTACTTATACCTGCAGCAAGGTATTTGTCCAAATCCTCTCTAGTAACGAGTGGTGCGTGACCATCAATTGGCTTTCCATATTTTTTTGCCAATTCAATTTTCCTATGAACTTCCTCATCGCCGTTAATTACACCTGGGAAATTCATCATTTCTCCTAATGCTACAATTTCATCTTTTTTAAGCAAATATTCTATATCAGATGAATCTAAGATAGCACCTGAAGTCTCAAATGAAGTAGCAGGTACACAAGAAGGAGCAGTGAAGAAAAAGTTAAAAGGAACTTGCTTTGCATTTTCAATCATTGCTTCAACCCCTTCAATTCCTAAAACATTGGCAATCTCATGGGGGTCGCAAATAACAGATGTGGTACCATGACGAACTGCAATTTTAGCAAATTGTGCAGGGGTAACCATACTGCTTTCAATATGAATATGGGAATCAATGAATCCCGGAACCACTAATCCTTTTACATCCATCTTAGGAAGGTCTTTTTCAGCAACTGTAATTGGGGTCACTTCTTTAAATAAACCGTCTTCTATTGTTATTCTAGCAGGATAAATAGTATTAGATACTACATCCAACATATAAGCTGTAAATGACATCTTATTTCCTCTCTTTAATACTTTGGTTTAATAACTTATTCAAACCCTAAAATTTTTTATTTTTCATAATTATTTTAATTAATTAAATCTTTATTGTCTGTATTATAAAAATTTTATGAAAAGTATTTTCAGCACTATTATAAGTAAAGTTTTATAATCCAAATTCAAATATATTTATGATGGTGATTGGATGGTTGTAATAAGTAAATCATTGAAACTCAATTCAAGTTCTAAATTTCAGATTATAGACATTACAAGGGATATTGTAGCTATTTTAAATGAGATCAATAATGAAAATAAAATAAATGAGGGCATTGTTAACATATTCACTAAGCATTCTACAAGTGCCATTTGTGTAAATGAAAATGAAAAAGGACTTTTAAATGACTTTGAGAAAGTCTTGAAAGATTTAGTCAAGGAAAAAGACAATTATAAGCACGATTTCATTGACAATAATGCAGCATCACATATAAGGGCATTTCTCTTGGGTTCATCTGAAACCATTCCAATA
>JAGCBE010000121.1 GCA_017652345.1 Methanobrevibacter sp.
CAAGAGCTGCGATACCACCAGCGATACCACACCAGCATCCATATGCTCCTGGTTCACCAGAAGCTGCCTTATTGATCATACGGTGTAAATGTCCCATGTGTGGAGCAAGTTGAACTTGGGAGTTAGGGTTACTTTGTGAACCGATGTCAGACTCTAAGTCCTCTGCAGCACCAGCAATGGTTGCTGCTGCACCCATTAATGCGACTACACCTAATGTAATAGGGTCCATATTTTTCTTTCCTCCTTAAATTTTATTAAATTTAAATTATTTAATAAATTATTATGTGATTAAAATTTCCTTTTTTAATCACAATTAGACATATTCTGCTCAAATATAAAACCATAAAGACATAAAATAAAAATGGACTAAATAATGGGCTAAAGCAAAATTTAGACCATTTTTTTAGTACATCTAAATGATTTTATACTTTATGATTATACTTCAAAACTTAAACAAAGATTTTATAAATCAAATAAGCCAATGAAGAAACCACTCAGCTTTTAATCTAGCTAGATTAAATCCTTAAAGTGTTAAGAATGAAATATTTGATTAATAAATCTAAAAATCTTAATAATTAAACCTGAATAATTAAAAAGATAAACCAATGATTTTTCAAGTCTACTTTAATTAAAATAAACTTAAAATTAATTAATTTACAGACAGTTTACTGCCTATATTCTATATTTTTTTTAAAACAACATATATAAGTTTTACTAAATAAAACTCATTTTTATCAATTATTTTTAGCATTGCCTAACAAATTAAGCCTTTTATCAAAATTAATTGATATTAAATCAATTTTACTTAAGAAAATTTTTTATCAGATTTTAAATTTTTTTAATTTTCAACAATAAATCATAATTTATTATTTTCAAAATTATTTGATAAAAAATCCATTCTAATTTATACAAACAAATATTTTTTTGAAAAAAATAAATAAGGTAAAACGAAGGAATGTGAAAACACATTCCAAGTTAAAAACCTTATTTATTAAATTTCCCGTTTACACCAAACTTATTTTGCTGGAATGATGATAGATCTTTCACCTGCAGGTTCGAATTCTCTTAAAGCACCTTTAGCAAATTCTGCTCTGACTTTAGTGAAGTCGAATGGCAAGTTCTTATCAGCAAATGCAATTTTTACGAGAGGGTTAACTGCAAATGCGTCTCCACGAGCACTGTGAGGTGCTTGTGCGATACCTGCATATTCACCTTGGTGACCTACGTTCATTGCATAGTTAGGATAGTTAGGTCCTCTTAATTCAAGTGGTAAACCTTCGTCGTTTCTGATAGCGAATACGTTAGCTGCACCACATTGATCTTGTAAGTCGTAACCGTAGAATCCTAATCTGGAATGTTGTTCTTTGTGTAAGTATTGTGCTAAGTACCATGCAGATAAACCGGTTTGTGCATTACCAGTTGCGAATGCAGTGGAAATACCTGCAGCAGCGGATACAACAGCAGCTCTTTGAGATCCACCGAAGTGGGTTTCGAGTAATGCTGGGTATTGTTCGTATTGTTCTAAGGAGTAGAATGCTACTTCAGAACCTACTTCAAGAACAGTGTCCATGTTGTTAGGTGCGGAACATAAGTCTCCGTATTTGTCTTCTACGAAATCTTTACCGTAGTAGGAGAAGTCGTCTAATACGTTATCAGTATATGCTGCGGTAGCATATTGAGTAAATCCTACACCACCAGACATGTAAGATCCTAACCAAATTTGGTCGTATAAAGCAGCACCTAAAGCTACTACTTCTAATGCGGATTCTACAGGGTCGTCGGTTACTCTGGTAGCTTGACAGATATCTGCCATAAATCCGAATGGGACACCACCAAGTTCGTTACCTGCTCTTGCTCTTCTGATAGGTAAGTAAGTACCCATACCAATAACTTCTGCGTGTTTGGATGCGTATGCGAAGTCACCAGTAGCACCTTCACCTGCACATTGACCGTATGCAGAAATCATTGACATACCAATTTGCATAGCAGACCATCTGGAAGTGGTACCACCGTCACAAACTCTACCTACAACAGATGGGACTCTTACAATTTGCCAAATAGCTCCGCCTACTTCAGCTTTTAAAGCTTCAGCTTGTTCTTCTGGGAACTCTTTGTTAATGTCTAATACAAATGCAGGGTCAATTTCTGCTGCTAAGTCGTCGTCACCAGTAAATACTTTTACGTAGGAGTCGTCTACTAATAATGGGTTGGTTTCTACCATGTGTTCTTGTACTACAGCTGCACCAGGCATAGCGTGGTTTACAACTTCTAAGTAGTTGGTAATGGTTTCAGGAGTTACTTCCATACCTAATCTCTTTTCGAGTACGTTGTGAGCAGTGTTTAAACCTACGATTACAGTTTTTCTGATATCGTCCCAAGCTTGTTGGATAGCTGCGTTGTTGATAAAGTGTAAGTCGTCCCCTTCTACAAAGGTGTCAGTACCGGATAATTGGTAGGACATTAAAGCTCTTTGACCAAGTGGGTTACCAATGTCTGGGTTGTACATTGGGATTCCTCTTTTGTCAGCAATAGCTTTACCTTCGTTTACAAATTCAGTTTTTCTTTCAGATTGAGTCCAACCGCCCATTTTATAGAAGGTAGTAGTTTTTTCTTCTGGTGCTTCTTTGAACTTTTTAGTCATTGCA
>JAGCBE010000122.1 GCA_017652345.1 Methanobrevibacter sp.
AATTCTTCTTCAGGAAATTCCATATTATTCATCCTCCTTTAAGCCTAACCAAGTAACTTCTTTTACTGGATTTTTAGTTAATTCTACAGCTTCTTCAATGTATTCAGGAACTACGTCTCTTCCACCTAATCCTAAAATGAAACCGTAGGTTTCCTTGTGACATTTAGCTTTCAAGTCTGCGAAAAGAGCTCCTCCAATACCGAATGAGAAGTTTTTATCAAGTACAGCTAATTTGTCTGCATTTTTGACGATTTCATCAATTTCCTCGAATGGGAATGGTCTGTAGGATCTGATTTTCAAGAGACCTACTTTTTCGCCTTTTTCTCTTAAGCCGTCTATTACATGTCTTACTGTACTTGCCATTGAACCCATACAGACTAAGATAATTTCTGCATCGTCACATAAGTAAGGTTCGGTCAAGCCATAGCTTCTTCCGAATTTTTCACCGAATTCTGCACCTACTTCCTTGATTACTTCCATGGACTTGTCCATAGCAACTTGCATGTCATGTCTTGCTTCGGTATAATATGAAGGGTCTGCAAAGTTACCTAAGGACATTGGCCTTTCAGGGTCAAGGTAAGCGAATTTAGGTACATATGGTTCAAGGAAGGTATCAACTTCAGCTTGATCCAATAAGTCTACAGGTTCAACTGTGTGAGTTAAAATAAATCCGTCTAAACATACCATTACAGGTAACATAACTTCTTCATGCTCTGCAATCCTATATGCTTGAAGGATAGTGTCGAATCCTTCTTGAGCATTTTCTACATAAAGTTGAATCCATCCTGCATCTCTTTGTGCGATGGAATCTTGTTGATCGTTCCAAATGTTTAATGGAGCAGAAATTGCCCTGTTTGCATCTGCCATTACTATTGGAGCTCTCATACCTGCAGCTGCAAATAATATTTCATGCATTAACATTAAACCTTGAGATGAAGTAGCAGTGAATACTCTTACTCCTGCTTCGGAAGCTCCTAAAGTAGCACTAATCGCACTGTGTTCAGATTCTACTCTAATATACTCTGCATCTAAATCACCATCTGCAACGAATTGTGCAAGGTATTCAGATATGGTAGTTTGAGGAGTAATAGGGTAAACAGGAACAACTTGTGGTTTTGCTAACTTTACAGCTTCTGCAACTGCTCTATTTGTTGTCATAATTTCTTTTGCCATAAAATTTTCTCCACTTATTTTTTCTCTTAATAGCTTAGCTATTCTATTTCCATCTTAATAGCTTGAACTGGGCATTCTTCTTTACAAATACCGCATCCTTTACAATAATCATAATCGATGTCATGGTCCTTGTTTACACATCCTTCCGGACAGAACATGAGACAGTTATTGCAATCTACACAAGCATCTTTGTCAAGGATTGGTTTAAAAGTTCTCCAACTCCCTGTTTTGTTTTTACGTGTACTTCCAGGTTCACTAATTGCACATCCAATAGAAACCATTTAATCACCTTTCATAAATTTATCAATTTTATACAGCCTTAAGCCATATCATAAGCTTTTTGAGCTGCTACTGCGTTTTTCTCTCCAATTGGACCTGGGAAAGTTTCCTTAATTACTTCAAGAAGGGATTCTATACTTACTTCACCGGTCTTCTTAGCAAAGTATCCTAAAATAATGGTGTTTACAATGTTCACACCTAAAATTTCAAGTGCAATGCCTGTTGCATCAACATCAAATACCTTGTGACTTGCTGATTCGACCTTCTCATGAGTATTTATAATAACTTCACCGTCTTCTTTCAATCCAGAATAAACATCTACAACATTTAAAAGACCATCATCAAGAACTATCACATGATCAGGGTTGTAAACCTGATACCTTAAATTGATAGGTTCAGTATCGATCCTGGTAAATGCCATAACAGGAGCCCCTCTTCTTTCTACACCAAAGAATGGGAACGCTTGAGAGTATTTACCATCTTTAAATGCTGCCTTAGCTAAAATTTCTGCTGCAGTTACAGCACCTTGTCCTCCACGTCCGTGGAAGCGAATTTCAATCATTGATATTTCCTCCATTCTTTCATATACGATAATTAGTAAACATTGTATATACTATAACTTTTAATAAACATTGTATATAAATATGTTGATTTATCATGATAAATTATTACAAATTATTATGAATTTTCCAAAAATTTCCCATAAATATTACTGGTGATGAAAAAATAGCTGATTGAAATTTGAAATCATTCTAAAATAATTGATAAAATTATTGATAAAGTTAATAATAATATAAAAATTTATATTATAGGAAAATAATAAAGAAACTAGTAAAATATCGAAGAAAGATTTTTTTGGAAATTTAATTAAATATCATGGAAAATTATTGAATTTTTTATGAGGGATTTTATAAATACCATTACAAATAATGACAAATTATTGAAAAATATCATGATAAAAATCGTGAAGTGAAAAAATGAGATTCTGTCCAGATTGCGGTAAGATACTGATACCAAAAAACAAGAAGCTTGAATGTGATTGCGGATATGTGGAAGAGATATCCGATGAGGACATCAAAGAGGAGTATCAGTTTGAAGGAGAAAGAAAGAAAGCAATGGAAGTCATTGTAACTGACAACAACAATGTTGCCCTTCCCACTAAAGAAATCACATGCTATAAATGTGGAGGAACCAAAGGGTACTGGTGGACAGTTCAAACAAGATCCGCAGATGAAGCTCCAACCTATTTCATTAGGTGCGCAAAATGTGGAAACACCTGGAGAAGGTCAAATTAAAAAAAATTATTAATAATTATTTATTCAGATTCATCAATGATATATAAATCCTGATAATCATCCTCTTCAGCATCATATTCTGTTTTTACTCTTTTTAAGATTCTTTTTTTAATAGGATTATTAGGATCCTCAGGATTATTTACTAAAATGACTTCTTCTTCGTATATTGGAAGAACTTCCGGATTTCTATTGGAATCATGATTTGAATTCTTAACTCTATGATTATGCTTAGTATTAGACCTATGATTAGATCCATGATTGGAATTATGATTGAAATCCCCATCATCATTAGCATTTCTTCCAAATGAAGTGTCTATTTTTCTTGCATGAGGCTTTCTTGGCCTATGCTTATTGATGAAATCATTTGACTTGAAATATTCATTATCAGAACTTATTAAGATATTGAATATGACAAGTGCCAATGCTATAACAACAAACAATGCAAACAATGAGTCAAATGGAGCAAATACAGCATAGAATATTTTTGAAGTGATATCTGAAATGTCCATCAATCCTCTTAAAAGCAACAATACCCCTACAATCAAAACAACAGTACCGTTACGCTTGTCAATATTGTTTGAATTGAAATATGGGTAAGCCCCTAAAATGATTAAACCAATTCCCATTAATCTGAATAAGTTATTTGCTACAGCAGACTCAAGGAAATCAAATATCATGTCAAATCTGTAATGCAATGCGGACAATAGGAATATCAATTCAATGATTCCTATAACAACTAATGGGAATATATAAACAATCTCATTAGCCAGTTTAGGTTTTCTTAATGTTCCCACATCAATCTTCTCTTCTGAATAGCTTGAAAGCAATTGATAAAGGAATGAACTTAATACAGATCCTATAATAGTACCAGAGACTCCTAAAACTGAAGTAAACAATGCAACAGTTCCACCAATGAATCCTGCCATTATAACGTTAAAATGTTTAACCAAACTATCACCCATATTTTAATTTCTAAGTTTCACAATTTAATAAAAATCATAATAACTGCAAATAAAATATACATTTCATCATATTTAAAATTGATTGATTATGAATTCAAACTTATCCTAACTTAACAAATTCGCAGCTAAATAAAAATAAGAAAAAATAATCTTTTTGATTATAAAAAACTTACAATTAGTATTTAAGGTATGATACCTTAGGGTATGATACCTTAAATAGACTAATTTAAAAAAAAACAACTTTCGTTGAAAAAAAAATAAAAAAACTAATTAATCCTTTTTGAATTAATTAGAAAAAAGAGCCTTAGGGGGGATTCGAACCCCCGACTTCTACCTTACCAAGGTAGCGCTCTACCAGCTGAGTCACTAAGGCAGTAAAAATCGGAAAAATTCTATAAAAAAGTGCAAGGGAAGGGATTCGAACCCTCGTAGGTCTACACCAAAGGATCTTAAGTC
>JAGCBE010000123.1 GCA_017652345.1 Methanobrevibacter sp.
CCATTTATGGGTAAAGATTGGACCTCTTCTGTTTTGTATAGAACAGCTGCTCATGAAAAAGATTTTTCTGGAGGCACTAATAACTATAGTGATTTAGAACATTTTAAAGAAAATGTTGAAAAGTTGTTTGAAAGGATGTGAAAATATGGAAAAGAAAACTATTAACAAATTTGGAGAGCATTATTTGCTTGGTATTGGAAAAGACAATCAAAAATATTATCTTGAAAAAGAAAGTTGGAGTTGTGGCTGGTATTGGGGATGTGGCTATATTCATACTTTTACCAATAATACTCGTCCTACATGTTCAAGAGATATCGCAAGCCATCAACATTTTAGTACTCTTTTTTTAAGTGGACCAAAATGTGCGTATGATAATTTTACAGAATTCTTCAAAGAAACTGTATTTTCAAAAGAGGAAATTTGGAAATTAGTAGATTATTTTTTAACAATCTATAAACTTAAAGATGCGGCCGAAGTATTTAGACATGGTAATTCTTGGCAAACAGAGAAAGCAACTATTGATATTTTAAAATGCCCAGATTTAGAAAATAAAATAAATAAAGAATTTTTGCCAGAGCTTTTTGCAAAAATAAAAGAATTATGTACAAAAAAGGAGGAAACAAAATAATGACAAAACAACAAATTATTCAAAGTTTTAAAGATTCTTTTGGCTCTGATACTGATTACATTAATCATGTTAGAGAAGTAGGAAAAACGACTGTTCATTGTGAATTTGTAGATTGGATTGATTATCTCGGAAGAGACCATCAAATCACAGAATATCAAAGACAAAACACAACAGCAAGTGATAAAGATTTGTTTAAATTTAACATAGAACTATAGGAGGTGAAAAGTATGTTATTTAGAGTTTCTTTTTGGGATGATCGTAACGATCAAGAAGTTTATGGCAAGACAGTTGAAGCAGAAAATGAATGCGAAGCTGAAGGTGTATTTTTTGATAGTCTTGATGAAGAAAATGATTACAGCGATGACTATCCTGTATTAGTGCAAGAAGTTATTGAAGAACCTGTTGAGTTAGATTTTGAAGTTTTATTTTCTAAAACATTATCTGCACTTATTGAAGAGTGTGGCGGTAGTTTTGAAGCAGCATTAGATTTAATTGTTTATGATAAAGAAGAACGTAAACAAATTAAAGATTGGTATGGCTGGGAAGATACTAGTGAGGAGGAACAATAATGGAACAAGTAATTGCTAACATTGAAATTGAAGTTTATGTAAAAGATGGAAAGAACTTTGTTTATCTCTCTCATGATGGATCGAGCGGAGTTAAGCAAGAATTTACATCAAGTGAAGAATTGAAAAAAAATTGTTGCTAATTATGTAGAAGATGCTTATTTATATAATATTAAATAGGAGGAAATAAAAATGAAATATATAGTAGTAATTTCTTATATTGATAACTTTGGACAATTACAAAATCAAAGTCCAGAAGTTTTTAACAGTGAGCAAGAAGCATTAGATTATTTAAGAAATGAATACAAAGGAAATGAATCTTGTTTAAGTGATGAAATGGATTCGGAATTAGATGAAGAATGTGGAACAATGACACTATACTTTAATGACGATACTGTTTCTCAATATGACTTATATGTGAAAGAGGTTTAATTATGAGAACAACTTTAAATACAGAAGAGCTAAATAAAAGAGCAGAAGAAGTATTTGAACTTCAAGAAGGTGATTACATTTGGGACGTTGAAGTAATTGATGGACAAGTGTATGTTAATATGGAAGAGGTTACTGAAAAAGGTGATACAGTAATTTTTGATTACAAGCCAGATATGAACAAGCGACCTGAAGCACTAGACTATTTATTAGGTCTTAGGGATGATTTTAATGATTAAAGAGGTTAAAATATGAAATATCTAATTACAAACATTAAATATTCAATCGAACAAGAAGATATCGATGATTATTTAGAAGAAAGAGATAATCCCAATTTATGGGGAATAAGTTACACCGAAGCAGATTACGAACAAGCTCGAAAAGAAATTCAAGAGAGCCTCCCTATTCATCTTATTGTTGAACCTGATGAAGACAACGATGATTTAGAAGAAGCATTAAACAATGAAATTTCTAATGCTACAGGATGGTGTATAGAAACCTACTGTGCAGAAAAACTTGTTGATGTTATTACATCCAAATTA
>JAGCBE010000124.1 GCA_017652345.1 Methanobrevibacter sp.
AAACAAAACCTATTTTTTCCTGTCTGAATTCGCTTAAGTCCTTCTCTTTTACAAGGTCGATACCATCAATGTATATCTTTCCTCTTGTAGGCTTATCCAAAGCGCCAAGCATATTCAAAAGGGTGGATTTTCCAGAACCGGAAGGGCCAATGATGGATACGAATTCCCCTTCAAAAATATCCAGGTTTATTCCATTCAATGCCTTAACAGTTCCTTTATCGTATTCCTTTACAACATCAAATAGGCTGATTAACGGTTCCTCATAATAATATTCCTCGCCATCCTCACCGATGAAGGTTTCATTATAGATATATTCATCATCAGGATATGCATTCTCATTTTCTATGTAACCATCCATAAAATCACCTATTCATACCTCAATGCTTCTGTTGGTGCAAGCTTGGATGCTTTATAAGCAGGATAAAGCCCACCGATTATTCCAACAATGATTGTAATTCCAAATGCAAGTATAAATGTCTTAGGAGAGTAACCTAATGAAAGATCATTAACTTCAAGTAGTCTAAATCCTACTTCAGGAATTAGAATTCCAAATATTGAACCTATTATACCAGACAATGTTGTTAAAACCAATGTCTCACCTAAAATCATGAGCAGGATCTTTCTGGATTTCCAACCCACTGACTTTAAAACACCGATTTCCTTTGTCCTTTCATAAACAGCCATGACCATTGTGTTTATGATTCCAATAGCTCCTACAATAATAGCTAAAGCTGAAACTGCGAGGGTAGCGGTATCCAATATTCCTAAAACATCATCAGCTATTGAAGATATCTCTTCACTGGTCAATGTTGTAAAGTTTTCATAATCCTCTTCAATCTTTTCACTGATTGCTGTATCGTTTACATCTTCACCTGTTTTGACAAGAATACGTGAAACTCCATCCTTATCTGTTATATCCTGTAAAGTATCCAATGGGACATAAATTCCGCTATCTACAAATGGGCTACCTGTCTCAAAGATTCCTGTAACATTGAATTCCTTGCCTTGTAGGGTAATGTCATCTCCACGGCTTACATTATTTACATCAGCATATTCCGCTCCAACAATAGCATCTCTGGAACCGTTTTCATACACTTTACCATCAATGTCCTTAATTCCCATCATATAAAGTTTTTCAGGTGCCAAACCTACAACAGTGGTTGCAAAACTGCTAGTGGAATCAGAATCTCTGGATTTCAGCCGATCCATATTCATTTCAGTTACCGTTAGCGAACCTGCAGCATCTATGACTCCAGTCCTGTTTTTCATCTCCTCAACCATCTCACTATCTATAAAGCCAGTGTTTGTGCTGACTGTGCTGGAATTACTGACTGTTATCTCAGCACCAACATCATTAAGCGAAGCTTGAACAGATTCCTCCATTCCAGTAGTAATAAGCCCTAATGCAACGATGGTTGTGATGCCTATAGCGATTCCAATGATGGACAATGCACTACGGGTCTTATTCCTAAATGGATTCTTTAAAATTAAATTAATGAATCTTATATTAACATCCCCTTATAAATAATTATTATTTTACTTTTTTAATAATTAAACTTAACTAAAATTTCATTAAAAAATAACTAAATTAAGTATTTTTAAAATGGAAAACAGAAATAAAGTATCCACAGCAACTTTTTTTTAAAATATACAATTATTTAGAACTTATATGAGTTAAGAATGATTTAAAATTGGACTTAATCCATTTAAGTATATAACTTAAGTTTTTTAAGAAAAATATTATATAAATTAAAGAATAAACTCATTTTAACTTATTTAAAAGGTGAAACTAATGTCAAAAATGTCAAAGGTTATGGAGTCTACATTAAAGCATAAAGACTATAAGGAAAGAAGCAGTGATGTAAATAAAACAGAAGAACATTTGGAAAAACGTTCTCTTGTTGAAGATGAAATCTATGAACTTCCAAAAAGGATTTCTCGGACAAAAATTAAAAATGAACAAAAGTTCGGTTGCCAAATGCTAATTTTTAATGAAAGTGAAGAAACTGAAAATATAATCCTATATCTTCATGGAGGGGCTTACGTCAATGAAATTACAAATCTGCACATAGCTTTTTGTGACAAGCTTGCTAAAAAGGTCAATGCAACAGTGTATACCCCAATATATCCCCTTGCACCTAACCATACCTATGAAGAGACTTATCAAATCGTTGAAAAACTTTATGAGTTCATATTGGAATTCAACAAACCTATTACAATTATGGGAGATTCAGCAGGAGGAGGCTTGTCTGCAGCATTTTGCGAATATTTAGCAGAGAATGAACTAGCACAACCAAGATATTTAATTCTAATATCCCCTTGGCTTGATGTGTCAATGTCTGGAGATTATGAGGATTATAAGGATGTTGATCCAATGCTTGGAGTGGATGGACTACGTGAAATGGGTAAAGCATGGGCAGGAAACTTAGACCCTAAAGACTATAAGGTAAGCCCATTGTATGGAGATGTGAAAAAGCTTCCGCAAACTACAATATTTGTAGGTACACATGAAGTGCTGTATCCAGACATTATTGAATTTTATAATAAGCTAAAAGATAATGGAATTGATGTGGAGTTGAATGTTGGTGAGGAAATGTCTCATGTCTATCCTCTTTATCCATTAGTTCCAGAAGCAAAAGAAGCATTTAAACATATTGCTGATATAATTTTGGATTAATATTGATAATATTAATTAAAATTGTTGATTAAAATTGATCATATTGGATAAAGCATCCGTTATAAATTTAAAAAAAGCAAATAGTCAAGAATTTTGAGATATCAAAACTCTTGATTATAAAATATTTAAAATAAAATAAAATTTTAATTATAAAGCACTGAATACTTTATCAAGTGCTTCTACAAGTGCATCAATCTCCTCTTCCTTAACCACCAAAGGAGGAGCAAATCTTAATACATTACCTGCAGTACAGTTGATCAAGAATCCTTCTTCAAGCATTTTGCCGACTATGTCCGCTCCTTCGAAGTTCAATTCAACACCAACCAAAAGACCAGATCCTCTTACATCAGTAATGAAGTCGTATTTTTCTTTCAATGGTGCTAATTTATCCAAGAAGTATTCTCCCATTTCTTTACTGTGCTCTACAAGTTTTTCCTCTTCAAA
>JAGCBE010000015.1 GCA_017652345.1 Methanobrevibacter sp.
GCGCTCATAATCATGAGTAAGGCCCAGCGTATAAGAAGCCGGATACATGGCCACGTTGGAACCATAATAAACTTTCTTTCCATTTTCGCATGTAAATGATTGAAGATCTTTATAATCATTATAAGCTGAAGCCATTTTAACAGAGTGGAATACATATCCCTTTTTAATATCAAAAGGATCTTTCAATCTTCCCTTCTTAATATCCTTTTCGATGCATTCCTTCCCTTTCTTCTTTGGTACTCCGGAGATCGTAATTTTAAAATCTTCATATTCTTGTCCGGTCTTTTTATCCTTCTTCATGAATGAATACATATATTTCTTTGCTCCGAAGGTCTTAAATCTTAAAGCTGTTCCCTCATTGTCAAAAATGCCCAGATAGAAGCGATTACCCTGATAATCAATATAAGCGCCACGCTTTTCAGCTAAGGCTTCAATCTGCTTATTTAATACTTTAAAACCATTTTCATGCATTTTTGGATTTAAATATTTGCATGAATCAGTATCACAATAGACCAGATCACTAATCATTTTTCCATTTTCTTCTCGTAGGCAGCATTTAATACCTTTCTCCAGATGGCGCCTAGCGTAAGCTGTAACCCATACTCCAACCTGATAAGATAAGAAGCTACTGAAGGAATTATAATAATCATCAAGCAATTCTTCTTCAGATTTAGATGGATCCTGATACACTGAATGAGCATATATCTCTCTTTCTTCATCTTCATCCGGATATTGTAAGAATATGCTGTGATCCAGATTATTGATCATGAATTCCGGCTTGATCGGAAGCGTTACATGCATTCCATAAATCCCATTTAGCTTATTTTTGGATTTCTTATAAAGATAATCAATATCAGGATTAAAATCCGGAGATTCTTCATCCTGTTTAAGCGTTGTCTTTTTAAAATAATAATCTAAGATCTGGGCCTTCAGCTCTTTACTGATCGGCTTCTTTTTGGAAAATAATACCCTTGTAATAGCTTCTCCATCATCATCCCATTCATATTGATCTTTTATTATAAGATAGTCCTGTTCTGTAATAGTTGTGGAAAGAAATGCAGCTGAAATAATTCTTCCATTATCAACTTCTACTTGATTCTTATCATCATGAAAATATACATTCTTACACTTGGATATTGATAAATATGGAACAGGAACAGCTTCAGGATCTCTTAGCCTGATATTCTTCCATGTGACTTGAATGAGCATGGCCCATTTCTTTTCATTCTTCAAATAAAAGTCAAATTCAGACTGCTTGAAAGGCTTCATCTCAAAAAATTTTGTAGGATAATCATATAGAAGCAGCATAGCCGGATATTCGCTTCTAACATCCTTCTGTCCAAGCAGCTCCATGATCTTATTCACGTAATATCTATTACCATGAGTATTTCCACCTCTGAAGGCAAGATGCATTAATTTAAAATATTCAAGTGAAAGTTGCTCCCTTTTAAAACGGCTTCTGTTATATTTATTTTCACTCATAGCTTTCCGGCAGTCCTTTCTAACGTAACCGGTTGAAGTCATTGGAAGATTATTAATATCTTTATTAGCACAATCTTCAATTCTTCTTTGTACAGCTTTATGAAGGCCAATTACATCATTTGCACAATACTTATATTCATCTTCATTTATTTCAGTCCAAGGATAGCGCTCCTTTTCATAATCCATATTAGTCTTTAAATATTCTTCAGGAACATGCTCATTGATCATAAATTTTTCAAGATTCATATTTGATAGAAAATAAGTACAGCGGAAGATAATATAATCCGTTTCCGCTGATATTATTTTTCTTTGAGATGTGCAAATAATATGTTTCCATTCAAAGAAGTCTTTGATAAATTGGAATTCATAGCTTAGATTATGCGCAAAGATACATATTTTATCCCCATTAAAATCTTTTGCTTCTTCCTCTATCATCTGGAGAGTTTTTATGACGGCCTTTAGATCTCTCACCTGAGTATAATCTAAGCCGTCATAAAATTGGCCACTCCATATAATACCGTTAAGAATAGGATCATTAGAAGCATCTATACCGGTTATAATTGTTGTTGTTTCAATGTCAAACGTATAAAATTTATGCCTGTATATGTGGCTCCTTTTATGCATTTATTTAACCTTCTTTCAAAGAGTTTGCTTTACGTCTATCCCATTCCTTATTAAAATCACTTAATCCATAATCAGGATCAGTAAGATATTTATTCATCATTTTCATCATGTCTTTGAATCCAATATCTTCATCACCTTCAGCAACCGCATGAACCTGATCCGAATCGAATCCAAGGCCTGAATCTTCAAGCTTCTGGTACATCTGCCAAAGAGCTGACTTCTTATCTATTGCAAAATCTATATCCATCTGATAAGTAGTTATGGATATTTCAAGAAGATCCTTTGCAGCCTTAATATCAGCTTGATAAGCCATAAGATCGGCATAGCTCATTGATTCAAGATATTTAGAACCGGCTTTAGCATATCCTCCGGAAGTCATGCGATCCATATCGATCAGATCAGTTATAGCTTTATAATAAAAATTTCCTATCTTCTCATTAACTTCAGCTCTTTGCATCTGTTTGTTAAATGCTTTTATCTGCTTCTGGATCTCACTAACGTTATTCATCTAATCACCACTTTCATCTTCAGCAATGTCTGTTACAACTATTACAATACTCATTTTAACCTCTTTAGCATCTTCTTCATTTATTAATAGATGTGAATAAAATGATTCTATGAAATTGTCAACGTTAGGAAGATAAGCAAACTCAAAGTGTAATTCGTTGTAACCTATCTCAACTATTAATTTATATCTTACTTTTCTCATATTAATCCTCCTTATCAGCATGTTCTAATATTCTACGGAAAGTAATTTCACAATCAACAGGCCACACCTCATCATATGATGCGAATAATTTATAATCGCCATCTGATAATGAGGTTGCATATCTGTCAATTAAATTGCAATATGTTGTTTTGATAAATAACTTTCCATTGTTATCCATAAACATCTGTCCATCGGTTAAATCTTTGAAATTCGCCTTTTTAAATTTATAATATTTTTGATCTTCAATTATGATTTTACTCATTTCTATTCCTCCACCATTCAGCATAATCTTTAAGTTTTTGAATATTTTCAGGTTTTTCGCTCTCAATTGAGCAAGCATACCATTTTTCATATGAAGGGCAAGTACATCCATAATCTGGATCATTAAAGCCGCAACCTTTACATTTATTCGTATGCTCCATCAAGATCAACTCCTTCCAGAAGCGCCCTATGTGCTAATATCTCTTTATACTTCTTCATATAATGATATTGCATATTCAGAGTATCTTTACCACATTTAGGTTTAAATTCTAAATTATCCCAATTCTGGAGAATATCAAATAATCTATTCATCCGAATATGAAGCTGCCAATATTCAGCTTTTAAACGATCCTTATGATCCGGTGATAACATTAAATCTACACTATCAATTAAATCTTTCATTATTAAATCCCTCCTTTTTGAATTTCATTACATGGGCATATACACGTGCTAACACACGCATTTCATCTTCATGAAGCTTTTTTAATAAGTAAAAGGATAATGAACATAAAGCTGAAAAATAAAAAGCATCTTTATCTTTATCAAAACTATCAGCAATAACATCAACACATTCAATAAAAGTCGTTTCAGCTTCACTTAACTTATGTAAAGCAGCTATTTCTTTATTATTCAATTTACGCATCAGCACCTTCCTCCATTGATTTTAGTTTTCCATCATAGCGGATAAGATAAGAATGTAATGCTTTCATCACAATTTCATTCTGGGATTCATGCCGTAGATCTGCCACCATTTTAAGCTTTGTGGCCATCGTCTTAGTAAGAATAAACTGCTTCCTAATATTTCTGTTTTCAACAATTTCCATTTCTAACCTCCAATAAATAAGGGCCGGATCTGCTCCGGCCCAATGTAAATTATACTTCTTGCCAATCAATGCCGTAGCAGTTTTTACCATGTGATTCATAAGGACGAATCTTAAATACTGCTTCACCGTTTTTGATAGATTCAATATCTTCTTCATCTTTTAAAATGCCTTCAACTTCTTCCAGCATATGATTAGGAAGGTTAACAAGGCGATCTTCCAAGATACCAACAGGAGAAGGGCCGAATTCTTTTAACTGCTTTTCAGGCTTGTTTTTGTTTACAAAAACTCCCTTCAATACATATGTTGCTTCAGGGCCGTTCATATTAAAAAGATCTTCCAAAGAATAATACTCAAGATCTTTTGTATCAACTCCCCAATCAATCAATCCCTTCTTGTGCTTTTTTGCAAAACTCATAATATTTCCTCCTTAATGAAAATGAATTGTTGGCAGCGTATCTAATACAGCTGCATAATCAACTTTACCGCCAAAGATCTCAAAAATAAGATCCTGTACATCATCAATCAGAAATCGTGTATTTTCAGGAAAATTCAATTTCTGATAAGTTTCCCAGCATATTGGATCCGGTATATCATATTCAGCTTCTTTTGCTCTTAATTTTAAAAGATCTGCCTGAATCTGCTGAGAAGTAATAATTATTGCTCCTGTCTTTTCCGCTTCTTCAAAAAGAAAATGAGTCTTACCGGAACATCTTGGGCCGATGACAAAAGTACATGTTCTTTTCACGCTTTCACCTCCTTTAAATTAATAATAGGCTCAGAAGTTACCCTCTGAACCTATTATATACACATACATATACACAAGTCAATATTAAATTTATTTCACTTTAACTATCTTAATAACAGGCACTCTAACCTTTAAAGGCTTATTCCCACATACCGGACAGATAACCGGCTTTTCTTTGGCTGCTCCTGTTGGCACCAGATAAGAACCACAGCAAGTAAATACCTGATCAGCCTTTTCTACTTTCATTATGCTTTAAATCCTACAACCTTGTAAGGCACTAATTCACCATTACTTGTCTGTCCGGCTGCGTTATAAGTAGGATAACGGTTAGCATTATTAATAGATAATGTATTACCTGAAGGAATTCCAGTACTTCTATATCCCATAATACCACCACCAACCTTTGTAATAGTTGCTGCCTTGTCAACAGGAACTAATCCGGAAGAAAAGTTTAGTGTAGGCTCATTAGTTGCATATAATGCAAATACACAATAATAAACATAATCAGAAATGTTTTTATTTAAATTAATGATCTGAGCAGCAAAATTCTCTGAAGGATCCGGATTAGTCCATAATACTTCAGCTTTTAAGCCTGTCGGCGCATTTTCAAGGGCTGTTACTCTGCCATCAAGCTGACTTGCAAGTAATCCGGCAGCATTAGCTGTATTCTGCGCAAGAGTTACATCTGTAGCTTTTCCATAGTATGAAGGAAGCTCTCCACCAAGCTTTAATGAATCATCTGCTACTGTTGATCCTGTAACACCGTAAACAGTAAGACGAGTACCAACCAAAGCACATAATACTTCAGCACCGGCAAGATAAGCTCCATCAGGAAGGGCCTGTCCATTAATTGTAAGAGCTGTCACCTGAACAGTATCTACTGTGAAAGTATCACCTACAACATAATTAGAAGTAGCTGTAAATCTAAACAAAGCCTGATCTGAATCAGATCTTGTAAGAGCGTGTACTGTTCCAGTTGTTAACTCTGTAGCCGTTCCAATTGCCTGATCTGATATAGCTTTAATAATGAGATCAAGGCTTTCTGTGTTTACATTTTCAACCGTTAAAGGATTGAAAAGATCTGCACCTTCATAAACTTTTAAACCATAATTGTCTGTTGTCTGCATAATTTAATACCTCCTTTAAACTATAATATTATATCCGTTAATAACTATATCTGAGCATGAAGCATTAAGCGCAACAATTTCAGTAACAGTTTTTCCACGCTGTGCAAGCGTTGAAATAGTTATTGCATCTGTTAAATGGAAATTACCTAAGTAATCAAACATTTCCTGAATTGTTACATATGCGCCTGTAAACTGATTCAATACTCTAATAGCTCCGAAGGCTTTGGTTGTTTCTTCAATAATATAATCATTATTCTGAGCTATTGCTGTATCAGTATAAGCATTAGCAAGATAAATTACATTTGCAAGCCTATCATCATATTCTGCAAATTTTGCATCCTGTAAGGCCATCCTTGCGTTTACAGTATTGATAAAATTCTGTGTTGATACTTCCAAGGCTGCCATATCACCATTAAGGCGCTGAATTTGTGCATCAATAGTAGCCTGATAAGCTGCAATTTTTTCATCAATTTCCTGATCCGCATAAGCTTTAGCTGCGTCAAGTATTTCTTCTTTTACAAAATCAACACGATTTTGTAATTCAGTAACACGCTTCAAGATCCAGTCCAGATTGATCATCTCACCGTTCTGGTATGGTACTCTTACATTCCACATTTTTCCACCTCCTTAATCATACATCATAATACAAAATTCATTGATAAATACATCAGCAATATGATCATATAAATTCCACTTCCAAGCGTTATACTCACTAAGAAGCATTTCTTGGCTCATGGTAATACCCTGATTTCCTTTTTTCACTTCTGTATTAGTAACATCATTATTGCTGCTATCTACATTGTGTACAGTTGTATCAGTTGTATTATCCACTCTGTTACTATCCTGAGCAGTAACCTGTAATAAATTAGAATCATAAGCAGCTTTGGAAGAAGTTAATGTATTTCCACCTCCACCGGTTACATTACCAACGTTCCATCCATCGCTGGAAGCTTTTGCATGTATTTCTGTTACTGTAGTAACATCAACATTAAACAGCGCTTCATACTTAAAATTATAAGCTTCCACCCAGCGCTCAAAATTATGGAACCATTTTTCACTCCATACAGCGATCTGAAGCTTCATCATTTCAAAATCCGGATACAGCAGCGCAAAGCTTCTTCCTTTTTTCAAAATCTCATTTATTAATATTTCTTTATCAATGCCTTCAGGAAGTGTAAGATGCTCAAAAAGATCATCGTTTAAAGATGTTCCGTAGTCGTGAAGTCCGGCTACCGTTAGCTTCGATAACATCCGAATCGCCTCCTTTCGCCTCTTTGGCCCCTGTCTGCCCCGTATCGTATACAGTTGCTTTAGCATAAAGCTGACCTTCAAGCTCCGGAAAGACTTCTATAGTCTTTTCAATTGAAAGCTGAAGATGATCCAAGAAGTAATTGAAACGTGCAACTGATTCAACGTTATTGGATTCGATCTCATTGGTTACAAGCCTTTCCTTCTTTTCATATTGGATATTAGCTATGCCGATTTCAGTATCAAACTGATTCATGATAGATCGATAATCCTGTATAAGCTTATCTGTAATATAATTACGGCCTACATCCAGATCGATGAAATTAAACGGTTCTTCATTGGTTAATGGAGAAGTTTTATCTATTGCATCCTTCTTCTTTAATTTATCTTTATCAAAAACAATTAAAGGCTTACCGGAGTTTCTTGCGTCAAAAATAGCTTTTAAAGTAGCAGCACCGGCTTCTGAATTGGCTCCTACAATATAAGCATATTTTGAATTGATAATTGACTGATCAATGGAAGCTACTAAAAGCGCTAATCTTTCTGCATAGAAGTCCACTATATCAAGAATACCTCTGTAATCACCGGTTATCTTGATAAGTCCGGCTCCTTCATAGATCACTTCTGATTCAGGCATTGTAAAATAGGGATTAGCTGTTCTGATCTTAGTCGGCTGCATCTGTACACCAATGCCGGAAAGAGTAGCCGGCGCCGGAATAATACCAAAGCGATCTTCAATTGATAAAGCGTATTTATTTGTATCGAATACACCAACAAAGCCCATAGCAAGGACTGTAAAGGTATAAATATCTTTATCCCAATGATCCGGAACACCAAGATCAAATTTAGATACAAACCTCTGATATAAGCTTCTCCAGATGTAATAATAAACTTCTGAAGAAAAGTTTATATCAGACTGAGGGATCTTATGACCCCTCATCTGATTCAGAGTGCTTGCATAATATGGTAAAGGTATCATGTTAAGCACCTCCAATATTTACATTAATCAAGTACCAGAACAACAAAATTTTCTGTCTGATCATTAAACCACCTAGCAGTCCAGTTATACCAGTTGTTGAAATAACGGCCCCTAGGATTTTCGATTGATCTTACACCCTCATCAATCATAGTAATTCCAAGTGCTTCTTCATCAAAGAGAACACCGATTACATTGCTGCAAGTCTGAGCATCGTCTGTAGTGTAGCATGTACCATCAACATCAAGCACATTAGGCTTACCCTGTACAGTTGTAGGATCATCAATTGACTGCCAATAATTTACTCTTTCAAAGCCACCAATTGAAAGGAACTGAGTATTGTAAATTCCGGAAAGAGCTGAAGCATCAACCTGATTCATGAAATTAGAATTCATGAAGATATTCAGGAATTCATCAGGAGTATGGCGCATGATAGGCTTAGAAAGTGCTGCTCCGTTATAGCTTGTGATATTAGCATGGAATTTAGCTGTTCTTTCTTTCAGGAGATCCTTCAGCGTATTAAGACGGCCATAAAACCATTTAGCGAAAGGCTCAAATTCATCAGCAGAAAGATAATTAGTAATATCAATTGTGCTGTTTCCGGTATCAGCCTGATACTCTGAAAAGAGATGCACAACTCTATCACCGCCTTCATAGCATGCAGCCATGATCATATTGTTAACTGTAAGACGGCTTTCAGCTTCAATCTTCTGGTTAATCTGGTTAACAAGATTCTGAGCCTGAGCTGCTACGAATGAACCAAAATCAGCTGAAGAAGAAAATGCCTGTCTAAGCTGATCTTCTGTAGTTGTTACAACAAGCTCTTTAACGTTGCCACCATAGAAGTTAAACTGTACAGCCTTCTGCTTATTAACAAGGAAAGGATCACAATCAGAAATATCATTTCCGTCTGCGATATTAAAAGCTTCATCATCAATGAAGTCAAGATCAAGAACAGTTACTTTTCTTGTAATTCCTCCCCATTTCTGCGTATCCCTCATAATAGACGGATAAATAGGATCATAGGATCTGGAAGAATAAATACTTCTTGTAAGCACCTGAGAAAGCGCTTTATTAATCTGATCATATCCGGCCTGTAAAACTGTAGTGCCTACAGCGATAAATTCAGATTCATCAATTGGCGCCAAA
>JAGCBE010000125.1 GCA_017652345.1 Methanobrevibacter sp.
AACTGGTCTAATGTCTTTGTAGAAGAACATATCCTACCGATTCCAGTCTGCTTATGAAAAATGGATATCGGTTTTAAACCCAAATAATAAGCTAAAGCATCGTTTGAACCTCCATTTAAGATGTCCCAATTTGAATGTACAACATATGTGGGAGTTTTTGGCATGAACAATGGAGGGTGATGTGAAATAACCAAGTCACCGGTGTCGAATTTCAAATCATCTTCAGGCAATAAATCCATTAGGACCTTAATATTCTTAATATCTAAATTTTCATAAGTTTTGCTGTAATATCCTACATTGTCATTTTTCAATGCATATTTACGAGGCACCAATTTATCTATAACATTAAAAATATCATTTGCAAACACATTACCACCTAACTAATATCTCTGAAAATATCTCATCAATAAACTCATTAATTATGCCATCACAGTCAAACGGCTGAATTGTTGAAACCTTAATGACTGGTGATTCAATCAATTTAAAGAACTTATCCAAATCCTTTTCCTTAAAGATAATCTCTTCATAAAATGTCATTTCAGATGAACAGTAAAGAACTCCTTCCTTTTCAAGTATCCTATTCATGGATTGCCTTAAAACATCTATTGCAAAAGTCATTGTTCCAGATGTTTTCGTATTCAATCCTTTAGTTTTTAGAACATATTTTTGATAGGAATTAACTAAATTCGCCCTTTTGTAAATGTTGTTCTTATCCTTTAGCAAAGCATCATTCTCTTCAGCTATTGGATCTTCAATAATGAATACCTTTGTGTAAATGAATCCCGCTTGACTTTCATTTATTCCTCCCAAACCTGTTGTGTCAATTACAGCATCTGCATTATTCATTAGATTCAAATCAGAAGAGAATTTAATGTTCTTAAAAGTTTGGAAATTGGCGATATCCTTTTCATCTGAATCCCCAATTACTGGGTTTCCCAATTTAGAGTCTATAAATCCTTCCAAATGAGGATAAATGTCAACAATCGTGACATCAGCATAATCGTTATATGATAAATATTTAGCAATGGCTATTCCTGTAAAATAAGTTCCGATAATGACAATTGAGCTTTCCTTACTGATTGTTTCCTTCTCAACTAAGTCATTGAATAGATTCAATACAGCATTTGCTTTCTTTACCAATATTAAATTGAAGATATCTATCAATTTAATCTTTGATTTTACTGTAAAAACCTCTGAACTTATCCCAGTATCATAATCATTATTGCTCATTAAACCATCTCTAGAATTTAAGCATCAAATATCCCCGTCACATTCAAAGCCAATCTTCTTTAATGCCTCCAATGTTTCCTTATAGACTGTCTCTTCTAAAGATTGCTTGTGAATTACATGTGATGGAGAAGAGGCTGCAGTCAAGATTCTGGACTTGCTGTCCATAAAAACCATAAAGGAACCGGACCCTGGAATTCCTAAACGACCTCTGGCAATGACTAAATCGGCATCTGATTGATCCACTGCAATCATGGCTTTTGCAATTGCAGGCATTCGGCTGAAATCCGCATAATTGGTATTGACTTGCAAATATTCCGCTGATGGGATATCGAATCTATTAAGAACTTCATTAATTACTTCCACTTTAATCCCATTCTTATTGGGGACTACAATCTTTGCACTGCGAATATAATCCTGGATAGCTCTAATCTCTTCAATAGTGTCTCCTTTACGAGTGCCTTCATAAGATTGAATGGATGCTTTTCTAAT
>JAGCBE010000126.1 GCA_017652345.1 Methanobrevibacter sp.
AATATAATAGAAAATAATATAATAAATATATAAATAATGAGACAATATGATATAAATATGTATAATTATGATAGGGTCTTTCCCTCAATTTGAGGTAAAGAAAAGACCCACACAATGTGTGTGGATCTAATCTGTGATAGATAATTATTGTGATAGTGCTCGGTTTAAACACATGAGCTGGTGTTGTTAACGGGAAATATAAAAAATAATTCCGCATTGTTTTAAGTCCTTCGGATTTCGGACTGTCATAAAACATATCTGGAGTTGATTTATATTAACACTGGAAGGGAAATCCAATTGTTAATACCTGGGGGAGAAGAACAGTTTAGAGTGATGTTCAGCACTTTAGGTATTATCAAACAACAAAGAATAGAAAGAAAGTCCCTCTTCGTCATCAGAAGGTTAATTAAAGTTCAAGCTGGGTGACTGCCTATCTAGACCAATTGGGGAGTTCATTTCCTCCAGTTTCCGTTCCTCTTCGGACGAACTCGGCTAACTGAATTATTGGAGATATTAGATAAGTCCTCTTATGAACTGATTAATAACTATCTTGGTTTCAATAAACTGATTGCTTGTTGAAATTGCTTGAAAGTTATTAAATCCTTATATGTGTAAGACCTATAATTGAAAAGCTGAATAACGGCATTTCTACCTTCTTCAGTGAATAGTTCATCCAAGTAAGGTCTCATTGGTATAACGCTATGTATTTTTTCTTTGTTCCATCTATGAACAACATTACCATCCCATACAGTGAACCAGTCAGCTTCACTCTTTGAGAATTTTATAATCATAGTTGGTCTAACACAACGTTTTTTATTCACTAGACTGTTGTCAGTCTTAATTTCATTTGTAAATGTAGAACTGTTAGGCATAAGAATATCAGATACTGTTCCTTCTCTTCTCTTCTTATACGCTTCATTCTCTTTAATATATTCTATCACACATCTTTTTGATTTTAAATAATAACGTCCATATTTTTCAGGTAAAAAATTGAAAGCACATAAAATGTCACTAGCTTCTTCAAGTAAGTTACCAATACAGATTATTCTAACACGTTTTTTAGTAGATCTAATTAAATTTTCAAGCTGATTCACAAAAGCATAAACAATATCAAAGCTTTTCTTTTCATTAACTTCTCTATTCATTTCATCCAAACATATATTGTAATACATGTTAGGATCATTAAGAAAATCTTTATCAAATAATCCTGAACCTTTGTCATTGTAGAACGTTGCTAGGTCTAACACCTTACACATCAATTCTTTTGCCTTAATTTTGCCTTTTTGGTCTCTTTCGGTAACATTATATACATTGTCTCCTAAAGTCACTAAATCGAGCTTAAATTTACGTCTTAAATCGGGGTCAACTAATTTTTCAGCGTTGTTGGTTAAAAGCTTTCTCTTACTGGTTTCAGTTAATCTCATCCAATAAAAAGGTCTATGATATTTTTTGTATTGTCTAACATAGCATTCAGTAACCGAGTAAGATTTTCCAGTTTCTCTTCCACCTATAATTATTAGGAACATTGCCCACCAATTACCCAAAAGAGAGTTCAAACGATAGAACTCTCTTTGTTCAAGCTTAATTTTCAGTTTTTCTTTCTTGGTCATTCTTCTTCACCTCTTTTCTAATTAATAAGCATTTAACCAATCTTTAAGTAATTCATATTCTTTTTCAGTTAAATACATACTATCATCATTAAAGATTGAATTATAAAATTCTCTTGGTTGAGACTTCTTCAAAATGTAATATTTTAAATTATCTATTTGCACTTTTTTCTTATCTAATATATTTAATATTTCTTCCATATCATAAAGAAAATCTATTGCTTCTGCTTTTTCTTTATCAGAATGTTCTTCATAAAATAAAATGTCTAATGCTTCTTTACTTGCCATTGCCTAACATTCCTTTCAAAACTTTTCTTCTAACCTCTATTGTCTTTTCGCCATTTAAGATTTTACATATTCATTCAGGGCGGATAGAGATTAAAACATATTTTTCACCTGTATTTTTACCATAGCAATACATCATATTTTGTGGGGCATTTTCTATGTGATAAAATACATTTTGTTTTGATTTACCACAATAATTAAATAATTCTCTTGGCTTATCAAAAATATTTAAGTTTTTAATGTGTATTGCATAACCGACTTTCTCACCATTAACTTTACAACCTAAATAATTTTCAATTTCAAATTGTGTTAAACAACTTTTGCTTGATATATTATCTATGGTTTCAGTATAAAATATTGGCTCATATCCTACTCCATTATTTAACTTTTCACTACATATCTCTTCTACCTTAAAATCACATTCAGCTACTATTTTGCCGTTAAAAATAAATCTTTCTTTTTCTTCTTCTAAAATACCTAGATTATTTGTAGCCATATAACCTTTAAATGCTTCTTTTACTAGATATGGCTTTGTTTTAGTGCAATATAATAATAATTTCATTTTTCTAACCATTCCTTAATTAAATCAAATTCATCTTGTGTTAATTCTTCTCTCCACCAATAATCTTTTTCTGCTCTAACTTTAACATTGTATGCCTCAACATTAACACCAGCCCAAACAACTAATTTAACATCTATTTGTTTTTCTACAATTAGTTTTAATATCTTATCTTGCTTTTCTTTTTCTTCTAATTCTTTTTTAATACTTTCTAATGTTTCTTTATCTATGGTCGCTTTATCTTTACCATAATATTCACAATCTATTATTACATTTTCTAAAAGTTCTTTATTTGTCATCTATCTCACCACTACTTTCTATTAAACACATTAAATCTACGTATGCTTCAATTTCACCGATTAATCTTTGTTCTTTTTCTAAATAATGTTCTTGTGCTTGTTTATCCCATTTATTTTGATTTATACAATTCCACGTTGCTATTTTATATTTTTCTGCACTTTCTTTCTTTTTCTTTATTGTTTCATACAATTCTTGTATTGTCATTATTTATTCTCCTTTCTATAAATACCAAGTTTTTCTTTTCCTTCTAATATTGCTTTTAACACATCATTTTCAGCCATTAATTGAGGACTATTTGATACACCTTGTCTTATCTTTTGTTTATTATCTCTTATTTTCCATTCTTCATAATAAACTGTCTCATACCCGACTGATATTCCACTCTTTGGGGATATCTCTTCAATAATAACGACATCTCTTCCAGTCTTTGGGTCAGTGTATCTTAAATAATTTCTTTTAGGATCATCAGATTTTAATATTGTAGCGTTGGATGAATCTATCTTTTCTTTCCAACCTATTTTTTTCTTAAATTCTCTAAAAGCGTCTTTGTCCATTTCTTTTAATTGAGACATTCTACTTTCAAAAATACGTTCTTCTTTTGAAGTAACAAGAGTAGTTCTTTGAACCTCGTTAATTGCTTGTCTAACAGTTAAACCCTTCTTTTTCATTAAAGTTTTAACCTCATTTTTAAAAATAGTTTTCTTTACTTTACTATCTCCAAAACTTTCTATATGTTCATCCAGGAAAGCTTTGTTATTATTATATACAGCGTCAATGTATCGGTCAGTTGATTTATACAAGCTTTGTTTTCTTTTAGCTTGAAGTGTTCCCTTACCACCAACAGTTGAACGTTGTCCAAGTGTATATTTTCTACGTTTCATTTTTTATTCCTCCTAATTTGTATTTTATCATAATCAAAATAAAACTCGTTCATATCAAAAGAAGGTGGAGTATCATATAAGATATTAAAAGGTCTCTTATTTATCTTTTCAAATTCTTTGAACCAATTTTTTACAACTCCTCTATATGTTGGCTTTTCATCATTCCATTGATAATTAAAACCAATATAGCTGAACCTTCCATGATGTGCAACATGAAATTGTCCAATTGCGTCACCAAGTTCTAAATCTTTTCTTTCTTTTTTACTAACAATACAATCTGTATTACAATACAATGTGTCATCATCAATTAATGATATAATTTTATTAGTGCAACGATTAACAATTGTATTTCTTATAAATGGGTTAGTTCTTTGCATATATCCAACAGCAAAATTAATAATTTGTTTAGCCTTCATTGACTGGTCTTTATCTCCATACTTTTTTATACCAAAGTATTTATTTACAAATCTTTTAAAAGGTGATTCCATTAAAGGGAAAATGATTTTAGCGTAACTATCAAAAGTTATAGATCCATCTAAAAGAAAACCAATTTCTCCTTCTTTTACAACACTATTATATCTAGGTTTTACGCTAGTATCTGGAATAGGCTGACACAAAGCCCAACCATAAGCTGAAGTCATATCATATTCATAACAATTATCATGTGTTTTTCCGCCTTCAGCTAAATTACTCCATAATAGAGGAACAGCGGAACATACAACCCAACTTATAGAACTTCTTTGTCCTATCATTGTTTTTTCTTTTTTTAAGAATTTATTGTCTGACATATTAGGAACTTTATAATAGTGACATAAAGTAGTGTATGCTTGAAGTCCAGTTGTTTTTAGTATATTCTCTTCTCCATCTAAGCGTGTATTATAAGTCACAGTTGAATCGGCTGAACGATAAGTTAGATATACGTTAGTCCTATTAACTTCAATATTAGCTTCAAGATAACTAGCTCCATTCTCTCTTGGACCATAGACAATATTTCTATATTTCTTGACATATAGAAGATGTTTATTAAATTCGTTGACATTGATAAAAACAATTTTCTTTCCTCTATACATCAATAACACCTCTACTTAAATTGTTGTTTGAAATCTTGAAGCCATTTACTACCGCTGGATGTTGGTTCTTCTTTTTTCTTAATTTCACTTGTAGGAAATTTGACTTCTCTTAATATTGCTTTCATATATGCAAGTGGTCTTTCTTTATCTTGGCTCATCATAGCACTTTCTAGCAATACTTCTTCATTGAATTGTTCAGTTAAATTAACTATTGTTTGTAATTCAATGGGTGATAAAGTTCTACCCCATAATTGTTCTATTTGATTTATCAACTCCATTAATCTTTCAACTCCTTAATCATATCAGAAGCTTCATCATATGTTAAGTCTTCTAAATCTTCTTCATCAACACCTAAATTAATTAACCAATTTCTTTGTGCTTGGCTCATCATCCTAACGGGTGGTTTTGGTTTTGGTTTAGGTTTTGAAAAAGTGCTAATCTTTTCTTGTTCAGGTGCAACGTTCTTCATGTATAATAGAATGTTTCTATACACAGTGAACATTTCAATTATTTCATTCTCATTCTTTGGATCTAATTCATATTCAAATTCTACACTTTGAAAATTATATACTGGTTTACATTTAACTATCATATTTATTCTTCCTTTCTTTTTGGGTTTCTTGAATCAACTAAATTCCATTCACCTTTTTCAGACCTATAACGCTTAACTAGATGGAAGTTATTTTTATTATACCATTCTTCTTCTTGTTCCATCAGTATTTCTTCAAGTTCTTTATCAGTAATATATATTTTAACTATTGTTCCATAAGAACTTGTATATTGTTTCTTAACTTCATCAACTTGTTGATACTCAATTAATGACCAAATTTTACGTTTTTGATTACTATTCTTTAATTCCTTTTTCATACATTCAAAAATGGCTATTTTTCGATTTAAAACCACTCTAACGTAAGAATATTGATCAACACAGTTTTCTTCTATTCTTGCTTTTACACTATTACTTAACAAGTTGTTCATATAATTCAATCACTCCTACTTCATGAGAAAAAATCTCACCATTTTTTCTTCTTTCATCATAATTATTTTTGTTGTATTCAATGGCTCTTTTTATTGATTCTGGGATGTCCTTCCAAGTTGAAGCCATTGAAGATTTTTGAACATCAAATAACACATCACTTATAAATTCAATACTATACATGCAAGGGTCTATTCCATACCTAATAATACCTGAAATTATTCCTTTATAAAAAGCTCTAGTTTCAAGTGGTTCATGAATATTGACAGACATTAAAATATTGTAGTCAAGATTGTATGATCCTAATAATATGTTATAAGTTTGTGTTTTTGATAGTTCATTAAAAAGTTTTATTTCCATTTTTCATCACTCCTTCTGATTTTATTTTAACACAATAAAAAATACATTTCATTATGAAAACGTTTTCTAATTTATAAAAAAATTTTCAATTTTTTTTTGACAAATTAATATATTATAAATTATACTAAAAGTAGGAGGTGTCACAAATGACAGAAGAAGAAAGATTAAATAACGAAGCAAAAGAACAAAAGGAAGATACTTCAGCAAACGAGTATCAAGAATACATTGATACAATCAATGAATTAAAAAAGAACTCGGTTAGTAAGGAAAAATACGACCAACTTAAAGCCGAGAAACAAGGACTTATTGAAGCTTTAAAAACTGGTGGTCAAGTAAAAATCGAAGAAGAAAAGGGAAAAGTAGATATTGACCAACTAAGAAAGGATCTATATGGAAATCCTAACAAACAAATGTCTGATATTGAATATATTGACAAAACACTTCAATTAAGAGACGCACTTATTGAGAGGGGTGAACGTGACCCGTTCTTACCAAATGGTGCTGATTATAACTATTCAAAAGAAGACCAAGAAAAAGCTGATTATATCGCTTCAGTTTATCGTGAATGTTTAGAATATGCAAATGGGGACAACCAAGCGTTTATAAATGAATTAATGCGTAGAACTAAAGACGATAGTCCTATAATGGGTCGTAAATTCAAAAATTAATTTTAAGGAGGACCAATTATGGCAACTGGTAATTTTTATGGCAAATCGCCTTTATTAAATGCAAATGAAATTTTTACAACAATTTACAACATGATTATTTCTCAACGTGTTTTTAGTGATAACATTAAAGGAACTTACGGAACTCTAGTGGATAAGTTTAGAGTAGATGGAACTTTATATGGAGACACTAAACTTTACTATGCAACTGACTGTTTAGAAAGTTCACCTTGGACTGGTGACAGTGAAGCTGCAAATTTATTAGCTTTAAATAGGCCTGATGACCCAAAAGTTCAATATGTTACAATTGACCAATTTAGAAAAATTTGGACAACAATTGATAATTATTTAACAAAGAGAGCTTGGTCAACTGAAGGAGCTTTCAGTTCATTCAATTCAGTAATGCTTGGATGGATGGGCGAAACAAAGAGAATTTATGATTCTAGATTAATTAATGTATTCGTAGGTAACACTACTTCAAATGCAACAAAAGGAACTATTACAATTAACCTAGATGAAGCTTCAAGTGGAGACCCATTATATGGATTAACTGGTGAAGAAAAGAATAGAGTAGAGGCTTCAATTATCGCAAGAGATATTGCAGACTTACTTGTAGATCTAAAAGATACTACTAGAGACTACAACGATTATAAATTTATCCGTTCATATGCAACTGATGATTTAATCTTTGTATGGAACAGTGCTTGGGTAAATAAGATTAAGAAAATTGATTTACCTACAATTTTCCACAAAGACGGATTAATGGAAAAGATGGATGAATATATCCTTCCAGCTAAATACTTTGGTAGAGCAGTAGCAGCTTCAGACAAAGGTTCAGGTAAAGTAATCAATGGATCTAATGAATATGACCCAACTAAAGGAACTATTCGTTCTAAAGTTGAAAAGACTGTTACAGTTAGTGGAACTGATTATCATTTATTCCCAGGTGATGAACTACCATCTGGTGCAACAGTAGGAACTTCACAACAATTTACTGATGTTGAAGTTTATATTGTAGATTCTACTATTATGTGTAAAGCAATTCATAAGGACGCTGTTCCATTTATGTCAGCCTTCACTACTAACACAGTATGGTGGAATCCAAGAGCATTAAATGAAAACCATTACTTAATCTGGGGTTATTCAGAACCATGTTATTTATATAACTACCCATTCTTAACTATCAAGAAGAAATAATTAAGCATAAAAATAAGAGAGTGGAATAATGTTTTTCACTCTCTTTTCCTTTAAGGAGGTATAGAAATGTATAATATTCATTTATTTACAAATTACAACAATTATTACAATAGACAAGTAAAATTCAAAGCAACTCTTAATGAATATTTAACGGATGATGATATATTCTTAATCACATTTCAAAAGAGAAACTTTGTAATTGCTGATGGTATTAGAACACAACACATTATAGAATACGCTGAACACCTTCCAACGCCAAACTATTTAATAGCAGAAGATGAAAAAACACATGCTTTTACTAGATGGTTCGTTATTGAGTGTAGACAAACAAGAGGTATGCAATACACCTTATCCCTAAAGCGTGATACAATAGCCGATTTTTACGATACTATAAAGGCTAGTCCTTTACTAGTAAAGAAAGGTTATGTTGATGATAATAATGTTCTTGTATTTAATAAAGAAATGCAAGAATACAACAAAGTTAAGAAAAATGAATTATTAATAAAAGACAAAACAAATAGTGGTTATGTAGTCGGATTTATTGACCAAGATAAAGACCACGCTTCAAAGATTTATACATCATATAAAATAGAATTACAAGTAGACTTTGATTATTCAGCTTTACCAAGTTCAGTAACTGATTATATGGCAATTGGTAATGCAACTCCAACTTCAACAGCCAAAAGAATTGTAGGTGAAAATAAAGCTAATGTATGTTTGAAAGTAAACTTTGGATCATATAAATTTGTTGTAGATGGTTTAAATAGAGACATTTATTCAAATTATAATCTTAATGAATATTTTTGGATGAACGGATATAGAGGAAAATACACTGCAATAACTGATACAGGAACAAATTATGGAAACGGAATTTTTTATACTGGTTCAACTACAATTGGTAATTATTCTCTTTCTAATAATTGTATTATTGACTGTGGCGAAAATGGAAAATCTTTAGAAATTGCTAATCAAGTCAGTTTATATGTAGCAAATAAATTTTCACAATTTGATTTATCATATATTGAAGATTGGTTTTCAATTAATACGCTACCAAAAACAACTGTTGAATCATATGATGGAAAAATATGTGAAATAAGCGGAACATATTATAGATGTGAAGTTACTAGAAGTGGTTCTTCAAATTTAGAAACTATAACACCGCCAAGTTATGAATTAGCAACATTAAAAAGCTTAATGCCTTCAAGTGAATTAAGTTATTGGGCAAGTTATAATAATAATATAACTCCAAAATATATAACAGGTCATTCACCTTCTGATATGCTAATTAGTGATTTTACCGCTTATGCAAATACTGAACAAGTATATATTAAGTTAGTTCAACAAGACACTAATATATATACATACTTAACTCCCAGTGCAAATAGAAACCATCTCATTGACAATCCTTATGATATGTTCGTTATTCCTTACAGTGATGAAATGGTTTATGAAGTAAACTCTACAAATTATAATGCTAATAAAAATATGGCAATAAATTTAGCACAAGCAATTTGTCAAGCAAGTGGTAGTTCAGTTTATGATATACAAATTGTTCCTTATTGTCCGTTTAGTGTTCCTACAAGTCCATCTATTGACTTTAGCTTAATAAATAGCCAAGCAATATATTTGGATGCTGATGACACAGTATGCGGTTATTACTTTTGGGCTTCAAAATCAAGTGGTGAATTAACTTTAAGTGAAACAAGAGAAGAATTAACTTTAAGTGGTGATAGTTATTCTTATAAGGAAATAACACAGTTAAGGCAATACTTCTTATGTTCACCAAATAAAGAAAGTGTTTATGAATTTAATCCAGCAATGAACAAAGGTGTAACTGAATGGAAAATATCATATGATTATAGACCATTTAGTTCTTACATAAAAGTTCAACCTACTTGGAATTATCTTTATTCTTTAAACACTTCTACATTTAATGGATTAACTGACCAAAGAGGACTTTTATATAACGGAAATTATAGTATCACTCAATTAAGCAATGCTTGGAATGAATATGTAAACTCTAATAAGAATTATCAAGCAATATTTGATACTGAAATTAAGACACAAATTTCCCAAAATCAATTACAAAATAAAGCATATGAAGAAACAATTGGAATTAGATCATATAATTTAAATCCAATTAAAGCTGTTATGAATGTAATTGGTATGGAAAAGGAAATTGACTTCATGCGTGAAAATCAGTCAATAGATATCAACGCTAGAAGACAATTATTCAATTATCAATTAGATAATATAAAATCTCAACCAAACACAATAAGAAAAATGACTTCTATTAATACTGATTTTAGGATTTTCCCTTTTGTTGAAGTTTATGATACAACTCCACAAGATAAACAAAACTTTGATAATTTAATCAAGTATAATGGTATGACAATAATGGTTATGGGATTTATGGAAGAATACTTACAAGCCAACACCGAAACATTCTTCCAAGCTTCAGTAGTAAGATTTACTGATTGTATAGGTGTTGAAAATGATTATACACTTGTCTCTGATATCAATAATGAATTAGAGATGGGATTATATATAACAAAGGAGGTATAATATGGGTTACTATGAACAAGGCTTTTCAAATTTAGGCGGTCAAATTGGTGGTGCTGTTGAAAAAATCGCCATTTCAGCCGTTGCAAAGAGTGAAGTGAATAAGAATAAGGCAAAAGGTGAAAAACAAGAATTAGACGTCATTAATCAACAATTAGAGACTACTAATCTACAAAATGACATGCTTAAAGAAGAGAAGGGCATTGCTAAACAAGAAAAATCACTTCAATCACAACTAAAAAAATTTAGTGGTGACCCTAACCAATGGAGTGAGAAGTATAAACTAGCTCACGAAAATATGGTTAAAAGAGTTGAAGCAATGGCTCTTCAACGACAAAACTTTGAAACTAGAAAAAAGTTAGTTCAAGAAAAAATGGAGGAACTAGCTAAGATGAGAGGAAGTGGCAAGTAATGGGAAAAGGTAACGGAAAAAATAATGCTTTTCTTCCTAACATTGAATGGATGATTAAAGCTGGAATTGACCCAAAAACTGGTTTACCTGTAAAAATGGGTAAAAGTGGAAGTAAATTAAAAGAAGGCATAAAAAGAGCATTAAGAATACTTGATGAACAAGACGCTATCAATAGAGGTAAATGGTATAATATTCCATGTGATCTAACAAGCCAAGACTTGGAAAGACTATTGTATTATAAAGGTCAATTATGTTTGTTTTATTCAAAAGATTTAGAACAATTCTTCATTCTTCCTTTTACTCTTTGTAGTGACAAAGGAAATGGGCTTGACGTTTATGGTAGATATAATTATATAAAGCCCGTTCCACTTAATGCAAGTTCAGAAGAAGACAAAAAAACTCCAATTGAAATTTACTTATCTTCTCTATGCTTAAAAGTTGTATATTCTCCAAAAGAAATTATAACTGAAGATGATTTATATAATAGTGCAGTAATCATAAGAGATTATAACCCACAATTAGATCCAACAAATATTATTCCACGTTCATTCCTTCAAGAAGATATTATAGATGTAATGTCTGACTGTATTCCATTTATGAGAACTTCATTATTACTTGGAACTGGTGTAACTGGTGTAAGAGTGCAAGATGGAGACCAAGCAAATGAAGTTGCTGAAGCATGTAATGCAATGGAAACAAAAGCTTTAAAAGGTGAGCCTTGGATTCCACTAACTTCTACTTTAGAGTTCCAAGAACTAACTAACACAACTAAAACAAATAATTCAGAAGAATATATGTTAGCAATGCAAAGTTTAGATAATTTTAGACTTTCATTATATGGTATAGATAATGGTGGATTATTTGAAAAGAAAGCACATGAACTTCAAAGTGAAGCTGATATAAATGGTGGACCAGTCGGTTTAGTGCTTCAAGATAAAGTCACAATATCTCAAAATGCTTGTAACATTATAAATAGTATATGGGATATTGGAATGTGGTTTGAACCTTCTGAAACTATTATTAAAGCTGATACTAATGGGGATGGAATGTTATATGATCGTGACGATTCACAAACACAAACTGGAACTGATACATCTGTAAATGAAGGCGGTGAAGATAATGATTAAATATAACACAATGTCACTAGCTGACGTATGGACTGATAGTGAAGAATTTAAAACTGAATATAAAGATTCAGCATTTTATCGAGTAGGAGAAAGATTATATGATGGAGTAGAACAAGTAAACAATGTGACAATGCCTGATAATATTACTTTATTCTTTACTATGTTTTATGCTAGATATAATGATACTCCAATTTCAAATGACAATATAGATGTGTTTAAATTAAAGGTTTTTACAACTATATTTGAATATGGTCCAATATGGCAAAGAAAACTCGAAATTCAAAAAGCAATTAGGGGTTTAACTGAAGATGATATAAGAGTTGGAGGTAAAATGATATATAATCACGCAATGCATGACGCTTCAGCTCCAACAACTGATAGTTTAGAAGAAACAACTTATATTGATTCACAAGATACCGCTAACAATAAGAAATCAAAATTAAGTGCTTATAATGAACTTGTAATGTTACTTGATGATGGAATTTCAAAAGAATTTTTAGATAAATTCAAAAAATTATTCAAAATTGTTTTAGCAACTGATAGACCATTATATATCTATGAAGAGGAGGATGATTAATAATGTCTGAAAAAGTAATTGAATTTTTGACTAACTGTTTACCAGCTTTAATTGCTGGACTAGCTTGTATTCTAACAATGTTTAAGGTTCTAGGTGGAATCAATGAATGGAAAGGTTCAATTAATGCAACAAATTTGAAGCAACTAGACAAAGACATGAAGAACGTAATTAAAAAGAACCAACAACTTATTCAACAAAATGAAGAATATAAAAATGAACTTGTTAGTTTAAAAGAAGATTTTAAAAATATGTTAATACGTTTTAATGCGTTAGCTGAAGAACTACAACAAGCTTCTACTGAAGAAACTGAAGAAAAAACTGAAGAACAAGAAGAAGGTGAATAATATGTCAGCAACTACAAAAAGATATATGAAACTCTCTTTCTTATTCTTTTGGCTAGGGGTATTATTTACATTTCTTCCCTTAATAATTTTTGGTATTAAAGGATGTATGGATGGAACAATTGATATTACACATAAATTAAGTTTAGGATTATGCTTTACAAGTGCGTTGTTCTTAACAGTTTTAGGTGTTAAATCAAAATATAATTGTAGATCTATTACTTATTTATTACTTTTTGGATGTTACTTTGTTGTTAAACAAATTGAAGTTGTTATTATAGTGGCTGGAATTTGTTGTATTTCGGATGAATTTATATGTCGTCCATTACATAAACATTTCCATGAAAAAGCCGTTATAAATAAAGAAATTGACAAACGACTTCCAAAGGAGGAATAATATATGATATACAATAAAGAAAGAGGAAAGAAAACGAGAGAGTTTATCTCTAATACTAAAAATGCAATAGCGGTATTTATACTTTCAGCAATTGCAATGTTTTTAGTCCCATTGCTTGGTTCTTATGCAACTGGAACAAGTCAATTTCCGACAACAGTTGCCGAGTGGATATTATATTTCACTTGTGCAATAGCTGTCTCAATATGTTCATTGATGATTTATTTAGCATTACATAATCAAGGAAAACTAAATGTTAAGGATGAAGAAGAATATTTAAGAGCAAAAGAGCTTCATCTTAAAAACTTTGAACGCATGAACGGAAAGGAATTGATTCCAGTAGATCCATTCAAATGGGAAAAGAAACAAAAGACAATGAAAGGTATATTTCAAACGCTAGGAATATTCTTTGGACTTTTAGGCTTTGGTCTAGGAGTTTTATGTTGGAACAATAGTCAATTTATATCTTCTACATTCTCAATAGTTCTTTCAATTGGTTTTGGTCTCGTTCATATGGGAGACGTTGAAAGAATGTTCACTGAAGGATGGTTAGAATGGGAAATGTATGTTGATAAAAAATTGAATGAAGAAGAAAAACGAAAACAAGCCGAAATAGAGCTTTTAAAACAAGAGAGTGTTAATAATACACTTAATGCTAAAAAGCTTGAAAATGACATAAATAATTCAATTAAGGAGGTAAATTAATATGGCAGTAAAAATCGGTGATAAAATATATAGAAATGAACAAGAACAAGTTTATCAAAACATGAAGGATATTGAAGAATTAAAAAGTAAAATTTTAGAAAGTTATTATTGTATTGGAGAATTAAATACAGCTAGTATTGCTGTAGCTAGAAACTTAACAAATGTTCCAGAAAATGTTGAAACTGGATGGCTTATTGATACTGTAGGAAACTTATTTAAAATCACTGGATCAGATGAAAACGGATTATTAATTCAATTTTACTCTTCAATTAGAGGACCTCAAGGAGAAGCTGGTTCTGAAGGTTCTACTGGTCCTACTGGTCCAGCTGGTTATTCAATTAGATATACAAGCGAAGATTTTGTTCCTGGAACAAGAACGTATACAAAGTCATATATTCAGCCTTCATATCAATTAAAATCTCATGACTGGATAGTATTTAAAAATGGATATGTTGCTTTGATTTCAACAATAGGTGATTCAACAATCAATATTGCAGAAGATAGTGAAATCGAACTTGATATCAGTGGTGGTAAGAGTTATAGCCATAATATCCAAATTTATTCACGCAGCACAACCCAAGCTAGAAGATTTAGATTTAGAATTACAATTATAAACAAAAGCGATGTAGCTTTTACTATTGATTCTTTATTTAATTATATTACAGATAAAACTTTATTTATTCAAGCGTGTGGTAAATATTATGATAGCACAGCACAATACAATGATACATATTTAATATATGGCTTGACTTATAAAGACTCAACAAATTTAGATATGCAAACAATAAAAATCGGAACGTCAGCAGGGTTAGATTCAACAATAGTAAGGACAAATATAAGTATTCAACCTGCTGATTCAAACGCTGGTTCTTATGATTTGACAGATGAAGTAAGAGAAATTTAGTATTCACAATAATTATCTATCACAGATTAGATCCACACACATTGTGTGGGTCTTTTCTTTAC
>JAGCBE010000127.1 GCA_017652345.1 Methanobrevibacter sp.
TCACCTTTCATATTTTAACCTCTCCAAATAATACTTAATTAATATTTTAAGTTTCAAGTTATATATAATTAATAGCTATTTTTTCTTTTCATTTAACAGTTGATTTTGACATTAACATCAGCCATTTGAGATTTGAAAATTGCTTTGAAAAACCCTGCTATATGAGTTGAATCAAGTTTGATTTTCAATATCTCTGGCGTTAATGTCAGCAGCTCACCAAATGAAAGTTTTGAGAATTAACTTTGTTTAAACGAAATGTTCGTATTTTTATAGGGGTTCTTCATATAAATTAAAGAGTTTTAAGAGGCAAAATCGATAAGTATCGGAATTATTTTATATGTTCTGTCTGAAAATTTCTAAATCCTTGAAACATATGAAACATGCCTAGTAGGTAATGCCCGTAGTGCCATCCAGTTAATGCTATACATTGATAAGTCAAAATAATTAAATTATAATATATGAAAAATATAGAAAATGCTATTCAATTATTTGAAAACGGATATGTGTGTTCACAAGCGGTATTTGCAACATTTTCACAGAATTTAGGTCTTTCAGAAGAACAAGCCTTGAAAATCGGCGCATGCTTTGGCAGAGGTATGCGTAAAGGTGAAGTTTGCGGTGCTTGCACAGGTGCACTAATGGCATTAGGCCTTAAATATGGTGATAGTAAAACCAAAAGCAATGAAGTGTGTGAAAAATTTTTAGATGAATTTGAAAAGGAAAACAGATCATATATCTGTAGAGAGTTACTTAATTGTGACATTAGAACCGAAGAAGGTGTTAAATACGCATTGGATAATAATATATTCAAGGAGTTTTGTCCAAAAATGATTGAATCTGCAACTAAAATAACTGAAAATTACCTATAGATTTATGGTGTAGGTTAACTTTCAAAAATTTAATAATTACAGAAAAATAAATTCCCTATCCTAGTTTTAGTTCTGGAATTTGATAATCATGCGAACTATATCATACGTTTTATACGAATTGTTCGCATATTTGAGATTTGTTGTTGGTGATGGTTCAATAGTTATGTCTAATCTTAATCGATTAAATTCTTATAGTGTTCCTCATCTACTTCTTCTAACCATTCATTGCTTGTATCTTCACCGGGAACTTCAACAGCAATGTGTGAAAACCATGAATCTGCTTTTGCACCATGCCAATGCTTTACATTTGCAGGAATGGTAATTACAGTGCCAGGAACAAGACTTTTAGCTTCTTTGCCTTCTTCTTGATACCATCCTTCACCTGCTATACAAATCAAAATTTGTCCGCCTCCATTGCTTGCCTTGTGAATGTGCCAATTATTTCTGCATCCTGGTTCGAAAGTGACATTGGCAACAAATACTGGAGATTCTCCAAATTCATTTAAGGGATTTAGGTATGAGTTTCCGATAAAATATTGTGCAAAGGCATCGTTTGGACTGCCCATGCCAAAAATATTTGCCTTTTCAAAATCTTCTTTGTTTAAATATTTCATAATCTATGCCTCCTGTTTTTTTATTGTAATTCCAGGGAGTATCTTCCACTGGCTATTGATGCTATTACTCCACCGTCAACCAGGAGATCAATTCCTGTGATGAATGATGAGTCATCGCTCAATAGGAATTCTGCAGCTCTTGCAATCTCTTCTGATGTTCCTACTCTTTTTGCTGGGGATGAATTAATCATTTCCTGATAGGCATCACCTGCTGATTCAAATTCGTCATAGGCTAGTGGAGTTACTATGATTCCCGGTGAAATTGAGTTTATTCTCGCACCCCTGTCTGCCCAGGATGTTGCTGCGGCGGTTCTGACCTTTAGATGGTTTGCCCTTTTTGCAACTACATATGCCACACCTGAATTGACCATTGCATCATTTTTAATGAAATCCAAATCCTTTAACTCATCAGTTGATGCCAATGCAATTTGCTGTTCGACTTCAGGAGGCAAATTCATCATGTATCCAGTTTGGCTTGAGATGATGAGTCCTGCACCTCCTTTGGCCATATATTTTCCGAATATGTCAATTGCAAGGGATGTTGCAACAAGATCCAGGTTAATGATATGCTCCGGGCTTGCCTGGTTCGGTGATGCGCCTGCAGTGTGTATGTAATATTTAACATCTCCAAGTTCGCTGGCCCTTTTGGCAAACGCCTCAACGGATTCTGCATCCATTGCATCGACAACCTGTGTTTCCACGGCATATCCATTATATTTAAGCTCTTCTTCTCTTGCTTTAAGGTTATCTTCATTGATATCTCCTAAAAGTATTATCCTATTTGTACTTATTCTTTTTATTATTGCGGTTCCCATGCTTCCTGCACCAAGCAATGCGACTACTTCCCTATTTTCGTTTAAGTTAAATTCCATGTTTTTGCCTCCCTTCTATTCATTTGCATGCACATCAAATGCATTCATTAACATTTCACCTACGCCTGGAGCATCAGGGTCATGTGAACCTTTTCCAGTGTCCAATGCACGTAGCTTATCCATTTCGATGTCAGTTAGCTTGAAATCAAATATTTCCATGTTTGATTTGATTCTTTCGGGGGTCAATGATTTTGGAAACACGATTATTCCTTCCTGATTTTCAAATCTTAAGATTATCTGGCCTGCATTCTTGCCGTATTTTTCGGCAAGTTCCAAGATTATAGGATTATTTAATAAATCTGCATTTCCTCTGCCTAATGGTCCCCAAGCTTGGATTTTAACATCCAATGGATTTAAAATTTCTTTTAATTCCTTTTGCTGGATATATGGATTGAATTCAACCTGGTTGACTGAAGGTATTGAATCAAAATCAGGAACCCATTTGTTCCATAATTTCGGTGTCATGTTGCTCACGCCGACTGAGAGAACTTTTCCTTCTTCCTTGGCCTCTTCCAATGCCCTCCATGCTTCATCAACTTTGCCGTATGGCTGATGAAGTAGATATAAGTCCATATAATCTGTGCCTAATTTTTCCAGTGACAGGTCAATGGCTTTTTTGGCGTCCTCATATTCATAATCCTGTAGCCATAATTTGGAGGTAATCCAAATGTCTTCTCTTTCTACTTCACTGTCTTTTACGGCTTGACCCACTTCCTGTTCGTTGAAGTATGCTGTTGCTGTGTCGATGTGTCTTATTCCCAAATCGATTGCAGTTTTCACGGTTTCATATGTTGTTCCGTCTGCAGGAATCATGAATGTTCCAAATCCTATTGCTGGAATTTCCAATCCATCGTTTAATTTCATATATTCCATGTTGTCACCATATTTTAAATCATTGTTATTTTAAATAATATCTCTTTTAGAGTTTTGATTTCATCTTCACTTATGCCGGCTGTAACTTTATCTTCCCAGTTTTGTATGACTTCTATTAGTTCATCTGTCTTTTTGATTCCTTCATCTGTCAATTTGACTAGTTTTTTTCTCCTGTTTTCCGGATCCTCCTTTCGTGCAATATATCCATTGTCCTCAAATTTTCTTAAAAGCTTTGCAATGTATGCTCCGCTCACTTTAAACAATTCCACCAAATCATGTTGGGTTGCAACACCCTGGAATCTTATTCTTAAAAGAACAGAAAATTCCTTTAGTGTCAAATCATTGTAATTAAGGTTGGATTCATAATATGACCCATAACTTGAGATTAATTCCTCAACATAATGGTAAATGAATATGTTTTCTGGATTTTCATCGAATGTCATAATATCTAAACATAATTTTATGTATGATAGTATAAATAGTTAATCATAGTTAATAGTTAACTTTATATAACAATCAATATAAATTAACTATTAAATTCAATAAAAAGAGTTGAAATCATGAAAGTATTATTAGTAAATGGAAGTCCAAATAAAGAAGGATGCACCTATGTAGCATTAAAGCAAATACAAAAAACCCTCAATGAAGAAAACATAAATTCTGAAATCTATCGTATGGGACATAAAGATATTAGGGGATGCATTGACTGTAGAAAATGCAGCGAACTTGGAAAATGTGTTTTTGATGATGAAGTCAATGCTTTTGTTGAAAAAGCAGAGGAATTTGACGGATTCATCTTTGGTGGACCGGTCTATTACGGTACAGTCAATCCGACATTGACAAACTTCATGACAAGAGTGTTTTTCTCTTCATTTTTTGGCGGAAAACGGATATTTCGCCTAAAACCTGCAGCTGCAGTTGCAAGTGCCAGGAGAGCGGGAACTATGACCGCAATCGATACAATCAACAGATTTTTCACATGGGCTGAAATGCCAATAATCAGCTCAACATACTGGAATGTAATCTATGGTACCAAAGCGGAAGAGGCACTGGAGGATCTGGAAGGATTAAGGACAATGACAACTCTTGCAAGAAATATGGCGTGGTTTTTAAAAATAAAAGAATTAAGTCTAAAAGAGGGAATTCCATTGCCACAACAAAGTAAATAAATTAAGGAGATGATAGAATGGAGAGAGTAGATTTGGATAAAATTTCACAGGAAGAATTGGAACAGTCAATCAAGCAATCAAAAGTCCTGTTTAAATTCAACCACACAGAGCCTATGACTGAAGAGTATGCAGCATTGCTTAATGAATTGCTCGATGGCAACATCGGAGAAAACAGCACTATCACTGCACCATTTGCCGGTGCAGCATTTCACAAAATGAAAATTGGAAATAATGTGTTTATCAACAGCAACTGCCTTGCAATGGCCAGAGGCGGAATCACAATAGAAGATGATGTAATGCTTGCAGGAAACGTTCAATTATTGTCCAATAATCATGATGAATATGAAAGACAGGTACTTTTATGCGAGAAAATCGTTATTAAAAAAGGGGCATGGATTGGAGCAGGTGTGAGTATTTTGCCTGGCGTCACAGTTGGAAAATATGCAATTGTTGGAGCGGGAGCCATTGTTACAAAAGATGTTCCGGATTATTCTGTGGCTGTAGGTGTGCCTGCAAAAGTTGTTAAAACACTTGATAAAGATAAATTTCCACAATAAGAAGGTTTTAATATGAATGTATCTGTAATTAATAAAAGAAATTTGACAGACATTCAGGAAGACGTCCTTGAAAGATTTATGGCCTTTCAGGAAGCAATGATTGAAAAGAATCTAGAAAAATTAAATGAAATCATATGTGATAATTATACATTAACACACATGTCCGGAAAAACACAGACAAAACAAGAATTCATCGATGAGATCATGGATGGAACACTAAACTATTACAAATCAACAATTAACAATCCTGATATAAAAGTATGTGGTGAAAATAAAGCAATATTTAAGGCAGATGTAACCCTTGATGCAAAAGTATACGGAATTAAAGGAACATGGACTCTTCATTCACAACAAACATTGGAAAAAATAAATAACAAGTGGTATATTAGCAAATGGGATAATTAAGATGATATATTGATGAGATTATATGGTGGAGTTGGAAAAATATGTATGTAAAGAAATTGTAAGTTGATATAATGCCTTAATCTTTTGAATTACTTTAGTAATTATAATATGCGAAATGAATTGTATCAGAGTTTCAGTACTTGAAATCGATAAGTATCTGAACTTTATAAGTTTTATACGAATGAAAATCTTTAATTATTATAAGTTCTAAAAAAAGTAGTGTAGAGAGACCATAAGTATGACAACTATCGCATGCCCTTTCATATAACTCCTCTCCGAAATAATTTTAATTAATTAATGATTTAATTTTTAAGTTATATATAATTAATAGCTATTTCATAAAAATGAAAATGTTTTTGGAGGTATAAAAATTACGTCATCATCCTTTTTTACAGAAGAGTAGTTATTTGCAACCACTATACCATATTGACAATTATATTTGTTGATGGCATGTTTAATCTGTAGTTTCTTTTTCTTTCCACGACCCACCTCGATTGGAATGATGTTTTCGCAATCTTTTTGAATCAGAAAATCAACATTTCTTTTTTTGTCGGCATCATAATAGATAGTGAAATTTGTGAATTGATTATTGGATAAGTTAAACAAATTTGATGCAACTAGGTTTTCAAGAAGGAACCCTTCATAATCATCACTTCCAAGCAATGGGTTTCCCACTTTGGTTGACAGGGCATGTCTGATGCTGGGTGTTGCAAAATAATATTTCCATGATTTTTTAACCCTTTTGGCTGAACCACCATACGGCTCACAATGGAAAATCAGATGGGTCTTTTCAAGCAAATCCAATATCTTATTTACATTTGCAGTTGATGTTTTCAAGTAATTTGCCAGATTCGCTTGTGTTAATTCTCCAGGCTGTTGGAGAGCAAGATATCTTAAAATACGTTTTGCATTGGATTGGTTTTCAGATGAAAGCTCTTTTATTTGCGGCATGTCTTTTGTAATGACCCTTTGTGTAATTTCAACCAAATCCTCACATATTTCCCGATGTGACTTTTTGTCAAACAATATTGGAAAACCACCGAATTTAAAATATTCCTCCCAATCTGTAGAAGAGTAATTCAAGCAATTGGTCAATAAGTTATTTGCTTTAAATTCTGATGATAAAACATTATTAATATCTCCACCGAATATCAAATCTCTTAAATCAGCAGACAAACAACTTACGTCAATACCATATTTTAATTTTAAATGCTGTGTGTAGTTTAGAGGAGTTATGGATTTTTTACGCATTCTTCTTGCAAGATCATCATTGCGTTCCAAATGAAGAGCAGAAGAACCTGTAAATATCATGAAAATATTATATGATTTATCGTATATTACTTTTCCAGAGGAAGCCCATTTTTTATCGATTTGTGATTCATCAACGAATATGAAAACCTTTTCATCTAAATTTCTCAAGTTTGCATGAAATATGTTTTTCAGGTATACTTCAACCATCTGTCTTATATTGCATTCAACCAGATCATTTAAATCATCAAAGGAAATGTATAACACATTATTGGGAGGAATATTCTTTTCTTTTAAGAGATATTCATATGCCTGTAGAATCAATGTTGTTTTGCCAACACCCCTAAGACCTGGCAAAACTATAATCTTATTTGAAGTATCTTCTTTTAAAAAAGTATCCAAGTATCCTTTTATCTCATCCAATTCTTCTCGGGAGTTGAATTCCATATTATTGTTAGATAACTCTTTATTTAAGATATTGGGAACATCAGTCAATTCATCTTTAATGAAATTTGCGATTAATTCTTCCTTTTCAATCATAGCAACATCCTCATTATATATATTCAAATATTTGAATTAACATATATAAATAATTATTCAAATATTTAAATAGTTATATATAAAGATTTATTCAAATATTTGAATAAATGTATTTTAACTTAATTCTTAATTAAATACTAATTCTTCAGACATATATTGAATTAATCAATTTATATAGTTTTTATTTGAAATAAAAGCAATATTATTAAACTAGAAGAATATTCCAATATCAGACAACTTTTAAAGTAATTTCATATCGACATTGGCATAACAATAATTCATTTTCATCTATTGTTTGCAATAATTTTAGTATCTTACACTGCAACTTTTCCAATACAAGAACAATAGTTACATAGTATCTTTATTTGGCTCAGTTTATGGTACATGATTTGGAGTTCCATTAGATACATCTTCTCCAGTATAGATGAAAATGCTTAATTATCAGGAGTTCTAAAAAAAAGTAGTGTAGAGAGAACAAAAGTTATACAACTATCACATGAGTTTTCATATAACCTTCTCCAAAATAATTTTAATTAGATTCTCAAATCAAATTAGGATAAATGTTTCATGAAATTGTAATCAACAACCTTAATCATCAACCAACATAAATTATTTATTTTTACTTAAA
>JAGCBE010000128.1 GCA_017652345.1 Methanobrevibacter sp.
TTAAGAAGTTATCTAAAGAGTTTAAATAATCATATGTCAACTCTTCACCGGTATTATTTGAAGTATCATAATCGAACTGGCTATCCAAGTCATTTAGGAATTCATCGATTTCAATAATCTCTTTATCATTGCAAATAGCTTCTTTAATTCCTTTTCCAAACTTGATTATATTGTCATTTTCATCATCAAGAATATGGTCTATAAATTCTTTTGCAGTCTTAAAGTCTCTTTTTCTTGTCAATACCATATATTCATCCAATGGATACAATTCATCCTGCCATTTTTTCTTGAAGTTGTCACAAGCTTTCTTAGGCCAGACTTTAGGTCCTTTGTGGATGTAGTATTTTCCTTGTTTAAATACATTGAGTTCAATTGTGAAAATAACATATTCCTCTTCATCAGTCCAGTAATCATACTTGAAGACAGAAAATTCTTCCATATTTATCTTTTCACATATAGAACTGACAGTTTTAAGAAGCTGTGGATGAAGAACATCGGAAGATATTATGTCAGGAATATGGAACTTGATAACCCAAGTTTGGGTTTCTCTATCCTTAAATGAATCAATGATATCCTTTGCTATTTCTTCATTTGGCTTGTCTAAATGCTCCTTATGAAGAGGTCTGAAGAATTCAATTATTTTTTCCTGTTTTTCCTCTTCATCAAGTTCCCTGTCATCAAGAATATCCAAGAAGTTTCTTGAAGCTACAATGAAATCAACAAACCTTTCTATTCTTAAAGCAGCTCCAACGTTTCTGTTCTTGTCAGTTGGGTCAATGAAAACAAGAGGATCCTCCTTAAAGTCTTTTGCAGTGCCGAAATTTTCCAAGTCTATTTTAGTGTTGTATCTCCAGTTTTGAGCAGCTCTTAAAGTTTCTTCAAAGCTGCCGTATTTCAAGATAAGCAATTCACATAAATAACCTGCAAATCCTCCTGTTTTGAATTCAGAGCCATAAGTCCCTACAGCATCCATGAATTTCTTAAGCAATAAAACTTCATCTTGCTTTTCTTCTGTATTTAAGTTCTTTTTAATGTATTTTGTATGTAAAATAGTCCTATCAACAGCAGAAATAATGGATTCCCCTTCTTCAATTTCATAGCAAGGCACTATATCCACTTCAAAACCATCTATTTCACAAGTTAAATAAGGATGGGATGCATAATGTTGATTAGCTTTCCCGTTAAATTCATCATTGGTTTTATATGCCAAGTACATGCCTGTTTCCTTAAGATAATCCATATCGACTGTTGTAGGGAAATGAATAAAAATATCAATATCAGATTTACCGCTTAACCAAGTATTTTTAGCAACGGAACCTACAGCCATAGCTTTAGCATCGATTCCTTCTTCTTCACAGGTGTCATTGATAAAGTCAATTACTTTATCACTTGTCTCACCGACTGCATCAATCTCTTCCTGACTTGGTTTTAAATCTTTTAACAGAAGTTCAAAATTCATTTTAGTACCCATTTTTTAATTGTATAAATCTGATAAAATTATTTTATAATTTATATTATTGTCTTTATTAGTTTTATAATTTTATAATTTATAGAACATAAAAAAAGAATTTCAAAAATAAGAAAAAAGAATAGAAAAAAAGTTAAAAAAATAAAAGGAAGATTAAGCAGTTGCCTCTTCCTTATCTTTAGCAAATTCACCTAGGAAATTAACTGGTTCACCTGCTTTTGCCCTATCGTGATACTCAGCAGTTGCAGAGAACAATGCATCCCCACTTGAGTTAAGAGCGGTTTCACAGGAGTCTTGAATTACACCAATGATGAATCCTACTGCAATAGCTTGCATGGAAATGTCTGCAGGTATTCCAAACAATGAACAAGCCATTGGAATAAGAAGCAGTGAACCGCCGGCTACACCTGAAGATCCAGCTGCAGCTAATGTAGAGATAATGCATAAAACAATGGTTGTAGGCAAGTCTACAGCAATTCCCAAAGTATGACAAACAGCTAAAGTCATGATTGTGATTGTAATAGCTGCCCCTTCCATGTTGATTGTAGCTCCAAGTGGAATGCTTATTGAATAGAAGTCCTTGTCAAGACCTAATCTTTCACAAAGTCTCATATTCACAGGAATATTCGCTGCTGAACTTCTTGTAAAGAACGCAGTGATACCACTTTCCTTAAGGCAAGTGAAAACGAGGGGATAAGGATTTCGTCTTAAAGCGAATGCTGCAATCAATGGATCTGTAATCAATGCAACTGTTGCAATACAAGCAACAAGGAGTACAATCAATTGTCCATATTGAATGAAAATGCTTAAACCGCTTTCAGCCACTGCACTGAATACAAGTGACATAATACCGATTGGAGCGAATTGAATGATTCCCTTAACAATCAAGCTTGTAGCGTTTGCACAGTCTTCAAATACATTCTTTGTGGTTGGGCTTCCAACTTGCTTCAAGCAAATACCGAATACGATTGCCCAGAATAGGATTCCAAGGTAATCCCCTTGAGAGAGTGACTGCAATGGGTTAGTGAAAATATTCAATAGCATATTGCTTATTACTTCACCTAAACCTCCAGGAGCAGTTACTTCCCCGGCCTGTGTAAGATGCATTGACACTGGGAATAGGAAACTGCCAGTTACTGCAACCATAGCAGAAAGGAATGTTGAGAAGATATATAAAACGATTACAGTCCTGAATCTGCTTCTTATACCTTCTCCAGCTTTAGCTAAAGCTGAAGCCACCAATACAAAAACAAGAAGTGGAGCAATAGCTTTCAATGCACTTACAAACAATTGACCTAAAAGCCCAATCATTTCATATTGTGGAACTGCAAGACCTAAAATTGCCCCAATTATTAATCCAATAAGTATCTTTAATATTAGGCTGGATTCAACCCATTTTTCAACATATTTATTCATAAAATTCCTCTAAAAAATCATCAAATATTAAAATTATCAAGTAATCCAATACTTAATGAAATATAGTATTTTATTATGTAAATAATTATTGAATAAATTTGGTTGAAAAATAGAAAAAAAGAAAGAATAGCTAAAATAACTATTTATTTAACAATCGTCTACGAAATCTCTAAAGGTTCCGTATCTTCTACCTGGCTTTCTTCTAATGGTTCTTGATTTGCCGCTGCTGAAATAATTTAAATGAACCAAACTGCATCCATCAAACAAGGCAGCACCATAGCCAAAATCATTGGCAAATTGAAGATGCCTTCCAATTCCTTCCCATCTGGAAGTTCTGAATTCACTATGAGAAATCTCCCTTAGGAATTCCCATACGTCATCCCTGCAACGGTTTATCCTAAAGTCAACTATTGCTTCCATGATATAGCTTTTAAAAATCTTTTCATGGTAATCCTGATAGATTGAAGGGTTAGCAAATAACTCTAAACCTTTAATTTCTCCATTAATGATGAATATAGCACCGCATTGGCCATATTCCACATGGAAATTTTTCAAATACCTATCCAGTCTAGGCTTATGGTTTATGAAATTGTCATGCAAAGCGCTTGTTCTGGATCTGAAAGCGGTTCTCCTTTCAAGGTCATGTATGGAATCCCAAACGGTAGATTGGCAAGATTTCCTTTCAAATAAGTCATGGGATTTATTTCTTCTTGTAGAAAAGTCAGCTGCAACATCAGAATAGCGGAAATGAGCCATGTCCCTATCTTCATCGAAATAGATATCGCCAGTTCTACCATAATGCCATCTTCCCTGTTCTGTACAGCTTACAGAGACTTCCATAGTTGTTAATGGTGGAACTATGAGGGACCTGTTCATGATACGGTTTTGCTTAGCTCCTACAATCTCATCCCCATCGATCAAGACCAATGGCACATTAGCTTTGTTTCTAGCTAAAACAGTCCCTACAGTGGACACTTCACATTCAGTTATATCAACAAAACCTGCACTGATTCCTCTTTTTAAGGTCAAATAGTCCTTATGACCATTATTTTTTATTCTTACTGGAATTACTTCCATATTCCTATACCTTTGAGAGTTCAATAGCTCTAAAGATACATTCATACCATCAATTACAATATTCATTACATATCACCCCGATTGTTTTTTATTGTAAAATATGAAAAAGATTGATGATTGTGTTTTTAATTACAATTTTCAGCTCGAAATAAAAAAAATAAGGAAAGATTTAGTCTAATTTTTCTTTCCAATCCACGTTGTTATCGTTTATGTCTCTTTTTCTGTAATACCTGTCGGTAATTAGATTACATGCTTCATACATGTCCTCGTGTCCTTTAGCAGTTTTATTGTAATTTGCAACACGGCTTTTACGGATTCCAATGCGTGATGCTTCTGTGTATGAATCTATATCCGCACCGATAAATACGAATTCCCATCCACAGTTTTCAATAATATTCCTGATTTGATCCCTATCGTACTCTCTGGATGCGTTTTCATATCCGTCAGAAGTGATGATGCACATAGCGGAACCCACTTCGTTTTTGTAAGAGTTTACGGTTTTTCCGATTGAATCGAGCAATGCGGTACATCCTCTAACGTAGTACTCCTTTTCAGTAAGTGCTTTCACTTCAGAGATAGGTTTTCTGGAGTATAAGACTTGATACTTATCATCAAAGAGAATGGTGGTTACACGAATGTTGTGGTTTTTCACTGCTTGCTTTTCAATGAAAGCGTTGAACCCGTTGATGGTGTCAGTTTCACTTCCACTCATTGATCCGCTTCTGTCTAAAATGAAGAACAAGTCCATTTCCTCTTCAATTCCAATATTTTCAAGTCTTTTATCGTTGTAGTCATTTAATACAGTTTTGTTTTCATTTTCCATATCATTTCCCCCTTTTAGATTGTTTTTGTTTAAATCTGCCATATCAGAATTCTCATCCTGATCCTGAATTTGAATTTTTATACTTTCATTATCCATAAAATACCCCCTTTAGTTTAGATTTATAAAAGTAAATGAATTTTATATAATCAACATCCACTCCCCCTTTGTAAGTTTATTTAACAGCTAAGGTGATAAATGGTGCATTATAGAATTACAGTGAATGTTGAAAAATTATTAGCAAATTAGATATCAACCCCCATATTTTGATGTCATTTTTCTTCGACAATTATAGTATGAACTTCATAGTATATAA
>JAGCBE010000129.1 GCA_017652345.1 Methanobrevibacter sp.
ACACGAGAAATGACAGCAAGGGAACTTGCCATTAAGGTAAATAAGGTAGTGGGGAACTATGACATAAGTTATGCTATAGTTAATGAATGTGCATCGCAAGTAGATGATTACAAGCAATGTATTAAAAACGTTATTTGAGTAGCTAATGCTGAGAGTTGACTATTCAAAGCGTCAATGAAACCTAGCAATAATTGATTTGGATTAATGTACAAAGGAAAGAAAAGGAGATTTAGCTCCGTACAAGAATGAATACACGTATGGGTTTCATTGTATAAGAAGAATTGATGGGGAAAAAGAACAACTGGGCAAGCTTGGCTCAGATGAAAATATTGCGCTAGTGCTTGTACTAACCGAGTTAAGCTGTACAACAGTGCAATAAATAAATTAGGGCCATTAGATTAGCCCAAGAGACTACACTACTCCTTAAAAAAGTCTTGAAATTAAGTAGAAAATATATATATTAACGTTGTTATTTTATTTATATAAATAACGAGATGGAGAGTAATGAACGGAAAAGCCTTACGTTAAGTCAAACTCTATCCAAGCTTAGACATTTAGCTAAAGACAATGGGCTTGAATGGAAAGATGAACTAGATGCAGACTTTTCTAATGAGGTTGAGTTTCTATTGGGGAGCAGAGGTTGGTGGCTGCTATGTCACTTAGAGAAGGAGTATCCATTCTCAATAAAATATAGGCTCGTATGATATAGAAACTATGAGAAAGTTAAACCTAATCGTTTCATCCCTGTAGCATTGGAGGTACTTTATCATTAACCAATATAGCAATGGGAATAAATCCATACATGTCCGTGAATGGCTACACTATAGTGTATGACCATGGAAAGATTAGGATAATAACAAAAGACAAAATTGATGTTTGGGATTGAACTATTCTTCTACCAAAGACATTGATACAGTTCATCCTAGACCAACAACTACCATCGCCATTGGAGGTGTCTGTGTTATTAACTAATGAAGAAGTGTGAGGATTAATCGATGCCATTTGCTACAGTCCAGATGAAAAGACGGGGTTTCTAACTCTGAAGGGCCTACGTTACTTGAGCAAATAAAAATCTAAACAAAAAAACTTTTACATTTATTATTAATTATTGTTATGTTCTATTGAAACAACACATCTAGTGCACCAAAAGCACAACATCCATCTTTATCTTGGGCTAACTGGAAGAACGGAAAGTTCATGATATGGGATAGAGAGAAACAAGAAGAAGTAGAATATACTCTACCAAAAGAATTTGTTGTGATAGCTGACAGCCGAAGTGTTAAAGGTTATCTATGAGACAAGGGTTGAGTATGGTCTCCAGAAATTTACAGCTTTGCTACAGACCCATTAACTATTAGAAGTAATAATGGTGAGGTATTGTATGAAGGTCTATGGAGAGACATTAAAGACAAAGTTAAGGCTGTAGGATTAAAACTCACAAAGAATGTCCACATCTTTGACCCAGCTAAACCAGATGAAATTAGAACTATCTGTATCAAATGAGCTGGATTGAAAGCTTGGCTAGAAACATTTGCAGATGAGAATAGAAATGCTCCTGCTTATAAGAGAATTAAGTTGGATAAAGTGGCAGACGGAAAGAATGGCGCTGTAAAATATACATATCCAGTATTTGCCCCTGCTACAGACTTAACCGCAGATGATAGAATTAATCAACAAAAGCTATGAGCTGAGTTAATTAACTACAAAGAAAACAATTCTATCACAGCTGAAGAGATTGAAGCTAAAGCTGACGTAGAAGATGAGGATACGCTCCCATTCTAGATTTTATTTAGTTAATATTGTGTGTTATGTTGTACTATTGCTTTTCACCATTAAAAGAAGAATACAAAACTATAATTGTTTCTGTTACTGAGATAGAGAAAGCTTTGGTCCCAGCTCCTGCATTTGTGTGAGAGCTGGAGCCAAAGAAGAAAGCTAATACTTATTGGGTATGAAACCTAGTAGAAGATATTGTATTTGCTAATATCAATCAATGAGCAGAAGCAGCTCAACATCAGATTGAGATTGCTAGACAGATGATGAACCCAGAGAGAATGAAGTATTATTCTTCTGGTTGAGTTGAAGATAAGCAGTTTCAATGGCTATACGATTGATTAGAACAGCTTATTCCTCTGTCTGCTGAGTATAGAATGCCTTGAGCCTATGATGTTAGGAGCTTGAGGAGTGCTGTTGAGGTAGATTATAGTTGATATAAAGTTATTCTTACTTGAGAAATTGATTGGTGAATAGATTGAGAGATGTTATTTGACTGTAAAACAGCCAAAAAGAAATGGAATGAGTGAGAGAAACGAGAACTATGATGCTATCAAGGTAGGTTCTATCCATGGTTTCAATTCTTACAACATCCAGATATTGATAAGATAGCGTTTAGTTACTTAGTGTTTACTAAACAAAAGAAAATTCAGCATCAAAACATAACACATATTATAACTAGAGATGAGGCTGAGAGCTTTGTGAAAGATAAGCTTTATCAATATCTATTATGAATACATAATTGAAATATCGAAGCTACAGAATGAAGCTTAGATAGAATGTAAACGTTTTAATTCATAATATAATATAGAATGGAGAACAAAGATAGTCAAAGAGGTGCTGTAGTTGAGTTGATTGAGGTTATAGCTAATCAAATAGCTTCATATTCTCATCATTATGAACTATACAACTCGCTAGAAACAGACCTAATGGACAGCGACCAATTCCCTGCAGAAGAAGTTGAAAAAATGCAGGAAGAAAGTAGTTATCATTACTATGAAATGCAGAAACTAACAGAGCAAAGAAGAAGATGTATGCGTATGTTGAAGGCAATGGCTGTAGATTATTATGAACAGTTCTGGTGCTTAGTGAAAAACAGCATTGCTACA
>JAGCBE010000130.1 GCA_017652345.1 Methanobrevibacter sp.
AGATGCTGCTGATCCACCGCCTCGTTCCAAAGCAGCAAATCTCTGAGCACTACCTGCAGATTTGGTTACAGATTGGTGCTGTTGTTCTGAAAGTGGGTAAGGAGGCCCTGTCTTTTTGCCCCACTTCTGACCTAATATACCATGATGGTATAACTCAGTAGAGTACATAATAGTTACCTCCTTTTGTAAAATAAAAAAGACCGACTGTTTAGCCGATCCTTTTTATAGTTTCTTCAGTTTTGTTAAAATCTGGATTAGTTAGTATCTCTTTCCAAAAATCAAATGTTCCATAATCACCACTTTCTTTATCAACTTTACAATAAAAAGTTGAACCGTCAATTCCATTTGGTGTCATTACTGGAAATATGTATTCTTTTTCAGATTCCATAACTTCTTCTATAACTAACCCTTTGTTATTTTGTTTAGCTATGTTAATAGCCTCATTTAAACTTACCATAACTATTTCTCCTTTCACTTAAAGAAATGTTTTTAACGCTATTTTACGATATGCTCTAAAACTTGAGAAGCGTTTTCTTTTAAAGTAGCATTAGAACAATCTATTATGTCGGTGATAACATAAGGTGCGTTTTTCATAAAAGCATCTTTGAATTGTATTATTGTATCGTTCTGACTATCGATTAGAGTTAAATTACCTAGATGATCTTTTTCGTAATTTACGAAGTGTCCCTGCCCATTATTCTGTAATCTCAGTATACCAGTCGAGCTACTTTTTATATGTTTAGCAGCTTTGTCAGGTCTTAGATCGTCAAACGGAATTTCAGTTTTTACTAATCCGTCAAATACAGCATCAAAAATAGCTTTGCTTCTACCAGCATTCCCAGTTACAAGACCGCTTAATTCGTCAACTCCAGAATAGCCTTTGGCCGATACATTTTTACCTAAAACAGTATTTAAGATGTATGCTATGGAAGTATGTGAACAGTTTCTTGCATAGTCTGGTTTTAATTGTCCATTTTCCCAACCGTCTTTGTTTATAGAAGATACAACTTTTCTATCTATTTCGCCAATACTCTTACCTATCTTTATCTCAGAGTTTCCTCCAAGATCAGTTTTCTTAACAATCTCTGGGACATTACGTATCTTAGATTTTACTACAGGGCTTGATGCTAACTTGTACCCGCCATAAGCAACTAAACCTGCAGCCACAAGACTTGCGCCAACCTTAAGGGCTTTCTTCTGAGATTCTGTCAAACCTTTTTTCTGCTCATTTTGAGCATCATCAGAAGAATTCTCTTTCGCTCTAGCTTTACCAGCAGCGGTTCGAGTTCCATCTGTATTTTGGAAACGGCGTACACCCCACTTTTGGCCCTTTACGCCGTGGTGGTAAAGTTCTTTGTCTATGTAATAGCCCATAGCTCTACCTCCTAATACAGATCAAGATTTTTAAGATCGTTTAATGTATATGACCCAAGAGTTTTCTGTATAGTACTTCTAGAAATAGGAACACTATCAATTTTAACTCTATCTATTGGCGTATGGCTTACAACTGAGAGGTCATTTTTAATAACTCTAAGAGCTTTAGATGCAGCTTCTTTATTCATTCTATTATTCTCGCTCATCTTATAAGCGCCATAAGCCCCAAGAGCTGTTCCAATTGCAGCTCCACCAATAATAGCAGCCTTTTTAAGCTTCTCTTTTGATTCGTTACCTGTTTCTTTTGTAAGTGCACGAACTATCTTTTCGCCTTCTTTTATAGCTTTAGCATTTTCTTTATCAAAGACTCTAGATTGTTTCTTTGCAGCTAAATAGTTATCATAAGCCTTATCGAATTCTTTAAACTCTTTTGTAGGCTTTCCATTTGAAGCTTCTAAATACAGATGCTCTATGTCATCTACATTCTTCATGTTTACGAAACCTTTCTTAAGGTCGCTTCTGCTATTGATTAGTTTTTCGCCAGCATCATGAAGTTTATTATTTGCAGTCGATATGTTCTTTTTCAATCTATCAGATTCATTGTAAGCGTCATATCTCTTTTTACCTTCTGAAGTAAGTGATCCGTCCTTGTTTTGAAACCTACGTATTCCCCACTTCTGACCTCTTATACCGTGGTGTACTAGATACTGTTCCATACTCTTCACCACAACCTAGTATCACCAGGTTTCCTTTCTATTGGTTTGGTTGGAGCGAGTGTAGTCCCGTCTCCGTAATGTATTGCGTTATGAGTTGCTTTGGTAACACAG
>JAGCBE010000016.1 GCA_017652345.1 Methanobrevibacter sp.
AAAACATATAACGGATGCCTATGTTGGATTTGCCCCTGATTATGATTTATTACATATTAAAGGTAATAAGAATATTTATTGGTTTGGTTGGTATGATGATGAAAGATGGTTCTTAAGAAAAAAGTCGGCAATAGATTTTATTAAAAAGAATAAAAATTATAGAATGACCGACCTTACTAGATGGCTTTTCTTTTGGATGGTAAAACCAGACGATTGGAGATGTATTAAAAAAGAACCATTTGATTGCACTTATCATAAAATAAAAATAATTGATTATAGAAAGGAGAATTAAAATGACTTTTGAAGAAGTTTTACCAAAAATGCGACAAGGATATGAGGTCGGATTAGAAAAAACAGTTGAAGATGATATTTATAGAATAAATAATGGTGAAATGGAACGATTACGGTCAGATGGAGAATGGTTTCCAACCTTTCTGGATGGTCGTGAAATTTTGTCCAATAACTGGTATGTAAGATAAGGAGGAAAAATGAAAAAATATGAAGTACAATATTGGGAAAAGGTATCGGTATGGGTAAAGCAAAGGGTTCTTATCAAGTCGGATAAAAAACCAACAAAAAGAAATCTAAAAGATATAATTGAAAAAACTGGATGTGATTTTGAGGATTCGGATTATAATTGGGAAACTATGGAAAACGAAGATTATGACTTTGATACAGATTTTAAGGCGGAGGAAGTAGAATGAATGTATTATTATTGTGGCTTATTTATTGTGTCGGTGTTATTATTATCGTAAGCATTAGCAATAGAGAAAATGCTATTTTATGGGTTTTAATGTGGATACTATTTGAGCTTATGAAAATTTCAGATAAAATGCAATAAATAATAGATTTTACTTGATTTTTTCAAAAAAATTATATATACTAAAAATGTAAAAGGAGGGTATATGATTTATCATTACAGGGGATTTACTTATAGTATAGGTGGGGATTTGATTCGTATATTTGATACGAGGGGTTATGAAGTTGGACAAGTAAAATTGAATCATAAACTTAATCACCCATCTGCACAAAAATTCATAGATAAAGCTATTGATAAAAAGCCAAAGGTTAGGATTGGATTATTTGAAACAGAACCTTACCTATGGGATGTGTATGAAAATGGCAAAAAATATCTTGGTTCTATACGGCAAGAAAAGAATGGAAAATATAAATGTTTCAGAGCTGATGATGCATACAAGGTATTTATTGGAAATTCAGTAAAAGATATAATGGATTATTACCGAAAAATTGCAAAGGAGTTAAAATGAAAAAGGGGGATGAAGTATATTTTTTTAATAGCAAAAAAGAATTAAAGAGGGGGATAATAATAAGAAAAGAAAATGGTGGATTTGTGATAAAAACTGGAAACGGAATATATAGAAGGAAATTTTCTAACATTGGAAAGGTTCAAAAATGACAGACTGGGATAAATATGGAAAAAGGGAATTGCTTAACTTACCACAACGGTCTTGGCGAATAAAGGAAAGCAAATATGATGGGTTATTGTTAATAAGCACAAAAAGAAAACACGATAGTGGATATTGTGATTTTGCCGTTGCTGGAGAAAACCGAGGGAAGCCAGTTGAATTGATTGGCTATATGGATGATTTTAGATTCGGGAACATATTAAAAGAGGTAATTATAAAGATTCCAGCCATGACATTGGCAATAGATTGTTCAATGTATGGAGTGTTCAGAATCCACGCTAGTGGGTTTAAACTTTGCGTTGGTGAAAATTTATCAACGACTAATTGGTGGCCAGAAAAGGAATAAGATAGTGGTTACTAAAAAGAAAAAAGGTATAAATATATACAAAAAGACATTTCTGTGGGGATGCTGGGATTGTTATAATTTTCCTTGTTTTCGTAAAAAGAGCCATTACAGAAAAGCATTAAGGCAAAAAGATATAGCTGATGACTATAAGAAGGATTATAAGGTAAAAAGTATATCAAGTAATTATGTTTGCGAACTAGACCCGTATCAAGACGACAAGGCTATGGCGTGGAATGAAAGACGGTCTTGGAAACGAAATAGCAAAAAGAAGAAACAATGGGAGAAATAGATGATTGACTTAGTTTATATCATGGCTGATAAGGAATCTATAAATAATGACCTAGAATTGCTATATTCTTTGCGTAGCGTAGAAAAATATGTTGGGGATTATAACAATATCTTCATAACAGGTAGATGTCCAGACTTTATAGATAGAAATAAGGTAATCTATACACCTTGTAAGGATATTGGTGCCCCTATGACTAACCATTGGCATAAGGTAAGGGAAACGATTATTCAAAATGAGCTGGATGGCGACTTCGTTTTAATGTATGATGATATATTCTTTGTGAAACCAACTAATTTAACTAACTATCCATTTTATCAAAGGGGCAAGTTAGGAGAAAGTACGACAGGTGGAGAACATTATCGGGCTACATTACTAAATGCTAGGGACTTTCTTGTAAGGAAGGGGTATAATAATTATGACCATGAATTACATATACCTTGTATTTATAATGCTGATACTTTTATGGCATTGGATAGATATTTCATGGCTTTAAAGGATGATTGTCAATCTATGGCTGTAAGGAGTGTATATGGCAATATGGCATTTGAAGAACAACCTTATCGTGGGGATATAAAGATACGAAGCCAGATGGAACGGGTAAAATATGCTATTGGTGTAGCTGATTGCTTTTCAGTAAGTGATGATATGTTTCAATTTGATACTTATGATTGGTTAAAAAAAGACTTAGGAAAACAAAGTAGATGGGAGAAATGAAAAGAGATGAAAGATATACAAGAGGTAAAAAAAGAATTTGATGGTTTATCTTTGCAAACGCTAGTTATGTTAAGAGATGCATTGATAGTTGGATATATACAAAAAGATATACCAGAATCAGTGAAACAGAATCTATCTATTTTAGATAAAATTCTTGCTGATGTATTAGATAAATATTTTAATAAAGGTGTTGGAAATGATTAGTATCTTGATGTCATGCTATAATTCTAACCTTGATTATTTAAAAGAGCAGTTAGATTCCATTTTTAATCAAACAGAACAGGATTTTGAACTTATAATTCACCTTGATAGTGAAGATTCTGTTAAAAATGGGAATATAAGAATTTTTATTGATAACTATGATACAAAAAAGATAAGGATAGATTCGGGTCGTCATTTAGGAACTTCAAAGGCATATAATTTACTGCTTAAAGAAGCTCGTGGAGAATATATTTGTTTTTGCGACCACGATGATATCTGGCGTTGGGATAAGTTAGAAATTGAACTTGCATTTCTAAAAGCACGACCTGAATTAGATTGTGTATTTGGATGGCTAAATTGGTTTGGGGCTAGGGAAAAGGCAGAAGCATTTGAAATAAGTGATGAAGATATATCTAAGGAACTTCCATTCTGGCAACCAATAAAAAATCCAACAGTTATGTTTAGAAAAGAAAGGTTTGGGGAATATGATAGCCCGTATGATAAATGTAGCGATTACTGGTTCTGGTCTAAACATTGGGATAGGCATTACCACTTAATACCGCAATTTATGGTAAATTATCGTAGACATAATGGACAAATAACAAGCAAAAAGAATATAGTTAGAGAACAAACGGCTAAAATTATCCAACGAAATATGGCTATGTTTGGGAAGGATTTGGATTTGGATACCTGTAAAAAGTTAGATAGGTATTCAAAGACTTATGATGAAGGGCTTAAAAAGAAAATACAAGTGGAGATATTTGGATGAATATTGTTTATTGTTTGGATGATAATTACGTATCTTTAGCTGAAGTGTCTATCCAGACGGTAAAGAAGTATAATCCTAGTGCCAAGATAATTATTGTATCTGAAAAGCCTATTGAAGTAAATGGAGCCGATGAATATTTTGTACAGCCATTAAATATGGAATTAAGGCATAAAGAGGAAAAAGATAGGATAAGTGATGCGACATATTTAAAGTTATTGTTAACGGCTGTATTACCGTATGATAGAGTTTTATTCTTGGATGGTGATACGATATGTCAAAAGCCGTTAGATGAATTATGGAATAAAGACGTAAAGTATATGGGGGTAACGGAAGGACACAATTATAGCAAAATACAGGCTAGAGCGTTGGGGTTAAGGAGATATGCGCTTTCTGGTATGTTATTGATGAATTTAAAGAACTTGCGAGAGTATAATTTTAGAGAAAAATGTTTTAAGGTATTAAAAGAATGTAAAATACCAGATAATTTATTTCAGCATGAGGAAACAGCGATAAATTTAACTTTAAATAAAGAAGGTAAATTAACGTTTTTGGATAAAAAATTTAACTATTGCCATAACAGGGAATATGATAATCCTATCCCTGAAGAAAAAGCGGTAATATTGCATATTTGCGGTAAGGATAAGAGTTATATGTATCGGTTTATGAAATATCCCGAATTGATGAAGATTGTTCCTGAAATAAAGGAAAAAAGGGTTGCTATTGTGGGAAATTCCGGGATAATTTTTAATGGTAAATGGGGAAAAGATATAGATGACCACGATTTTATAATTCGTTTTAATAGAGGCTTTATAAAGGATAAAGAATGTCAGGGGAGTAAAACAAGTTTGTTAATCTTGGCCTGTCCTATGTCAGGGGCTGAGATGGAGTTTTTTAAGCCAAAGTATGTTGCCAATAGAAGCAAGAGCTATATAAATAAAGCTGATTTTACTATAAATAGTTATGAGAGAGCTGTAATAAAAAATAGTTTAGGTGCTCAACCTAGTACTGGTTTTATGGCTGTAAATATTTGTTTATCTTTTGGCGCAAAAGAAATAGATTTATATGGATTTAGTTGGGATGGTATATCATGGCCGAATGACCCAAAATATAAAACATTACATGACATGGCTAAAGAAAAAGAGATTATCTTAGGCTGGCAAAATGCTGGGTTATTAAAAATTCATAAATAAAACGGTGGTTGCTCTATTTGGATGGGAGGGGGATTCGAACCCCCAACTGCACTTTCGTGTCGTCTTATCCGTTAAACGACCCCACCCTAATATGGATACGATAACGAGGTTTAAAGAGCCCACTGATATACGCCCTTCCTTGGATTTACTAAGATATGTGTGTACAGGCACAGTCATAGTATTTGAATGGTCGCCGTCCATTCGCCAAGGATGTTGTTTCTTTGTATCGTTCAAAGGTATGGCTAGTACAAAACCCTCATCCACTATTTACATTATAGAAAATTTTTATAAAAAAGTCAAGATAAAAATATGCCCTTCCGTATTCGCTGTGCTATGCCTTTAGCGGGAAGGGCTTGATGGTTATATTATAGCAGAAAGACTAGACTCTGTCAATAGTCTTTCCATCATCATTCATAACGAAGATTGACCCTGTGGTAATGTATAACTTATCGTCAATCCAGATGGTTGATAATTCTTCGTTACAACAACAAGATGGTTCACAACTATATCTAACAATTCTTTCTTCTTCTGGTGATAATAGAGGGCAAATTAGTTGTTCTGGAATATTTGGGAATGTATCAGCCATATATTCTCTGATATCTTGCTCTCTTTCCTTTTTAAATGAATCTTTTAGCTGATTAAAATATTCATCACATTTACCTATATCGGCATACTGTTGCTCGCTATTTACTAAGTCAAGGTATTTGCATAGGATATAGTAAGCATCAGAAGTAATTAGTCTGGCAGTTTTATCTAAGATAACATCATTTACTTGTTGAAGTGTATATTGTTGGCTTTTGCCATGAAAGATTTTAATAAACATTGTATTTCTCCTTGTTTGTATATTTGTCTATTTATCTTGAACAAGTCGCCTTGTTCGTAAATAATATAGCAAAACTTTTTTGAAAAGTCAAGGCGTTGACAAGATAGGTTACTTTCTGATATACTATATATATGAAAACACTAAAGCCGATGAAAGCCAATAAAGGCGTTGAAATGGAATATCGTAAGCGTTTAGATAAATTGCTGGACGCTATGAACAAATCTGTTTTGTATTGGATATTAGCCGACTATGGTAATAGAACAGCAAAGGAAATGGCAAGGGCTATTCAAAGAAGAATAAAACAATGGGATAAGATTTTTGGCAATAAAGCAAAAGATATGGCGTTATGGTTTGCTAGAACGGTCAAAAACCATACAGAAGTGGGCTTTAGAACGGCATTACAGAGTGTCGGGGTAAATAGATATATCACAGTTCCAGATAATGCCATAAATGCCGTAGAAATAGAGAATGAGGATTTGATAAGAAGCATTCCAGAAAAGTATTTCTTGGGCATAAGTACTGTCGCCATGATGGCGATTATGTATGATTGGTCAGCTGATGAATTGGAAAAGCAAATAGAAAAAAGAAGGGGAATAACTTGGCGGAGGATTAGGACTATTGTTAGGGACCAGACACACAAGAGTAATAATCTATTTGTGAAGTCATTGTGTGATGCTGTTGGGATTAAAAGAGCAATTTGGGTTTATACATATCGTAGTGAACAACCTCGTGAAAGTCATGTGGCCGCAGATGGTCGTATGTTTGATATTGATAAGGGGTGTTTAATTGATGGAGAATATATATTTCCGGGGGAAAAAATAAATTGCCGTTGTCTATTTAAGCCAGTAATTGAAGAACCAGGGGATGAGGAAGAAATTAAAAAAGAAATAGAAAAGAATAGATATTACAGAATTTTGGCTAGGGGTGTAAAATAGCCGATTTGACAATGATTTAATTATGTGCTAACATATTACCAACAAGGATGAAGAATGATTGTATATGATAAATATTCCTTTAATACACAGCGTGAGAACCCAAAAAAGGCTACTCAACAAATAAACGCCGAACTGTATATCGGTTTGCGTTTTGGTAAGCTTGTTGTTTTGGAATATGCCGGTCAAAGCAATAGTGGAAAACCGTTAGTCAGATGCGTTTGCGACTGTGGTTCTGAATGTATAAAATTATTACCTTCATTAAAAAACGGACATACAATTTCTTGTGGTTGTTATCATAAGGAAGAGCTTGCCAAAAGAAATTTCAAACATGGCAACACAATACGTGGTAAAAAAACTAGATTGTATATATGCTGGAACAATATGATGTGTAGATGTAAGTATGAAGATACAGAATTTCATGAATATTATATTGACAAGGGTATAACTGTATGTGATGAGTGGAAAGATTTTTCTAAGTTTGAAAAATGGGCAAAAACCAATGGATATCGTGATGATTTGACAATCGATAGGATAAATTCGTACAATGGATATTGTCCAGAGAATTGCAGATGGATACCGATGCATTTGAATATAAGACGGGCTACTTTCAAAAGGGATTATGGGTATGACCCAACAGATGTAGAGGTTGAAGAAAAATATGGTAGGTGGGAAGATAAATGATTTTTGATTCTAATGTTTTAACATCTAAAAGAGAATTGGACACTGTAAATGGGTTTTTAAGGGTATCTATGTCTAATATTACAAAAGAGCAGGTTCGCCCCTATTTGGGAATTGAAATTCCTGACCACGAAAAATTTAATCTTGACCCGAACAAAGTCTATAATGTTTTATGCCCAAAAGAAGAACTTGAAAAAGCGGCTAAAACATTTAACAATTTACCGTTGACTCGCGACCATATTGAAATTGATGTGGATGATGTCCCAAAAGAAAAAATAGTTGGAAGTTTGGGTGACCACGCTACAGTTGATGGTAAATACTTAAAAAATAACCTCATCATATACGACAAAAAGGATATTGATTTGGTTTTGTCTGGCAAAAAGAAGGAATTGTCTTGTGGCTATCGCTATACCCCTGTTCGTGAAAGTGGGGAATTTGATGGGCAACATTACGATTTTAAGATGACAGATATTGTTGGCAACCATGTTGCTTTAGTTAAACAAGGTAGAGCTGGGAGAGATGTTATGGTAGCAGATAGTTCAAAAGGTTTATTGGAAACTATTAAAGAAAAGATTATGGCTGTTTTTGATTCTGATATTGTTGGGGATGAATTTAAAGAAAGTGAGCATCCTCGTGATAAGGATGGACGTTTTACTGACAAGAGTGGTTCCGGCACTGGCTCTTCATTAAAAGATGATGAAGATGTAAAGAACTATTGGCAAAAGAGTGGTTCTGAAGAAAGCCAAAGCTCTGGAAAGCTTAAAGTGTTGAAAAGACAACTGAAAGACCTTAAGGGCTTGTATAAAGATGTGATTGAGAAAAATGACTATGACACATCCTCAAGTATTGCTAAAAACATGGGCGAGCTTGAGAAAGAAATAGCAAAGCTTGAAATGGGCAAAGGTTCTGAAAAGAAAGAAGATAATTCTGATATTGAAAAAATTTATAACGAGGCATTGGGGAAAGACCCTGATGACAAGACAAGAAACGATATGATTCGTGGTCGTTATAATGACATTAAGGCCATGAAAAAACGTTATGAAGAAGAAACAAGACCCGAAGAAAAGGCTGAAAAGAAGGCTGACTTAGATTATGCTGAAAAAGAATTTAAACGCATGTATGGTTCTGAAAAGGAAGAAGAATCTTCGGAAAAAGATATTATTGAAAGCCTGAAAAATAAATTTCCTAGAAAATCTGAAAAGAAAGATGTTTTTAAATCTCGTTTTTCAAAACATACAGTAAGACGTGATGACCCTAATTATAAAGCTCAGTTAAGTGCGGCTAAAAATGATTTGAAAGAAGCTATTTCTGACTTTGAAAAGAATGTTGAAAACCAAGAAGAAAAGTTTAAATGGATTGAACAACAAAAAATGGATATGGCTAAAGCTGATTTAGAGGACTTAGAAAAGTTTGAAAAAGAATCTTCAAAAGAAGAATCTCCAAAAGAAGGGAATGAGTTAGAGGCTGGTCAGCTGTATGAATCAGAAGCCAAAGAATATTGGGATAAAAATAAGAAAGACGACCCTGTATTGGCAGAATATAAATCTTATGAAGATTGGTATAAAGATTCAAAAGAAAATGGGTATATCATTAAAGACCCAGTAAAAAAGCGTGAGCTAGAAGATGGACAGATATATAAGTCAGAGGCAAAAAAATATTGGGACGAAAATCATAAAGATGACCCGTCACTTTCTGACTATAATTCGTATGAGGAATGGTATAAAGACTCAGAAGAAAATGGCTACATTGTTGAGGATTCTGCCAAACAAGAAAAAGTTGGTGTTGTTATGAAAGAATTTAAAGAAGGTGAGCTAAAATCTGGGTCTGGGAAAAAGGTTACTGACCCGAAGCAAGCTATTGCTATCGCTTTAAGTGAAGCAGATAAGGTTACTAAAGATGCAATTCCTGAAAAACAGGATGAACCCAAAAAGGCAGGGGAAGAAAGTGCCTTACAACAAGGAGAAAAGAAAATGGCTGAAGAAGTCAAAGAAGAAGTAAAAACCGAAGAAAAGGTGGAAACTCCTGCCGAAGAAAAGCCAGTTGAAGACGCTTGTTCCAAGGATGCTGAAATTAAAAAAGAGGAATCCAAAAAAGAGGAAGAAGTTGTTGAAGACGACGAAGAAAAAGACTTAAAGGGTAAGGAAAAGAAGGCCTTTGCTGAAGGTGTTGATTACGGCGAAAAGAAAGAAAAAGAAGAACCTAAGAAATTAGATTCCGAACACGAATCTGAAGGTGCTAAAAAAGCCGACAAAGAAGAAAAGGAAAAGAAAGAAGAAATGGCAAAAGATTCTGCTTTGGTGATGGATGCTGATGCATTACGTGCCGAAGGTCGTGAACAAGCTGTTGCTGATTTCAAGTGTCGGGAAAAAGCACGTAAATCTGTCCGTTCTATCGTTGGTGATGTGGACATTTTTGCTTTTGATTCTGCCGAAGATATTTACAAGTTCGCTTGCAAAGAAGCAGGTATGAACTGTGACGAGATTGCTAACTTTAAAGATGCTTTTGCTGGTTTA
>JAGCBE010000131.1 GCA_017652345.1 Methanobrevibacter sp.
ATTCAAATGATGGATGGACAGCTATTGGATGCATGTCTTTCATTTCCCAACCGATTATTGCATATAGTGATGAAATTCGTTCTGCAGTGTTGATTATTCATGGTGAAAAAGCTCATTCATGTTATTTCTCTAAAGATGAGTTTGAGAAATTAACTGGAGACAATAAGGAATTGTTAATCATCCCAGATGCAGTGCATACTGATTTGTATGATGATATGGAAATTATTCCATTTGATAAAATAGAAGAGTTTTATAATCAATATTTGTAATAGGATTTTATGATTAATATTTGTGATCAATATTATTCATTGAATTTCTTATTGATTTATAGTTAGCAAATTGCTAACTCTTTTCATTTTTTTTAATGTTTTTTAATTTTTTGGTTTAGTTTATACTTTACTGACTTATCAATAATTATTTAAAGGTTATATTGGTAATATAGTAGTATGATTTCATTTTTTATTTGTTTATTAGCATTAATTTTATCATATTTTATTTATGGTCGTTTTTTAGAACGTATCGTTGGTGTTGATGAAACTCATGTGACACCTGCCTACAGATTAGAAAATGGCGTAGATTATGTTCCAATGAATAAATATAAGAACCTATTGATTCACTTTCTTAATATTGCAGGTTTAGGTCCTATATTCGGAGCTATTCAAGGAGCTTTATTCGGTCCTGCTGCATTTTTATGGATTGTGCTCGGTACAATATTCATTGGTGGAGTGCATGATTTCTTCTCAGGAGTCATGTCTGTACGTAAAGATGGTTTATCTATGCCGGATATCATTAGTGAGTATTTAGGCGATACAGTTAGAAAAATCGTTGGTTTTATTATAGTCGTTACAGGTATTCTTGTGGGAGCTGTTTTTGCAACAGGTTCTGCAGATTTGCTTTCAAGTTTGACAGGTGTTGAAACACATATCTTGCTAGTAATTATTTTTGCATATTTCCTTATAGCTACTTTGCTTCCTGTTGATAAGATTATTGGTAAGATCTATCCAATATTTGGAATTGTTTTCCTTATAATGGCGGTTGTTATGATTTCCGCATTATTGATGAATCCTAATTATACAATTCCTGAATTTACAACTCCTGGGCTTTATTTAACTACAAAATCTATCTTCCCATTCTTATTTGTTACTATTGCTTGTGGTGCAATTTCAGGTTTCCATTCATCCCAATCCCCAATCGTTGCAAGATGTATGGAAAATGAAAAGGATATGCGTTTGGTATTTTATGGCGCAATGGTTGTAGAAGGTATACTTGCATTGATTTGGGCAGCTATTGCTATGGCATTTTTCCATGGACAACCTCAATTGGCGGTTATTTATGGTGCTACACCAGCAGTTGGAGTAAATGAGATAGCTACAACATTGGTTGGTCCTATAGGTTTGGTCCTTACCATCATCGGTGTTGTAATTTGTCCAATCACTACTGGAGATACCGCTTTACGTGCTGCAAGAATAACTGTGGCAGACGGTTTTAAATTGGATCAAAAGACTTTCATGTCAAGATTGAAAATAGCATTGCCTTTATTCATATTATCTTTTGCATTAACTTTCATTGATTTTTCATTGATTTGGAGATATATGGCTTGGGCTCAATTGTTCATAGCTGTGGCAGTATTGCTGGCTGCAACTGTCTATCTGATTGAAAATAAGAAGCATTTCATCATCACATTCGCTCCAGCTATTGCATGTTTGGTGATAGCTATTGCATATATACTGCAAGCCCCTGAAGGATTGA
>JAGCBE010000132.1 GCA_017652345.1 Methanobrevibacter sp.
AAGAAATACTTCAAGGACAAGGAATACGTATTCAATACAGTCATTCCAAGAAACATACGTTTGGCAGAAGCTCCAAGTTATGGAAAACCATGTATTGTCTATGATCCTGAAAGTAAAGGTGCAATAGCTTACTTGAAGCTTGCAAAGGAAATATTGGAAAGGGATGGAAAATAAGAAAAAAACAATTTTTAATTGATTTAAGATTATGAGTAACTAAAAATAATTAATTTTTATATAAAACACGAAAGGGTTTGGTAAAATGGCTAAAAAGGAAAAGAATACAGGATTAGGAAGAGGATTAGATTCATTGATTCCAAAGATTGAAGAGACTGAAATAGAAGAAGGTATAAGTCTTGAAGATTTATTAAGAGAATCCGAAGATGAATCAAAAACATTTGAAGAACTGGTTGAAGAGGTTGAAGAGGAGTTCGAAGGTGAAGACGAAATTCAAGTTTTAGAAAAGTCAGCTGATGAGGAAGAGGAAAAACCTAAAGAAAGTTCAGAGTACACAAATGTTTTCTTCAATGATGATGAAAAAGTAGCTGAAGATGAGGAAAAAACCGAAGAAAAAATCAGCTCAGAAAAAAGTGTAGAAAATATTGATTCTACAATTAATTTAAATGAAGAAACTGAAGCAAGTAGTGAAATTATTGAAGCTTCCGATGATTTAAATGAAGTTGGTAGTCTTCTTTCTGAAAAGGAAGAGAAACTTATAGATGAAGTTATCGAAACTGTGGAAAAAAACCCAAGAATCACTTTATGGTCTGCAAGATCTGCAGCTGTACTAAGGTACTTGAGAAAAACCGAACCTGAATTCAGCATAAGCAGTGAAGCATCAGACTTGATAGATGCTGCAATAGCTGAAAAGTATCCTGAAATATGGACATTGTTTAATCATTTGTAAGATAATTATCTTATCTAAAATTATGATTATCCACAATAACATCAATAAATCAAAGGATTGGTAGATGATTGGAATCTTTTAATGGATTCCATTATCTATCAATTAAAATAAATTTTATAAAAATGAATTTTTTAGTTCATGAATGAATTTTAATTTTAATAAAATAGCATAATATAAAACACGGGGATTAAAATGAAATTAGGATTTTCACTTCTTTCACTTTTCATGAAAGATGTAAATGAAATGCTTGATATAGCAGTTGAAAATGGCTTTGATAGTGTTGAACTATTGGCTGAAGGACCATACAGACCAGATGAAATGCTTGGAAACAAGGAAATAACAGAAGTATTTCACTCATATGACTTGGATATCTACATGCATGCAGTAAATGTTGACATAAATCTTGCAAGCCTTAATACAGGAATTCGTAAGGAGTCTGTAAAGCAGACAAAGGATTGCCTTGACCTTGCAGATGAGATAGGTGCTATAGGAATAACAGCCCATCCAGGTAAAATAGGAAGGCCTGAAAAATACCTAAGGGATATGGCACTTGAATTCTTGACTGAATCAACCCATGAGCTTGTGGCATATGCAGAGGATAAGGAAGCAAAAATATCCATAGAAAACATGCCAGAACGTTTTTCCTATCTTGGAAACCGTGCATATGAATTGGAAAACCTCACCAACGAAACCGGATGCAACATAACCATAGATTTAGGCCATGTCAATACCTGCGAAGATCAGGAAAGTTTCTTCAAGATTCCTAATATCCTATATAACCACATAAATGACAATGATGGAAAAAAGGATAAGCACCAAGCAGTAGGTGACGGCACCCTTGACTTGAATCTGTTGAAGCATGTGAAGCATGGAATTATCGAATTGAACAATTTCGATAATGTAATGAAAAGTAAAAAAGTGATTGAAGATTTCTTAA
>JAGCBE010000133.1 GCA_017652345.1 Methanobrevibacter sp.
TTCTAATTTTAATCACTTTTTAGATTATATTTTGATAAAATTTTTATCATTAATCAAATTGAGTAGGGAATAAGATGAAAGTGGTAGTTTGTCAGAACTGTGGTGAAAAATATCAGCTTGATGATGAAGATGATATTAATGCATTTGAATGTTCTGTTTGTTCTGGAAATCTGGAGGAATTGGATAGCTTCTCCAATGATGAAGTGAATGTTTCCTCTGGTTATGATTCGCAGAATCCTTCTGATTTAGTGCTTGTTTATTGTACAAATTGCGGATTGAAATATCAATTAAGTGAAAATGACAATATTAACGAATTTGAATGTAATAGCTGTGGAGGATCATTAGATTACGTTTACAATATGGTCTCTGCATCAACCGAAACCACTGACTCAACTAATTTTATACAAAACCCACTCACAGAAACCCCACTCGATGATGATGAAATCGATGAGATTATTCCTATTCATGCGGAAGCTAATTATGTAGATGATTCTATCTATGTTGATTCTGATGTTGATGAGATTATTCCTATACCTGCTGATTCTGATGTTGATGAAATCATTCCTATACATGCTGAGTTAAATGCTCAAAATGCAGGATATGATGATGAAGACTATTATTATGAAACTGAAGAGATATTGCCTGATACATTAGAATCCTATGAAGAGGAAGAAATGGTTTCATATGGTTCAATTTATGACTCTACACTTGGAGATGTTGATGAGATTATTCCTATTCATGCAGAAAGGAGGCATATGGAAACTTCAAGAGATATAGCTTCTGGATTTGCTTATAGGGATGAGTATGAAGAAGAAATTGAAAATGAGGAAACCAGGCTTGTTGAAATTACTGACATTCCAGAAGATGAAATGCCTGAATCTCCAGTGTCTTTAGCTAGGCAGGAATTGTCTGAAGAGGATCAAAAGCTATTTGCAAGAGTTCAAAATGAAATGGTCTTTGATAGCCCTGAAGAATACGAAGCATTCAAGCTTGCTCGCTATAAGTATTACACTGCCTTGTCTGACATTCTTAAGGATGAATATATCAGAAGCATGGATAAGGAATTCTACAAGGGAAGTTCTGTAAAACGCTTAATCAAAAAAGGTGAAGAAAGCGTTAAACGTGGAAACTTAACTGCAAGCCAAGAGGATGCATTGGTCACTCCAGAAACTGTTGAGATAATGAAAGCTCAAAATAGGGCTTATGAACCTAAGAAAACTAATGCTGATTTGTATATGTTGATTGGAGCATTCATTTTAATTGTTTCAGCTGCATATTATTACTTTATAAGCCAAATATGGTATGTATTGATTGCTATTGCAATAGGCGTTCTTATTCTAAGTTACGGTATTTATAAAAGATACGCTTTCAATAGTTACATAGCTCGTGGAAGAATCATTCGTGAAAGATTGCTTGCACTTCCAAATGATTTCTATGTATTCTATGCAGTTCAACCACCACAATCCAAGGATATCATTAACCATGTGGTTGTTGGGCCTACTGGTGTATATACAATCTTATCCAAAAGATATGACTCTAAAGACTATAAGAATAAGGTCAAATCTGACAGTGAAACAGATGCTATGGTGAATGATTCCGCTTCTATCCAAAATTACATGGATAAGAAGAATACTTTAGAGCTTCAAACTGATTACAAGGATAATCAAACCAGATTTGAATTTGGAAATGAAGAGATTCATTTTGTAAACAA
>JAGCBE010000134.1 GCA_017652345.1 Methanobrevibacter sp.
AATATCAGTTAATTTTGGTTGTTTAATGCTCTTGTGGATATCATCTCATTTAAGACCACTCATAGCACTCTTGCTTTCAATAATGTTTAAATCTTTATCACCAGATAAATATTTTTTTGGACAAATATATTTGAATGATTTAACCTTATCTTCAAATTCTTCTTTAAACATTCCTAGTTTGTTATCATCCAATAATTTTTGGTCTTTTAATCTTTGTAAAACATCCACATAAATGTTGTTATTGCTTACTCAAATCTTCATGCTATCAGTGTCCCCATATAGCACCTTTAAATCATCAGGATAATTATAACCAAGTTCTAGCATATGACTTTGAATTCATGCTCTTCCACCACCAGTAATGTAACAGTATAAACTAACATTAGCAAATTCACATTCATTAATCACCAATAGTTGTAAGTTTTGTTTGTTCTTTAATGCTTTGTCATACCTAAAACTATCTTCATTTAGTGTTTGTTTCATGTCTTCATCTAGACCCTTAATATTACCTAGTTCTTTTTTCAAATGCTCATAACTAAAAGTTTCAGGGTCATACTTAACCACCTTTAAAAGTTTTTGACTAAATTTACCAGTTAAACTATTTAGTTTTAATTTAGCAATTAACTTTTTAGTTTTGTTATGCTCTTTACTTGCTTGTTGCTTTGCTTCATAGTTGACTTCCATAAAGTGCTTTACCAATGGTTTAGTTTTTCATCCTACTACTTTAACTATTTCCACATCAGACCATTTAAAATAGTTTTGGTCAAAGAAAACTTTAAACTCTTGCTTGGTAAATACACCATAGAAATTTGTAATGCTATACTTGTAAATAGCACTATCTTCTTCATCATCTTCACATCACTTGCTTAACAGCATAGCAGGTACATTTTTAACTAGTTGCTCTACTCTTTTTGCTTTTAACCAAACTACTCCCCATAAGTCATTATCTTCCATTATTTCTTGTCATGAATAATTATCACTACCAGCACCAAAAGGACACATCCCACTAGCAATGAAAGGATATTCAGAGTTAACATCAAAACTTAGAAAACATCCTTCACTAATAACTTTACCTTTAATACTATCCATTCCATTAGTAAATCCACCCCTTGCTATCTTTGGTGCTTCTTCATCACCTTCACCTAATAAATCCCAATTACCATTTAACAGTAAATACTCATTAAATCTAGTTGCTCAATCACTACCATAATAGTTGCTATATACTTCATCTTCTCCACCATCTTTTTTAACATGCTTAATGTGTTCTTGGTCTAAGATATCATCAAAGTAAGACTTAATAGCAACTTGTCCAGTGGTCAAACAAATATTAGCACTATAATTTTGTGGATTAATTACTTGGTTAAGAATGTAGTAATAAAGCATTCCTACCATGATATATACATCACTACCCACTCTTTCTTTAATCATAGCAGGTCATTCTTTTGGATTGTGAATATTAAACTTGTAACCATCCTTACAAATCACAGTTTCACCATCTAAATCATCAACATAAAAGGGGTCTAGTGGTTTCTTTTCTAAATCAAAATCTTTAAGTCAAGGATTGGTTAATCATTCATCTCTATAAGCACCATGTTCACCAAATAAGTCATTACCAATTTCTTTAATACTTCCTAGTTGGATTTTAATAGTGTCTCTTAATTCAACATGAATATAACCATTAATACTTTGTACCCAGAAATTTAACACCCCAGCATTTCATCCACTTGCTTTGTTCCAAACATAATAGTCTTTATGTTGTTGCTTGATTTCTTCTTCATCTTCTAAGGTCAATGCTCTATACCAGTGGTTGTTAATTAATCACTTTTGAATGAAAACAAAATCAAACTTTTGACCATTATGAAAGTACAAATAAATAAGTTGGTCTTTCCCTAAATCCATCTTGGTTAACAGGTAATAAATAAAGTCTTCTCATGTTCCAAAATCTTTGTTTAAGTAAGTTGGTTTTTGTCCCCACATTCTAGTCCCCTTAAAATTCTTTAATGGTTGTCAAGGTGTTTTGGTTGTAGCATGTCCAAACTTTAAATATAATGGTACTCTACAAACATGGACAGCATAGATGAATGTATCATCACATCTTTTAGCATATCTAGTACCACCAGCACAAGTTTCAAAGTCAGCACACAAAATTAATGGTCTTGTATTATTCATGTTAGTCATAATTAACTCCTTAAATCAAAAGCAATGCTAATAAATCATCACTATCAATAAAGTCAGTGTCTTCATCCAACTTTACAAATAGACCTTTATAACCCTTCTTGTTATCCACAGTCTTGGTAACCTTCTTAATGTAGTCCATTAACTTACCTTTTCCTATGTCAGTCATTTCTCTACCTTTCATGTTTTCCCAAGTGTTCAATGCTTTTTGTCAAAGTTTCACAGGGTCACTTTCTTTAAGCATTTTAGTAATCCCATTAAATTTAGTATCCTTCATGGTCAAACTACTTTTTAATGCTTCCTTAAACTTTCTTGGATTATCCTTTAATTTGGTTAAGGTTTGTTTGATTTTTTTAAAAGCATTATTTAAAGTTCTCTTACCAAACTTGTTGGTATCCTTTCCAGGTTCATCATCATCATCTTCATTTTCTTCATCTTCATCACTTGTGATTTCAGTAACCCTACCATTTCTATTGTATCTAACATATAAGTCTTTACCATGTTTGGATTTAAACTTCATGACACCACCAGCAATATGACCTTTTTTAGTCTTGTGAATTCATCCACCAGATAAATCCATATGACTTAATTTAAATCCATAGTTTTTGATGTTACCTATATAGTTCTCAATGTGAGCACCTTTCATGTGGTGACTTTCTTTTTTACTCATTAGTTAGTCTCCCCAGTTATAATTTTCATCATCAAAGAAATTATACTCTAAATTCTTTACAATCTTCCTAATTTTATTTCTTTTCTTTCCATCCTTCTTAATGGTTCTTTTGGTCTTGCTCATGTTCTTGCTCCTTATTTTCTCACTTATAATAATGCTTAGCATACTTTTTAAGTTTACCTACCAATTCATTAACTAACCCTTTAAAGTCTTTGACAGTACTAAAATAATCATCTCTTGCTAAAAGGTTATAAAGTAAATCTTGGTAAACATCATCCTTATCATCTTCATTACAGTGTATATAACACAAAAAGGATTGTGAAAAGTCATATAATGCTTCTCATAAATCCCCTTCTTCTTTGTTATTAGTTTGACATCTAATATATTTGTTGTATAAGTTTACTAATTCTTGTTTAGTCATCACAATCACTACTATTATCATTACTATCATCAACTAACATACTAAATACATCATCAGCACTAAATTTAACCACTACATCACTTGCTACAATGCTTTCTAGTTGTGATACCATCTTAATAGTAATTTCATTAGTGTTACTCTTATCAACTCTTAAAAGCATATATCTATTTTCACCATCTCAAAGGTTAAAGCAATTTCAAGTTGGTGTTGAAAACTTAAAAATTTCAGTTCCATTATTAGCATAGTAAAAATAATAAGAATTATAAGCAGTACCACTTTTACTAGTATTGGTGATGGTCTTGATGTAAATATCAGTAGTGTCAATTAAATAGTATGTTCAGTGTGGTTGTTCTTTTTTGGTTGGTTGAGCAACAGGGTTAACCTTGTGTTGTAAATTATTTTTTCTTAGTTCCATTATGAAACTCCTTAAATTTTATTAATAAAATGTGGACTTGCTTTTCTTAATATGTTTATAGTCTTTTAGTGATTTGCTCTAATCCACAGAATTTTAAATACATTTAGCAGACTTGTAAGTTTAAGTTTAATGTCTACCAGTTGCTTACAAACTTAGACCAATTTGGTTATCTCAGGTGACCACCCTTTTATAGTCTACACTATATAAGAGTTATTTTAAAAATTCTAAATAACTATACTAAATAACTATACTAAATGAAACAAAACAAAAATCCAAGTCAACATATGGAGTGTTTCCACTTCCAATGCTTCCAGTACATCATATAGTGTGTCTATTACTTTTAAACTTCCACATTTTAGTTTAGACAAATGAAAATCCTTTCCAGGTCTAATTACACCACCCACCCACTTACCTTGTCTTAAATCAAATCTTTTAAGACTACTTAGTAATTAGTCTTGTAAATGCTTGATGATAAATTTATAAAGTTTGATAACAGAGTTTAAATAATCTTCTACTTCTTGCTTATCACTAGCAATTAGTAAGTTATCTCTATCACACATAAACTTGTTAACAGTAAGAATAACTCTATTTAGACTAAATTGTAATTCATCAGAGTTATTAGTATTGTCAAGTTTTTCAATACAAGTTGTTAAATCATTAGCAGTGTGACCAAGTAGACTTTTAGCAGGGTCTACATATTCATTTGCTAAGCAATAAAACTTTTCAGTTAGTTTGTTAACCTTAGCAAAAGCACTTTGTTTTTGGTTATAAAAATTTGTTCTCATGGTTTGCTCCTTGTCCAATGGACATTTATATTATACCACAATTTAATTTTTTATCACAAATATTTTTATTTAGTTTACTTAG
>JAGCBE010000017.1 GCA_017652345.1 Methanobrevibacter sp.
AAAAAAGAGGATAAATTTATTTAAGATTAATTCGGCTTTTTTTAGTTAAATAAATTTATTTTTTTTAAATAAAATATAAAATTTTAATTTTTAAAATAATAAATTAAAATAGTTAAAATAGAATTTGACCTATTTAACTATTTAATTATTTTAAAATCTTTTTAACTGTATTGGATTTGACCCAAATCTTTTTAGATCTGTATCTTACTCCAATGTAGCCTGGCTTGAGTCTTAAGATTTGACTTGAATAGCTTTCGCCATTGATGTCATAGATTACAATTTGACCTACTTTTAGTTCAAATAAGGTTCCATTGATGTACACTTCTTCAACATCAGTTTTTGCCTTATGCATCATCAATCTTTTTTGACCTTCTTCTACAGGCTCTTCAGCAGGAGCAGCTCTTCTTGTACGTTTGGATTTAGCTTTAGCTTCAGATCTTTTGCGGAGTTCCTCTTCGCTAATGCCTTTTGATCCTAAAATCTTTTTAGTGTTTTCTGCTCTGCGTACTTTCTCTTTCTCTTTAGCCTCTATCTTTTTATAGTCTTCCTTAGTGTAGACATTTGCATCTTTTTCGGAAGTTTCATCAGTTACATCTTCAAAGGAATCAGACAATTCCTCATCATCGGTTTTATTGTAGGATTCCTTATTGATTTCCTTATAGATTTTGTCCACATCATCATTAGGCTGAGTTTTCGCTAAGTTTCTTTCCTCTTCATGGATTGGAGTGATTGTGATTGTATCTCCAATGTATTCAATTCCATCTCCTAAGTCTTGAGCATAATCATCAGGTACAATGTCCACTTTAGTTTCTACAACAACAGGTTGTTGAGGAGCATTTGCTTTTCTGAAGTTTCTGATGGATTTGATTGCACTGTTGATCAATTCATTGCCAGTGGATGGTTTTTCTTCGGTTTCTGAATTGATTGTAACAAATTCATTTTCCGGACTTTCATCCACTTCCACTTGCTCTTCCTTATTTAAGAGGATATGTAAATCATCATGATAGGAATCATCTGGGATTTGAGAAGCTTCTTCAGCTTTAGGAGTTTCGCTAAGTTCAGCTTTGACTTCTTCCACTTTGGCTTCGGTTTCTACAGCAGGCTCTGCTTCTGCTTCTTTAGCTTCAGATGCCTGTTTGATCTTTTCAATAGTGGTTCCGATATCTGGAGTTTCTTTAGCTTCATCTTCCTCTTTAGCCATTTTCTCTTTTACAGCTTCAATGTCTTCAGCGGAAATGTCTGCTAATTTCTCTTCAACATCTTCTTTAGCTTTTTCAATCTTTTTGATTAAATCAGCAGTGTCAGCTTCAGCTTTTTGAACAATTTCATCTTTTCCTTCAGCTTCAACTTCAATTGCTTCTTCTGCTTGAGCTTCATCTTCAATTTTTGCAGATTCCTTAATTTCCTCAATGGTTTCAGCAGGTTTTACAGATTTAACTACTTTTACAGTGCCTTCTCCTTCTTCAACCACTAATTTATTAGCTTCGCTGGAAATGAATTCCTTTTGCTTTTCAGTCATTGGCACTTGACGAGCTTCAGGTTGTTTTTCTTCTTGTCTTGCACTGATAATGGTTGCAGCATGTTCTGGTTTAATAGGTTCTTGGAAAGATTTAACCTCTTCTTCCTTATTCATTTGGGTTTTTACTCTTTCAGGGGTTCTAGGAACCTTTTTAGGAATAGCTTGAGGTTTTTTAACTCTTCTTGCTTGTTTTTTAGGAGCTTCATCCATAGCTTTTGCTCTTTGTCTTAAAAGAGCAGTTGTTCCACCTACATCTACATTTTCAACATCATCAATAGTGTTTGCATATAATTGAGCTTCACTTAAGTTAGCACGGTTTCTTCTTTGTGCTTTTCTAACTCTTTTACGTTTTTCATTGTCATAGTCAGCTTTAGTGCTATTGATGAATTCCGCTAATCTTTCTTCTTCATTGTCTTTTTCCTTATCCTTATAGTATAACTTAACAATTATTATGGAAATTATTCCAATAACTGCTATAAGAATAAGCAGTATCGCTGTTACTTCTTTCATTTTTTCACCGAATTAATCTTATTTAAATTTATTTGATCTGTCCTATGATGTATTAAACATTTGATAGGACAATGTAAGCATTATATAGGATAATGTATGTCTTTTATACAAGTCTTTTATAGAACAATATGGGCAAGTCATACATTATCTTATAGTATTATATGTATATCTTTTTTATTTTATTTATACATTAGTTTTATATTTTTTTTAGAAGGCATAATTTTTTAAAAATTTGTATGATTTTTTCCACTTTTTTCCTTTTTAATACACAATTTTAAATAATATATTTAATAAATAATTAAGTGTTAAATAGTTAGAAATCTAGTTAGAAATTATTAATTAAGTTAATTTTAGAGATTTTAGTTTAATCAATTGGATTATATTAATTGTAATTTTGGTGTTTTAGATTTTCATTAACTAATGATTTTAATTATTTAAATTATTTAATTTAGTCTGAGGTAAAAACATGGTTAAAATTAATGAAAACTATCTTTTATTGCAAAATAGTTATCTTTTTGTTGAAGTAAATAGACGTGCAGCTAAATACATGGAAGAAAATCCTGATAAGAACGTTATTAAAATGGGTATTGGAGATGTGACAAAACCTTTAGCCCCTACTGTAATCAAAGCTTTCAAGGATGCTGTTGATGAAATGGCAGATGGTGAAACCTTTATGGGTTACGGTCCAGAACAAGGATACGACTTTTTAGCTGAAGCTATCATTAAGAATGACTTCAATAAATGGGGAGTGGATTTAGACCTTGATGAAGTGTTCATTTCCGACGGTGCAAAATGTGATACAGGTAACATTCAGGAAATATTTGCATTGGATAACGTAATTGCAGTAACTGACCCTGTTTATCCAGTTTATGTTGACACAAATGTGATGGCAGGCAGATCAGGCAACATAAAGGATGATGGAATGTATGAAAATATAGTATACCTTCCATGTACCGAAGAAAATGACTTCGTTCCAGAGCTTCCTGCAGAACCAGTGGACTTGATTTATCTCTGTTTCCCAAACAACCCAACTGGAACCACTTTAACTAAAGACCAATTGGCTAAATTTGTAGAGTATGCTAAGGAAAACGATGCGCTTATCCTATTCGATGCAGCATATGAAGTTTTCATCACAGAAGATGATGTACCTCACACAATCTATGAAATTGATGGTGCAAAGGAAGTTGCTATTGAATTCAGAAGCTTTTCAAAAACTGCAGGATTCACTGGTACACGTTGCGCTTACACTGTAGTTCCTAAGGAAATCAAGATTAAAGATGCTGAAGGCATTGAGCAATCTGTAAATGCATTATGGAACAGAAGACAAACCACCAAGTTCAATGGTGTTTCCTATCCTGTCCAAAAGGCTGCAGAAGCGGTTTACACTGAAGAAGGACAAAAGGAAATCATGGAAAACATTGAATATTACTTGGAAAATGCTAAAATCATTCGTGAAAGCTTATCCGATATTGGATTAAATGTTTACGGTGGAGTGAACTCCCCTTACATTTGGGTAAAGACTCCAAACGACATGGAATCCTGGGACTTCTTCGATTTACTCTTGGAAGAGGCTAATATTGTAGGTACTCCTGGTTCCGGATTCGGTCCAAGCGGTGAAGGTTACTTAAGATTAACAGCATTCAATACCTTGGAAAACACTAAGGAAGCTATGTCTAGAATCTCTAAATTATCATTCTAGACCTTTTAATTTTTTATTATTTATTTTTTTTTAAATTTTTATTGGTGAAAGAAATGGAAGTTAATTCTTTTTTAATTGAAGAAAATGATGATTTACAAGATTTATTCTCTAAATATGGTGCTTTGGCATTAGAAAAGCAGGAAATATTATCAAGCATTGTTGGAGATGCTGAACCTGAATTGGATATTGAAAAGGGAATTGTTAGATTTGGCGATAAGGAATTTCCTATTCAATTGATTGGATTCTTGGATCCTGATGAGGATACCTGGTCATGGGCATGGGACAATGAGGATATAGGTTTTCCAGAAAAAATAATCGAAGAGGCAAAGGCCATAAAGGAATTTGGTCAAGAACAGAATGTTCCACAATTCTGTGAAAATGTCTTTGCTGCAAACTTGACTGAAGCTCATATATTGACTATGACAATA
>JAGCBE010000018.1 GCA_017652345.1 Methanobrevibacter sp.
TAATGCCTTGATGCAAGACAATTTAACCTTAGAACAAAAAGCCTCTCTGATCTGTGTAGAAAACGATACAGTGGAAACTGGTAAGAGAGTATTTATTACCCCATATATTAACGATGCGTGGACTGAGCAAACTGCACATATCCATATTTATGTTGATGCTTTGCATTCGCCAAATCACATCGTTTCAAACGTGCATGTATGTATTGAGACGATCGTTCACGCTAAGACGGGGACTATTCTAAGTGATGTTAATGAGGCAGACGCCAATCCAAATGACAGTGATGTTAATGGGGTGCCTATTGTGTTAAGGAAAAACCGTGCAACTGTTTTGTTGAAAAACGTATTGGCTTTGTTCAATGGAATGAATTTAGATGGAATTGGACAACTTCAATTCAATCAATCTGTTGATCCTTATTGTGTTTCAACACAATATTTGTGGAATAGTCGAGCATATTATGGGCATACAACCCGAATGGTTATTAAAATGTCTGGTGCTTCTACTAGCCCTAACTTTGGATATTAATTTTAGGATAAAATAAATTGTAATTAAAAGTAAAAAAGGAGGTAAAGGAGATAATAAATGGCTGCAGATGAAGTAAAAGAAAAAGATATAAGTTCTAGTGCAGAAGAAAAAGTTGAAAATAGTAACACTTCTACAAGTGGTGCGGCAACTAATAAAACTGCGACTCCTAAAAAGGGTGAAGATGTAAGTCTTCGTTATAGAGGTTTGTCGTTTGATATGGCTGTTGAATTACAGTTGTATGAAGAAGAATATTTTTTCTGGGATAAACCTGTGCCTTTTGGAGAGAAATTAATGTTATATCCTGTTAATGTTAAAGATTACAATCATTTTATGGATGCAGTGTCATGTTTCTTATTGGATAAAAAGACATTACCTCCAAATGTAAAACCTGATGTAATTAAAAAACAATTAAAAATGACCGATTTGGAATTTATGCTTTCAAAAATGGAAAGTAATGAGTGGGTTTTGAGATTTTCAAAATTGATTGAACTTGTCATGCATGTTAAAAACGGGATGAGATGTCCTGTATGTGGTGAAATAATGAGTTACGGTGAATATAAAGAAGCCGCAATGAAAATAGTTCATGAATTGCTTAATAAAGAAGCGAAGAAAACAGAAGAAAAAGAGGAAGAGAAAGAAGAAATTTCTGAAAATTCCGAAAAATCTGAAAAATCTGAAAACGAAGAAGAAAATAAAGATGAGGTTGTTGAATCAGGTAAAGAAGGTGAAACACCCGTTGTGAAATGTCCACATTGCGGCGGGGATGGACTATATGAGACTATAAGATATGAGGAAAATGAACAAACTCATAAGCTTGAATTATTTATTGATGGTCAAAAAATTGACTTTAAAGATTTTAATAGGCTAAGAAATATTGTATTATTTCAAAATCTTCCAGATTATAGGGATACAAGTTATATTGATCCAAATCTAAAGAAAGATTATGAGACTAAAAAGCGTATACAAGGCCAGAAGAATGCTAATTTAACGGCAACTTTGGAAAAGAAGTTGGCAGCAATGAAAATATTTATGGGTCTTCCTAATTATGATGGATTGTATAATATGAGCGTCCGAAGATTCTTAATTGAATTTTCAACCATGGACGATTATATTAGTTACAATCTTCAAATGATGGGAAGATTATGTGGTCTTGGCGGTGGTGGAAAAGATGCTCCTGAGCATTGGATTTACAAAGAAGTCAAAGATGTATATGCTGATGGTGGATATATTTCTAAAGA
>JAGCBE010000135.1 GCA_017652345.1 Methanobrevibacter sp.
AAAAAACAGATAGGAAATACATTGAAATTTTTAAAAAAATTGAAAGAAATAATATAAAAAACAGTTAAAAATAGTAAAAAAAATAAAAAGAAAGAAAATTAAAATAAATGATTATCTATCCCCAAAGGTTTGAAAAAGCATTGAAGATTTCTTCTTCATCATCTGCATTTTCACCATCGTCATAATCATAATCCTCTTCATCATTGTCATAACTTGCATTTTCACTTGAATCCTCATCTTCATCCTCTATTGACTTGAGAGACTTGAGATTGAAAACATTTATATCTTCCTTTTTGGACTCATCAAGGAATGCATTTGTAAAGATATCATCATCAGAATCATTTTCGAAATTTGAATTTCCTTCAAACCTTTCATTATAGATAAATCCGTCATCCTGTGAAGATGAGAAAATGTCACTTTCCTCTATTGTCTCAAATCCAGATGTGGAAAATGAAGAGCTTGAGCCAAACTCATCAATGTCATCGAACTTGAAATTGCTTTTGAAGTTATTGTAGTCCAAATCCTGCTTGTTTGTATCAGCCAATATGAATGCAGTCTTAATGATCTTTAACCAATCCAATGCATCTTCCTTAGACTCTGCACAAATGGCTCCTTGACCTATCATAAGGTTTTTAGGGCGGAAATTGTCTGTGCTGATTAGAATGAACTTATAAACGTCCTGAGACAAGTATTCTCCAAACAAGTCATACCATAAGTCATTTAGGGAATAGACTTCCAAAGAGTTTTTGCTATGAATTCCCTCAAATCGTGATTTCAAATCGGAAAAGTCTGACTTGATTTGATCCAATTGCCTTTGAAGTATTTTTACCTCTTCTGAAAGCTTTTCATTTTTCTCTCTAATTGCTTTGGATTCCTTGACTAAAAGTTCGTTTTCTTTAGTAATCTTATCGTATTTCAATGATTCATCTTCAAAATCCTTTTTAAGCTCATGATATTGTCTTTTGGAAATATTGATTGAAGATAGATTGGAAATGCTGTATAATCCTCCGCGTATGATTGAATTTGCTATTTCATCCTCAATGATGTTTTCATCATAATCGCCGTATTCATAGCCATTCAATTCATCAAGTGAAGGGAGCTTTAAGTATTCTATGTAATTAAACTCATTCTTTAAGGATTTCTTGAAGTCCTGATATAATTTATGGTTTTCTGCATTATTTTGAGCTGCAATTAAGACTAAATCTGCACCAATTACAGTGTTTTTAGCTATTTCAATGTCTTTTGTTGGAATTATGGAAGAGATATTCACATTAAAATTAGATAAGTCAAAATTGCTTACAGCCTTAGAAAGGAATTCCAAATAATCAAGATTTGTGAGTATTATCCTAACATCAACCAATTCTTCTGCATTTAATTCATTTGAGTAATCATCTTCAAAATCGTTAAATCCATAATCATTTTCTTCAAAATTATTATCCATTTTAACACTCCACTTTCATCAACTTAAATATGAATCTTCTTATGCCAATTCCAAGCAGATTCCACAATGTCTTCCAATGCTGTAATTTCAGGTTTCCATCCCAATATCTCTTCTGCCTTTTTGGAATCAGCTATTAAAATATCAGGATCACCTGGACGCCTTCCTTCAATCTTTACATTGAAGTCAATTCCAGTAACCTTCTTGCATGTGTCAACAACATCCTTTACTGAAAATCCACTACCATTTCCCAAATTGAAAATATTGCTGTCATTGAATGGCTCCTCCAAATACTGCAATGCTTTCAAATGGGCATCAGCCAAGTCATTTACATGAATATAATCCCTAACGCAAGTGCCGTCAGGAGTGCTGTAATCATCACCGAAAATAGAAATGCTGTCTCTTCTTCCAATAGCTGCATCCAATACCAAAGGAATCAAATGGGTCTCAGGTTCATGATCTTCACCGATTTCACAATCCAAGTCTGCACCTGCTGCATTGAAATACCTTAAGGAAACATATTTCAATCCTCCAAAATCGGATTCATCCTTCAATAGATTTTCCACCATCAATTTGGATTCACCATAAGGGTTGATTGGTTTCAATTCATTGTCTTCCCTGATTGGAATGGATTTTGGAATGCCATACAAAGCAGCTGTGGATGAAAAGATAAATTTTCTCACTCTGAATTCCTTCATGATCTTTAGCAAATTCAAAGTGTTTTCATAATTGTTTTTAAAGTATTTTTCAGGTTCCTCAACAGACTCTGCTACAGATGAAAAGGCTGCAAAATGCATTACTGCCTCAATATCATTGTTTTGGAAAATTTCCCTTACTTTTTCACTGTCGCTTAAATCTGCATTAACCAATTCCCCCCATTTAACTGCAGACTTATGGCCTTTAGATAGGTTATCCAAGACAATTGTCTCATAACCTGATTTATTAAGCAATTTATTGACATGGGAGCCTATATATCCTGCTCCACCAGTAATTAATATCATATTATCACAAATAGCTAGATTTTGAAAAGTATTAATATTTTTTCTAAATTGAAAAATATTTAATAATTTCACTATGTTTAAGTTTTATATTAATATTAACTTTATTTTAAACTATATTTAACTTTTTACATTATTTTAATTAAAATAAAGGAAAATTAATAGAAAAAGAGTGAAATAAATGATAAGAATTATTAAAAAAAGAAAAAGAGAAAGTTAGTAAATTATTTCTAAAAATATGAAAATAATTATTAAAAAATAAAAAAAGAAAATAGTAAATTATCTATAAGAATAATTTACGTAATTTTAAAGCTGCTTTTGGTTGAACTTTAATCAATGCCTTAACAAGCTCAGTAGTACCGAGAGTGGTAAACTCAATGCCTCTGAAAGCATGAGCAATGCTGTTTAAGTCATCGTCATCTAAAGTCCATAAGTAGTCACAAGCTTTGCTGTATTTGTCCATGTCGTGACCCATAGCTTCATCAACCAATTCAGCGTATTTCTTAAGGAATTCTTTAGAGCAGTCTCCTGCTGCAATAGCTTCAGCAGCAATTTGACCTGCTAATTTACCACCGGTAATTCCGCTGGTGATTCCTCCACCGGTAAGTGGGTTTACTTGACTTGCAGCATCTCCACAAAGCATGATGTTGTCATTGTACATCTCTTTTACAAGACCGCCAACAGGATCTCCACCTACATTCAATTCAACAGGTTGAGCATCCTTAAGTGCGTAACAGTTGTTTACAGCATCAACTAAGTATTCGTAAGCGGATTTGTCTCCAGCCATTTCAGGAATGATAGCAAGTCCTGCGTTAACAATGTCATCACCTTTAGGGAATAACCAGAAGTATCCTCCAGGTGCTACACTACCGAAGTAGAATTCAAGAACATCGTTTCTTTCCATTTTAGCATTACACATTTCGAATTGGATACCAGATTCCATGTGTTTAGGTTTGGTGATAGCTTTTAATCCTGCCCATTTAGCTACATGGGATTCAGGACCGTCTGCACCAATGAGTATTTTAGCGTTAATGTCGTAAACTTCACCCATACATTCACAGGTTACTGTGTAGGATCCGTCTTCCTCTTTTTTAAGACCTTTTGCTTGGGTCTTGATTTTGATTTCTGCTCCTTCTCTACCTGCTTCCATAGCTAAATGCTTGTCGAATACTTTTCTTTCCAAGATGTAACCTGCTTCTGGAAGTTCGACTACATCACTAGTAATCATTACATCAGTTCCATCTGGAGCGATTAATCTTACACCTTCAATTTCTTGGGTAATCCAATGAGGGTCAGCTTCAAGTTCTAAAATGTCAAAGGTTCTTTTGGAAACACCTTCTGCACATCTTTTAGGAGAACCGATTTCAGATTTCTTATCCATGAGGATTACTTTTGCTCCTCCTTTTGCAGCAAATCTTGCTGCGGTAGAACCAGCAGGTCCTGCACCAATAACTAATACATCAGTTTTAATCATAATAATCACGCCTCGCTTATTCCTCTTCCATTTCTAACGCTCTCAAAGGACAAGCAGTTACACAAATTCCACAGTTATTACAGTTATCATCAAAAACTAAAGCAGTTTCCTTTACTTCTATGCAGTTTCTTACACAGACACCTGCGCAACAACCGCAGTAAGAACACCAATCTTTTACAATCATTATAAAAACTCCATTTTGAAAATCTAATTTTTATTTTTGAATTAGTATAAAATCATAATCATTTTAAAATATTTTAAAACCTAAAAAAGGAAAAATAAAAAGTTTTAGAATATTTTAGAATAAATAGTCTTAATACATAACATAAAAATATATATTTTTTATTATATATAACCTTTAGGTTAAAAAAAGGCAAAATAAGGTATAAAATAGGAAAAATAGAATTAAAAATTAATAAAAATTAGAAATAAAGTATAAAATCATAATTAAATTAAGAAAAAATTCAATTAAAATCTCTAAAAAAAAGTAAAGAAATTCCAAACTAAATCTATTAAAAAAAAGTAAAAAAAATTCCAAACTAAATCATGTTTGGAACTCTAAGTGAAGTAGGCAATGGCTTGATCTTTGCAGGAGTACCAATAGCCAAGTAATAAGGAGGTACACTACGGGTTACAACAGCACCTGCAGCTACAATAGCTCCTTCACCAACTTCAATATTGGATAGGAATGTTGTATTTCCACCAACGGAACATCCTTTTCTAAGTTGAGGTCCTTTCAATTCATATTCAACTCTAACAGGATATCTGTCATTGGTAAAGCAGGCACATGGACCAATGAACACATTGTCCTCAATTACACTGTTTCTTGGAATGTATACATTTGATTGGATGCTTACATTGTTTCCGATTTCACATCCACCTTCAATGACAGTGTTTGTACCTATCAATACATCATTACCAATTTTAGTATGATCTCTTACAACAACATTATGTCCAGTTTTAAAGTCATCTCCAATGATTACATCATTATAGATAACAGTATTTGATCTTAGCAAAATGTTTTTGCCTAATACAGGCTCTTTACTAAATCTTTTATAATTAACTCCTAATTTGATTCCTTCCCTTATTAGTCTAGGGTCTTTAGAGTCATTATTGTTTCCACGTAAATTTAAAAAACTAGGCATAATATCACCTCTTTTAAAAAGTTCAATGAACTTAAAAATTTTAGAATGCTAATATATTCAATTTATAGTATGTTTAATAAAGTATATAAAATATATGATTTAAATTGAATTATTTTTAAAAAACTCTTATAGGTTCAATTCCCTTAGCTTCCTATCCATTTCCTCTTCGCTAAGCTCATCTTCCTCTTCAATTTCCATTTCCTCATCCAAGATTTCATCTTCACCGGATCTGATCTGTTGAGCTCTAATGTCTTCCTCTTCAAGATATTTTTCCTTGTTCTCTTCCCAATCCGCCTTGATTTCTGCAATCAAGTCATCATCAGCTTCAATAGCAGGTCCAGTATAGGAACAATCCTTACATTCCCATTTTGACCAAACCTGTGGAATGATCCAATCTATATTGCTTGAACCGCAACGTGGACAAATAGTCTTTTTCATATCATCACCTTAATAAATAATTTTATTTTTAGTCAGTTTTATATAAGCTCCAAATCAAGTCCAATGCTTCACCAGGTTCCAATGCACCTGATCTTGTTTCCCTTAAAATTCTTTGTATTGAATACCTTTTCATGTATGGGAATTTCTTAGGAACCTCATACAACAATGGACATCCGAATCATTTAATCTTCTTTATATTATAATGGCTTTTTAAAGATTTATTCTCTAATTTTGCAACGGATAATGAAGCAGGTAAGTTGAGTCTAATAATCTTATTTTTATTGACTTTATCTCCTATATCACTTGGTTCATTTTCACTATTTTCATCAAAATTGCATACTTGTTCGGTTATGCACTGACTTCCAGTTGCCAACATATCTCCAAAAATCACAATAGGAATATCATTCTCTAATGCATATTTGTATAAAGT
>JAGCBE010000136.1 GCA_017652345.1 Methanobrevibacter sp.
AGTTTAGAAAAGAGATACAGGAAAGTAGAACGCTGAAGCTATGATGGGATTAATTGAAAAGTTTATTTTATAATTTATAAAGCATAGTTTTATATTATTATCTACATACCAATGTGACCAACTATTAAAGAGGCAATTAAGTTGCTCCGTAATCAACTTGATGAGCTTAATCTTCAGAACCAAAAGCTTGATTTGGAGATTAGATTAGCTAGAGCACAGAGGGGGCTTGAAGAAAAAGAAGCCGAACTTGAAAGGCTAAAAGACCCTAACGAACCAGCTTGGCCAGAGTGCCTAGAAAGTTGTAGCCCATGTGTTAAGTATTAATAACTGAGGGCATAACTACTGTTTCTATATAACAGGGTCAATTCATGGTCAATTTTTAAACCATTAACCCTGTTTACGGGAGATGTTAGGTGATAAGCCAAAAACATTTATGTTAGCGACATTAATGTCGGGAACATTGGAATGCTGGATGCCATTAAAGAACAGCCAATATATAGTGATTGCATCTTAGTCTCTTCGGAGACTTGATGTGGCTTGGTGGCAGAGCGGTCGATTGCAGAGACCTGCAAAGTCTCACATAAGAAACGACGTGGGTTCAAATCCCACCCAAGCCTAACATACTCAAAATTCTTGGTGCATTTAGAATGAGCTATTGGACAATGGCCTTCTAAATGGTGGGTTCAAATCCCACGGTGTTCGAAAGAAAGCAGAGGGGTAACTAGACAAGCAAGCTCCTCTGCATTAACGAGTTTTTATCTTTTAATTATATACAAATGGAAGCAGTTTATCTTTTATTAGGTCTTATAATCTGGGCATTACAGATTATGGCTACAGTGGTTTGCTTTAGAAAACAAAGCCCACAATGGTTAAAGATATGTGGATGAGTATGAACTATCATATTCATGTTGGCATTCATTGGGGCTACTATGTAGTCCCTTGTTTTATTTCTTAACTATTATTGTATGAGGGAACGAAGTATTAATAAACGAGTGTGTTTGTTTTGTTGATTAGTGTGTTTGTTTGTTGGCATATTGTCAGCACGGAATTGATATGCTATGCCTAGTGTAATATTTGTAATAGCATTCTGTGCGTGGGCGTATTTATTTTATTCTACAAAATAGAAATGAAGAAGCTTTGGGATTGGTGGGTAGTTAATTGATTGTTCGCTACGTGTGTAGTCACGACGTTATTCTTTGTGTGGCTATTTATTAATCTTTATATGGTAAGTTAATAGCAATGGAAAAACTAATAGAGCTGTTAAATGAGTATGAAAGAGAAGGCTGACTAGACTTATCAAGATATAGTTATACAGATAATGAATATGACTTAAGGTGAAAACTTGATAAACTCTCAGAATTAAAACCTTTTATTGAATGGTTAGCTCAGAACGAGAAAATAGATATGAAAAAACACTTTTATGATAAAATGAGTTGTGTTTGATATTCAGACTTAAATATTGTTTTATGTGAATTAGCTATATCAGATACACCTATTGAAGATTTAATTTCTTATTTAAAATAAGATGGAAGAAAAAACTGACATTCAAAAACTAAAAGACTTATTTGTTGAGTATCATTGAGAATGAGTATATGGAATAATAGAACCAGAACATTGAATATATTTAAGAGAAGCTATGCAAGCCAGAGCGCCGTATATAATCTCTAGGAAATATTGATTTATTAGATGGCTAATAAATAGACACAAGATAGACCGAGATAAGTTTGACGAAAAACGAGATGAATGTAATAAAGATTTACGAATTGTGTGAGTAGATGATTATGAATTGTTGTTGATGTTATTAGCTATTCAAACAGAGCCTATAGACTTTTTATCTTCTATCTTAATGTAAAGATGAATAACAACTTTATACCTATGG
>JAGCBE010000137.1 GCA_017652345.1 Methanobrevibacter sp.
GTTGAAATAATAGTTGGATAAGTCGAAGGACGACCGATGCCAAGTTTTTCAAGCGCTGCGACAAGCCCCGCCTCACTATAACGTCTTGGGGGTTTAGTTTCTTTTGCCTCAAGGGTAAGAGTTGAATCTTCTTGTTTAATAACATCCCCCGCGAATAGGTCTTGGATGGCGACGTCGAAAGTTTCTTCGTCATCATCTTTGTAAGAGTACACTTTTAGGAAGCCGTTAAATTTAACAGCGTGAGAGGTGTAGACGAAATGATGTTCTAAGTGGAAGATATTATAATCGGTGTCGGTAATAATGGCGGGAGCCATTGAAGCTGCGACGGTGCGGTTATAAATAATCTCATAAACTTTTAACATCTTTTTATTATCATCGCCTGAACCATTTGCCCCCAAATGTTTAGCTAATTTATCGGGGGTCATTGAAAGGTCAACGACACGGATACATTCATGTCCGTCCTGTTCATTCGCTTGTTTCTTGCCTTTTTTGACGGGGGCAAAATATTGTTCCCCGAATTGAGCGCGGACGAATTGACCAAGTTCAAGTGCAAATTCTGGAGACATTTCCGAAGAGTCGGTTCTAATGTAAGTAATTAAGCCGACGTGTGTGCCATTAACAGAGATGCCCTCGAAAAGTTTTTGAGCAAACATGGCGGTTTGTTTAACTGAAATGCCAAGTTTGGAAGAGCATTCTTGTTGAAGGGTTGAAGTTGTAAAAGGAGGTTTTGGAGAAACCACGCGGTCCTTTGATTCGATATCATGAATAAGATATGAATAAGAGGAACAATCTTCAATAACCTTTTGAGCATCTTCTTCTTTTTTAAACCTACCGTTTTCGAGAGGTTGTGTCTCGGTGCCTACATATTTGGCGCGGTAATCGTGAGAATTCTTAACGAAGTCAAGATATAACTCCCAATACTTTTCGGGAACGAAGTTGCGAATTTCTTGTTCGCGGTCCACAAGTATTTTAAGAGCGGGAGATTGAACACGACCGACTGAGCGGGCGCCTACGGCTTTTTTACCTAATCCTGAAAGGGAATAACCAATAAGTTTATCAGCCCCTGCGCGAGCCTCGGCGGCGTCAGATAAATTGACGTCGATTTTACCCAACTCTTCAAGACCTGCGGATACGCCCGACTTTGTAATTTCGTGGAATGTAAGACGATAATACTTTGATTCAGGAATTTTCAATTCTTGTTTAAGGTGTGTCGCGATTGCTGAACCTTCACGGTCGGGGTCGGAAGCGAGAAGAACTATTTCGGCGCTTTTAACCTTTTCCTTAAGGGCGGCGACAACCTTTTTCTTATCGTCGGAAACGACGTAGTCGATTTTGAAATTATCATCTACGTGGATACCTGTATTCCATTTTGTGCGGGAATTATTTTTAATCTCGGTGATATGGCCAACTGAGGCTTCTACGGATGTATTTTTGTAGCCGAGGTCTTTAAATATTTTAGTAAGGGTTGCCTTCTTGTTTGGACTTTCACAGATGCAAAGTATTTTAGCATCTTTAGAAAGAACAGAGGATGCGGATTTTGTTTTAGTTGTTTTCTTTGGTGTAGTTGTTTTTGTTGTTGTAGTTTGCACTTTTGTGATTTTTGGTGCTGTTTTAGTTTGCACTTTTGTGGAAGTTTTTGTCTTCTTAGTTGTAGCAGTCTTCTTTGAAGTCGCCTTTTTTGATGAAGAACTTTCTTTTTTTGTTTTCGCTGTTTTTGTTGTCTTCTTTGTTGTTGTCTTCTTTGTTGCAGCCATTTTTACGGTCCTCCACTAAATCTTTAACAAAATCATAAAAATCTCCACTATCTTTGAGATGATATTCTTTTGTTTCTTTTTGTTTGTTGGTAACAGAAACAACAGCCTGGTCTTTTTCTTTACCAAATTTACAATCGTACACAAACCAAAAAACAAGTTCCATATCTTCATCATTCTTTGGATCTAATCCTAAAGAATAAGTTAAGAAAGAAACACAACCTTTTTCAAAAAGCAAAGCGCTAGGAAGAAAACAATGATAACTATCATTATTATATTCATCTAAAGCGTCATTAAATTTTTCGTCTTTAAGAAAGGCTTTTTCAATTTCTTCCATTGATTTAATAAAAATATTCTTATCAATCATGATTGTTTTTCTCCATTTTTGTAATAAATTATATTCTGATAATCTTCGACTGTGCTTTTTTCAATGCTATAAAGTCTTTCAGCGATTTTTGTAGCAATAGCTATAGCTTGATTTTCTGTATTAACAAGGAAATTATATGCTTCCTCATAGTGACGGAAGTTTCTTTTTTCGAATTCAAAGCCTTCGTAACCTATTATTGCTGTATAACAATCTCGATGCGAAAGAAATTCCCTTTTAATAATACGTGCCTCAAGCTTTTCTTTAACAATAGCGTAAACTGCTTTAGGATGCTCTTCCTTTATATCGTAAATAAAAATATCTCCAGTTAAAGAAAGTAAGCTACCCTCGAATTCTACTTTTGTAAGCATTTTTTTGTCTCCTTTTATATTTTTTCATCTTACTATAACATATTAATTATTTTTTGTCAATAGTTTTTGAAAAATTTTTTCAATATCTGTAACAAATTCTTTTGAAGTTGTGTCTGGAGCAATGAATAAAGAATAATTATCTTGTATCGCATAAGGAGCTTGAACATCACGCCAGTTAAGTTTATAACAAAGAATAGGGTTTTTCTTACCTATGACTTTTAATTGAATAATACCTGCTGCAACTAAACTATTTACAATTTCGTTTTTAATTTTTTCTGGGACTTTAGAAAAGCCTGAAATATTAAATATTTTTTTTGTATGATAGTTAATCCAGCCAGATTCATAATCATCATAACGAGAGATAGCAAGATAAGCGCATAATAAATTTCTAATTTTTTCTTTTCCTTTTGCTTTCTCTATAATTTCTGGAGTAAGTTGAGTTTCACAATAATCATTGATAAAAGATAACTCACGCGGAGAGAAAGAAATTTCTTTCTCATCCCCTTTGTAAGCCTCTCCTCCATAAACATCAGACATTATTTTATTAAGAATTAAATCCATGTCTAGTGCATAAGTATCAAAATTATATGTGCTACTCCTAATTATTTTTTCTGCTTTTTTGCGAGGAACATTTTGCTTATATAGTTTATAAACAAAAGGAGCTACCTCGCTTGGCGAAGAAAAAGTTATTGAAGTATTTATTTTATTATTTTTATCTGCCATAAGCGTTATTTCCTTTTAGGTGTGGAAGAGCGCTTTGTCTCTTCTTTCTTGATGCTACTTTCGTCATCAATGTCTTTATATAAATCCCACCATTCAGCAAAACGATTTCCGAAAGGCGCTTCGTCTGTGTAATTCTTCCATTCTTCATCACCAGTATAAACAATTTTTTCTTCTTCTGCTATTGTAGTTTCTTCTTCTTGTTCTTCTTCGTCTGGTTCAGATTCTGGTTCTTCTTCTTGCTCTTGTTCTTGTTGTTTAACTTCCTCTACTTTTGGAGGAACAGTTGAAGTAGCTGTTGTAATAAATTGATCAACCAATTCTTCGATTTCTTGTTCAGTCTTTTCTTGTTCTTCTTCTGTTTGAGGTTGTTGTTCTTCAAGAGCTTCTATTTCTTGTTGAATTTGAGAAAGTTGTTTTTCTCTTTCAAGTTCATCCTTCTTAGCTTGCCAATAACTCTTGCTTACATCTTTTAATACATAAGTTTGTCCAAGATATTCTCCTGTTTCAGAATTCTCAAATTGAGGGTCTGAGTTAAACTCTTCTGGAGATATATCTTTAATATTGACAGGAGCTTTTGTAACACCTTGTGGAATAAAAGCAAGAATTTGAGAATCTAACACGTCCCATGCAAATGCCCAATTAAATTTTTTATATTGATGTGAAAGTTCATTACAATAATAAAGAATTTCTGCTGGACTTAATCCTGATGAAATCAATTGTTCCCTAATATCGTGACAAACAGAATCGGCAATTTTAAATTTAATTGTTTTAAAATCGTTAGTCTTTTGACTTGTTAAATAATTTTCATCATAATCAAAGAAGTGATTTAAAACATTGATTTGTTTTGAGCTACTATACTTTTGATATTGAGCTTTTACTAATTGAAGTTTTGATAAATCAAATGTAAAGTCATGTTCAAAAGTAGGAAGCATTGAAACATTATCTTTTCTAAAATTGATTTCAAAATCAGCATCTTCAAATTCACGACATAATAAATTCATGGTGCAGTTGGAAGTAATAAGAGGAGAATATTTTTGATACATTCTAACCATTTTCTTTTCTGCATCTGTTTTATTTTGTTTTGCAAGAAGTTGTTTAAGTTTGACTCCAAAAGTTGAAACAGACATTTGATTATATGAAGATTCATATTGTTTAAACTGTTTATTTAATTCAGGATATAGATAACGGAAGAAGTAAGGCTTCTTACTGATTACCATTGAATTATGTTTGTATTTTTCAGCTTTTTCAGCGTCTGTATCTTCTGGATCAATTTTTTCCACTTTTTTCCAATCAGATGGAACCACAGGAGCAGCTGTTCCTTTAATTCTATCAATTTCTTGACCAACAATTTCACGAAGTAATTTAATACGGTGTTTTAATTCTGCTCTTTGTTCAGGTTGCTTTTCTGGATCAAATTGTTCAATCATTGCATACATGGTAGTCGCAAGATTTGAGAATCCCCCTACACCCGTTCCAAGGCCACGAAGGTCTGTTTTAACAGAATTGTTTAAATTAATCTTTTGTGTAGGAGCTGCACCTTTTTCATAAGTAATCATACTTTGATCTCTGTAAGAGCCTTTAATAAATACTTCGTTATCTGTTGATAGAACGATATCGCCGTCAAAATCTGAATCACTATGTCGGAACACGCTTATATCATAAATGTTATAAATAACACCTGTTGGTAAATATTGATACCATTCATTTTTAAGGTCGTCGTAAACTAAATCCATAGGATTGTGTTCAGAGATATCTATCATAGGGCTTCTACAGCAATCAAGTATTGTTCCAGAAGGAACTCGGTCTTTCCACCAACCTGAGTAGATTTCACCAGTTTTAAGTAATCCTGTTGGTTTTTGGCCGAAAGCAGCTTGGCATTGAGCGTATGGGTCTGAAATCATGAATTGATAGTTTCCATGAAGCCAAATTTTTCCCAACTTTGCTTTGTTAATTGATTCAGCAATATTTTTATAAATCTTTTGTTGGATATAAGTATCTTTTAAGAAATCTGAATTTTTAACAATAGCTTTTGCGGATAAGGATTGAGCGGAACTATACATTGATTGATAATCTGCGTCTCCGTTTTTAACCCCATACATATAAAGTA
>JAGCBE010000138.1 GCA_017652345.1 Methanobrevibacter sp.
AAAAATAATTAAAAAAATAGAAGTTAGTTAACCTTAACTTTTTATAAAAAATAATTAATTATAATAAGCTAATTTAAGGTTTATTCAATCCAGGTAAGTTAAGTGCTTCTATATCCTTCTTAAGGTATTCCATAGCTACAGCAAACTTGCCAGCTGATACTCTTATGCCTTTACTTGATGGATAGCCTCTAAAGAACTTTCTTATATCAATAAAGTAACCATTAATGTTACTAAGTAGTCTTAAGTGAGTCTCATTGCTTAAAGTAATATCTCTAATGATGGTATCATCTAAGTCATACTCTTTCTTCTTCTTTGGCTTATCTTCATCTAAATTGATTGCTATACCATTATTATCTTTTTCTTTTTCCTTCAATAAGTCATTTATATCAACTTGTTTATCCAAGTCATCTATCACCATTAAGGTATGTTCCTCATCCTTTTTGTCTTCTTTTTTGACATCACCAATAGGAGTACTCGATTGGGGATTATGCTCTTTTTTAGTCAAATTATCAACCTTTCCTTTGATAGTGTTAACCTTCTTCATTTTATATAAAAATATTTTTCCATATTACCTTATATCCATTTTTAATTTCAAATAAAATGATAAGGTCTTGCATGTTGACTCGAAAGGAACTAACTGACTTGATACTCAAATCACCTCAAACTGAAGATGGAATATACTTTTGCCCTAGGCTTAAGTCCTTGATACTTCAAGATGGTCCAAACAATGATGGGGATTACTACTATGACAGATATATCTTCAAAGACAAGACTTGTTGGTCCATTAGCGATGTAAAAATCTTTTTGGCGAAGCAAGAGATGAATGTAGACATTGATTTGATCACTATAATGGATACTAAGCTTGATCATGCTCTTGAAGGTCTTTATTCCCTCAAACTAAGCGATATAGTCCCTCAAAATGATTATACCTTATCTGAACTTATTGATACTTGTGTTTTCATAGTTAAAGAAAAATATGCGTAAAATAATAAATTAATTAATTATTATAATTATTAAAAAACATAGAAATTAATTTAATTATTTTTTCTTAACTTTTTATTTAATTATAATTATTTATATAATTAGTTCACCAATAATTAATTAATTATTTTCTATCTACAGCAGGTCTATCAATAAGCCACCTCCTTAAGTTCTTCAAGTCAATAGCTATTGCATTAAACTCATCTTCAGTCATCTTCACCATCTGTCCAGTCCCTATATCTCTTATCTCAAGCCATAAGTTCTCACCTAGTTTGTAGTTGACACTTAATCTACCCCAAAAGACTTCTTTGATTTGTTCCATTTAATAAATAATTAATTAAGTAGTTTATATAATACACTATTAACTTCTATTTATTTATTATATATTTTATAAAAGAGGAATTTAATAATTAACTTTTTAATTTATTAATTTATTTAATTATTTTTTAACCATAAATAAATTTATCTTATACTAATATCTTAACTAACCAATCAGCCATATTTTTAGCTTCTTCTTTAGTCATTCTAACCCCCTTCTTAGTTGGTTTACCGAAGACATATTTCCTAATATCCACATATGACCCTCTTTCATTGTTAATCTCTCTTACCCTTATATCATTAGCAAAAACTCTTTCTTCTACCACTTGATCATTAAGCAAGTACTCGGTCTTTTCTTGTTTCTTTCCAAGGAAGACTTGACTTTGGTTTGGTGGAATAATAGGACTTGATGGAGGACCCATGGGTGTTACATTAGGTTGATTATTCTCTTTTTCATCTTCTTTATCAACAATGACTTTTGTTGCTTTAGCTTTCTTCATTTTATATGAAATAAAAGTTTTTATATCACTTATATAGTTTGTTAAACCCATTAATTAATTAAAATAATTATTTATTCAAAGATTACTTCTATAGGTGCAAGTTCCTCTTTAGCTTTCTTTATCTCTTCTTCATCTTGGCATATTGGATTCAAAGTAAGTATTAATTTCTTTAGTTTGGCTAGTTTCTTAACTATTAACACACTTCCAGCTTTAGAAATATCATTTCCGGTTAAATCAAGTTCTTCAATATTCTTGAATGCATGTAATCTTAAAAAGACCCTAGACATGTTTCCATAAACTAATCCTAAATGCTTCAAAACAGGCATCTTTGGGCTTAGACATTTAATTTGATCAAATGGTAGATTTAGCACTAGTTTCTCACAATCATTAAACTTCAATCTATTTAAATCTCTTGCTAAGTAAAAGCCAACACCATTAGGAGGAGAGGTTAAGTCTATCTCTTTTTCATCAAAGCAATATGATGTCCCATAATGTTCATTAAACTTTTGTAATGATTCTTCAATAGTCCAATTGCTTGTAAAAGCTTTCTTCTTTGTCTTTCCTTGCTTACCCATTTTAAATATATTTTAACACGTCGTCAATCCCTTTATATACTTATTCATTAACTTCTATTTTTTTTTTATTAATTAATCTACCAGGGGATAAATTAATTAATTTACACTGGCAAACAAGCACAATATACCTCACCTTCTGGTCGAAATAATTTCGAAACAAGCATGAGCACGCCTGCCTTATCTAACACACATAATGACATCACTAAATTAATTAATTTATAACCATAAAAAGTTTTGTTACTTACTAAGTCTATTTATAAAGGTTTAATGTATATATCATTGAGTCTTATGACTTGCCGGCTCCATGCTGGTCGAAATGGTCTCTTGTAGACCCAACCTGCCTTTTTGTCATTTTTGCCAACCTTTCCGTCTTGAGTTCAAATACTGGTTCTGCCTTATTTTTTTTCTGAGTATATAATGTGTTTAGTACATCAATAATTGGGCTTATAAGTATTCGCTCAGTGGCTCTATAACCTTTGTCCCTTTACTTTGGCTAGCATGTTCGAAACGCTTATAGGCCCAACTTTTTATTAATTAATATATAAAACCAATGAATGTACTATTCAAGAAAATATTCTCAATTGAAGGCAATATTGGTGCAGGAAAAACAACTTTACTTGGACTATTAGAAAAGCAAATCCCCAACTGTAAAGTCATTTATGAACCAGTGAATGAATGGAAGAACATTGGTGGTACTGACTTGCTTAAGTCATTTTATGATGATCCTAAAAGATGGGCATTTACTTTTGAGTTAGAATCCATGTTATCTAAAATAAGAAAAATTAAAGAAGCAATATGTTCTAACTATGATGTAATCTTACTTGAGAGAAGTATTCATACAGATAAGTCCTTTCAAGTTGCTTCCTTTTACTATGATAAACTATCCTCAATGGAAATGACTTTACTTGATGAAATCCGAACTGACTTAATGAAAGACTATCCAAACCTTAATGGAATTATTTATTTAGATACTGATGTTAATGTATGTCTTGAAAGAATAAAGTCTAGAGGTAGACCAGAAGAACAAGGAATCGATAAAGCATATCTGATGAAGTTAGAAGACTTATTCTTAACTGCTAAGTATGGATGTCAAATGGTGATGATAGATGGACAATATGACCCCAAAGACCCTCAGAAGACTATAAATATGATACTTAAGTTCATAAATAAGTGTGTTTAATTAATCTATTCATAAAATAAATTTTTTAAAAAGTTGAACAGAGTGGCATAAAAAAAGGGGCCAAGTAAAGGATTAAAGTCCTTTACTTGACCCCTTCTTTTATCCCAATCCCTAATAATATACTTAAATAATATTTGATTTAGAAATTTGATTTAAAGATAATAAAGAACAATTATAAAGCTATTTAAAAGCTAATTAATTCCAGCTATCTTCTTCAAAGCTTGTTTCATATACCATAATATCTTTTTTAATTAAAGAAGAGCAACCATCAGCAAACGTATAGCCTAAAGTAGTATCTTCTTGGGTTTGAGGAGCTTTGATGGTGATTAAGGAAGGACAATCCATTGCAAATCTAAATACACTAGTATCTCTGTTTATATAAAAGCTTGATAAATCTAATTTGACTAAAGATAAGCAACCATTAAACATAAAGCTAAAATCTTCTACTTTATTGGTATTCCACTTTGATACATCTATTTCAACTAGTTTGTGGCATTCCATAAACATCTCATTTATATGAGTAGCACTTTTAGTATTCCAATTTGAAACATCGACTTTGAGTAATCTAACACAATTTTTAAACATTCCATTGAAGAGTTGAACTTTTCTTGTATCAAAATTAGAGACATCAACATACTCTAGATTATGGCATTCGCTAAACATCTCTTCCATTGTAATTACTTTGCTTGTATTCCATTTAGATACGTCTACAAACTCTAGATCTTGACAGTTATGGAATAGCTTAGTCATATCTTGTACATTTCTAGTTTTAAAGTTTGAAACATCTATATTTTTTAGACTATAGCAACCATCAAATAGATATGACATATCAAAAACTAAGTTGGTTGTAAATTCCCAGTTAAGAGTCTTTAGGAGGTGGCATGATTGGAACATGTGCTCCATCCTTTGGTTGCATTCTACTTTGTTTTTGCCAAAATCTACTTTTTCAAGCTTAGTACAATATCTAAACATATAACTAGTATCTTGCACTCTCCTCATATCCCATTGAAATAATTCTATTTGTTCTAAATCAGTGCAAGAGGCAAAAACTGAGCACATATCTTCAACTTTTGATACATTCCATCTTTCTACTCCGAATCTCTTGCAATCACTGCATCCTTCAAAAGTTCCCCTCATATATCTAAGATTTTGGGTGTTCCAACCATCCAAGTACATATCTCTAGCTCTATAGCACCATCTAAATGTATAGCTCATATCTTCAACTTTGCTTACATCCCATTCAGTTATAAAGAAGTTACGGATATTTGAGTTTTGGAACATCCCCCTTATTGTTTTGACATTTTTGGTGTTCCATCTGCCAATATTTGGTAAGCTCCCCCTAAAATCTGCAAACATAAAAGACATATCTGTAACATTAGAAGTATCCCATTCTGCAAGGCTTGGAAGAAGAGAACCATCAAAACCAGCAAACCAGCCACTCATATTGGTAACTTTTGAAGTATCCCATTTCTCCATTGGTATATCGATGTAGGTAGGATTGGCTCTAAGGAATCTCTGGAGTCCCATTGGTAGGTCACATAAGGCGAAGTTTATAGCAAGCATGTTTAAATTGATATGATTTTATATAATCTCTTTATATAGTTTTGTTATCGATCTAAGTTAACGCAAATCCTTAACTACTTTACATGAATGAAAAGTCAAGTGGATACTTTTTGGTCTATAAAAAGGTACGAGTTTTGGCTTGATATTATAGTTATAGAAGCACCTTCATTAGAAACTAAGACTAAGTAATCCCCAGCCTTAATGCTCTACTATTCCTCTTGTTATTCACTTTTGATTGTATCATCTTGCCTCGAAAATTAATTATTTTTTTCATGAATGGAAAGTAGTTGGGGATTGGTGGATACGATTTGGACTTTTGAAGTATCAACACTTGAAGTTGGGGAAAGTACCAATAATTGACTTATCTCCTAACTAAGTGTTTTGATCAATCCCCATAATAGTTGATGACTTCATATTATTATGACCAAAAGATACGGTCTTATAATATAGGTCAAATATTATTATAATTAATAATATACAATCAATTAATGGGGAATGGTGTAAAACAATCAAGACTCAAATGGCTTTAATTTAACATCAATCCCCACCTTGATTACTTACCTTTGGTATTCAATGAAAGATACCACTTTTATAATATGGTCACTTTAAGTATCCATTTTTATTATTTAATAATTAATAATTTTAATAATTAAT
>JAGCBE010000139.1 GCA_017652345.1 Methanobrevibacter sp.
ACAAATATAGTATAAGAAATATAAGAAAATAATATAAATAGATAGATATGTATAAGTAATAGTTATATGATATGTATCTCTCTCACTCCTATCGAGTGGAGAGAAAAAAAGACCAAAAGAAAAAGACCGATGGTTTAACGGCCCATCAGTCCCTCTCTGGATCTCTTTTTAGATATTGACTACACTATATTTAAAAAAAGAGGTAATAAACTTCACTTTCATGAAGTTCATATATATTATAACATACTTTTATTAAAAGTGTTTAAAATTGCTTAAAAATGGCCTTAGAATTAATTTTAAAAATATATAACTAATCGGGGGATTATCTAACTAGATATATCGGTGTGCTTAGGACCTCCATTGTCCGCACCTCTTCGGTTAAGCTCGGCTCAATGAATTATATAAGACATTAGTTAGTTTCTCGTGACTAGTGATGAAATTACTTTCTTGGTTTTAAATCACATAAATGCGACTGAAACAGCTTGAAAGTAATTAAATCCTTGTATAAGAATGCTCGTGCATCAAAACACTTGATAATATTGTTTCGCAAGTCCTCATTATAAACTTCATCAAGGTATGGTCTCATTGCAATGGTTGTTTTATTGCTCTCTTTATTATACCTGTGTATAACTCGACCATCCCAGATGGTAAACCAGTCCTCTTGACTTTTAGTAAACTTTATTATCATAGTAGGATGGATGCATCTGTTTTTATTGACTAAGCTGGAATCAACTTTTATTTCATTTGTAAATGTAGATGCGTTTGGTAGCATAATGTCTGCAATTGTTCCTTTTCTTCTTTCCTTATATGCAGTGTTTTCCTCTATATATTCTATTATAGCACGCTTTTTCTTTAATTTAAAGCGACCAAAGTGTTCTGGTATAAAATTCATGCAACAAAGTAAGTCGCTCGCCTCATCCAGTAAATTTCCAACACAAATGATTCTGACCCTTTTCTTTGTAGATCTAATTAAGTTTTCTATCTGGTTTACAAATGAATAAACAATATTAAATGAATTCTCATTCTTCTCTCTATTCATTTCATCAAGACAGATATTATAATACATATGTGGGTCATTTAAGAAATCTTTATCAAATAGTCCTGACCCTTTATCATTATAAAATGTTTTTAAATCTAATACACGGGCCATCAATTTCTTTTCGCATATTTTCCCTTTTTCATTTCTTTTAATTGAATATACAGCATCGCCGTGAGTCCATAGTGTAAGCTTATATTTACGCCTTAAATCTGGGTCAACAAGCTTTTCTGCATTATTGACTAATAATTTCTTTTTGCTGGTATCAGTCAACCTCATCCAATAGAACGGGCGACCATATCTGACAAATTGACTTACAAAGGTATCTGTGACTGCATATGATTTCCCCGCCTCTCTACCTCCTAACAAAAAGTAAAGCATGGCCCAGTCATTTCCTAAAAGAGACCTTATTAAGTAATAAGGCCTTTCATCAATTTTTTTCATTTTCTCTATTCTATTCTTCATGCTTTTTTAATACCCTCCTGATATTTTTTAAAATAAGAGATGCATCAACGCCGCTATATTCATCAAAAGTAAGAACTATATATCTAATATCCTCCAGCATTTCTAAATGATTTAATATGCTTTCATATCTATCAAGTAGTTTTCTATCAATAAAAATTGATGGAAAATATTTTAATCTTTTATTTTGTTCTAGATCTTCATTAATAGTTTCAATCTGTTCTTTTACATATTCAATATTTGTCATATTTTCTGTCCTTATATCAAGTCAAATAAATCTATTTGTCCTTTTTCCTTTCTTTCAATATCTCTTTGTGAATAACCTTTCAATCTGTTTTCAGCTATTTGAAAATAGTGAGGGTCAATTTCAATTCCTATAAAATTCCTATTTGTTTCAACACAGGCAACACCTGTTGTTCCGCTCCCCATAAAACAATCTAAAACTATGTCATTTTCATTTGAACTATTTAATATTAATTTTTTTATTATTTCTTTTGGTTTAATTGTGGGGTGGTCAAATTCATCTTTGTCTGTTTTATTTTTAGGAGTCAACCACCATGTTTTCGCAGTTTCAAAATTAGTGTTTAATTTTACATTTTTTCTAAAATATAAGCAAAATTCTTTGTCTATTAAATAATTTCCTCCGCATAAAGGTGTAGGATTGGTTTTTAACCAACACAAAACTTCAAAACTACAACTATATTTTTCAACAAAAAACTTTAAATATTGCAATATTTGTTTTTTATTACACCATATATATATATTAGGCTTTTTCATAACTCTCATAAATTGTTCAAAAATTTCATTGTTTATTCCATCTATTATGTTTAAATCATTTAATTGTTTTAACATATTATTTTTTAAGTTTTTTCCTATATTAGTGTTACCACCAACAATATCTACTTCATATGGTGGGTCTATAATTACAAGGTCTATGCTTTTATCAGGTATTTTTTTTATATATTCATAACAATCAGCATTATGTAGTTCATAGCTCATTCTCTAACCACTCCTTTATTTCTAATAAGAATTTATCATCTATTATATGTAAAGGTTTAATTCTTATATCGTAAATGCTATCTGCATCAGTAGTATTATTTGGTATTATTTCAATTAATGGTTTTAGTATTGATAGGATTCTATTTTGTTTTTGATTTTCTGTTTTTATCTCATCTATATAATCCATTATTTCATTTAGAGCTTTATAAAAATCTGTCATTAGAATGGGAACTCCTCTGTATCTTTTTTGAATTTTTCGGGGTCTAACCAGTATCGCATAAACCAGCACTCTTCACCCCAGCGATTTTTACTTTTTTGCATTTTTTGATAAAATTGAATTCCATCCCTTTTCATAGTGCTGACAACTGTTGCAAGCTTTGTGATTCCTAGATCTCGGAAAGCCTCTAATGGTGAAATACTACCATATTGATTAATATACATGAATATTCTTTCACTTTGTTTAAATCTCATTTTATTTCACTCCTTTACCATATTTCTTTAATATTTCATTAACGACATCACTAGCGTGTTGCACGATTTTCTTTTCTTCTTCTGTCTTAACATTAGTATATGAATCTTGTAAATATTTCGGCATTTTTAATTTTCCAAGATAGTCAGATTCATTTACTACCTCGACATCAAAACTTCCCTCTGCTGATGGTGGACTTAATTTAATTTTAACATATACAACCTCACCATTATTTTTACGATATCGATAAATCTGGAAGTTATCTTCTGTTCCTACATAAGAACTATTCTCAGAGCTGATTTTTTGTTTCCATCCTAGTGCAACTCTTAAATCTTTGTATGCATCTGGGTCTTGTTCTTTCATAGTAGTCAATGCAGTTTCAAAACCTCTTTCACCTTTTTTTCTGACAAATTCACTTCTTTGAATGTAGTCAATTGCTTGATTAACGGTGAACTTTTTACCTGTATCTGGGTTGATATCATTCAATAATTCTTTTACTTGATTCTTAAAAAGATTTTTCTTGCTTTTTTGGTCCTCAAAATCTTCAATATGAATGTTTAAATATCCTTTATTATTATTATAAACTGCATCCAGATAAGTATCTAAGTTCTTATAATCTTTTAATCTTTTTTTAGCTCTTAATCTATGATTAGCAACTAATCTTTGATATTTTCTTTTCTTAGCCATTTTTAATACTCCTTTTTTATAATTTTTATTTTTTTATCATCGAAATAATAAACATTAAAAGCATCATCGGGAATTGTATCAATTAAGATATTATATTTTCTTTTGTGTTTCTTTTCAAACTCCATAAACCATTTTTTTGAAACACCTCTATAAACTGGAGGTTCATCGTTCCATTGATAATTAAAACCTTTATATCTAAAACTTCCAGAATGTTTGATATTGAATTGTCCTAGATCTACACCTACATTAAGGTCATCCCTTTTGACTTTTGATATAAGGCAGTCAGTATTACAATAAAGTGTATTTTCATCGATTTTGCTTTCAATATACATAGTGCATCTGTTTACAATTGTATTTCTAATAAATGGGTTGGTCCTCTGCATATAACCTACTGCAAAATTTAATATTTGTTTAGCTTTGATAGATTCTTCTTCTGTGCCATGTTCTTTAATATTATACCATTTGTCAACAAACTTGCAGAAAGGACTATCCATCAAAGGAAATATAACATTTGCAACGCTATTAAAAGTGATAGTTCCATCAGCTAGAAAACCTATTTCACCCTCTTTTACTCTATCGTAAAATCTGGGTTTTTTGCTAGTATCTGGAATGGGTTGTTTTAAAGCCCAGCCGTAAGCTGATTTTAAATCATATTCATAGGCCTCTGGTATATCTATCCCTTGAAATTCTGGGTTGCTATACAAAAGAGGGATTGCAGATTCTATATTCCATCTGATAATACTTTTCCCGTTTATTATTTCTGTTTCTTTACCATACATTTTAAAATTCGACATATTAGGAACTTTGTAATATCTGCATAATGTTGCATAAGCGGTCACTCCTGTGGTTTTTTGTGGTTGACTTTCACCATCCAACCTTATCGCATAAGTAGAGGTTTTTGTCCCTTTTCTGTAGGTAAGAAACACATTAATAGTTTTAACGACTAAATTAGCATGTATAGGATTATCAAAAGGTTTTCGCTCGCCATATATAATCTTTTTATACTTCTTACAATATTCTAAATGTTGATTAAATTCTTCAAGTGTAATAAAATTGATTTTCTTCTTCCTATACATAATAAAACCTCTTTTTTATCTAAATTGTTTTTTCCAATTTTCAAGCCATTCAGAATCCGTTGAACTTTCTTTCTCTTCAAGTTCTTTCTTTGTTCTGTCCCACCATTCTGACCCACTAGATTCATTTTTCTTTTTGCATTTTTTAATAATTACTACTCTAGCATAATCAATAGGTCTGTCCTTAAACTTAGCTATATAAATATAGTGTAAAATATCTTTTTCATCATAATTCTCTTTTAGATCCATAAGCATTGTATATTCTTTCGGAGTTGTTGCACGACCGATTATCAATTCTGTTTCTTCAATAATATTAGTCATTTGGTAATAGCTCCTTTATTTTCATACTTGCTTGTTTTTTAGTCAGCTTTTCTGCATTCTCTTTCGGATATCCTAACTTCACGAGACAAGCGACTTGTCCTGCAGTTGCCATTTCTTCTTTGATAATTGCACTCTTAGATGCAACTTGTTGCACTTTTTGTTGCTCTGGAGCTATCTCTTTCAACTTATCAATACAAGCTCCATATAAAACAAACATGGCCTCAAACATGTCTTGACTTTCTTGACTTTGTCCTGCAGGAACTTCCCACTCAAATTCAATACTTTGAAAATTATAAACTGGTTTACATTTAAAAATCATAATCATCATCCTTTCTATAACTTATTTTAATAAAATTATATTCATACCATCTGTCTTCTTCTTCAAGAATTTCTTTTTCAAGATAATCTGAAGATATATATATTTTCCAACATAATCGACCCTCTTTTGTTGTTTCCATTTGAATGTCATCAACTTCCATCCAGAATCTTTCAAGAATCATTCTGTAATATTTATGTGTTGATAGTCCATTCTTTTGAACTCCAAAAATCCAAAATTTTTTATTTATTACTACTTTAACTAAATCGGTAGATTTAATTTTTTTTATCGCTTCTGATAATGTTGTCATCAATTTCAAGTCCTTTCTTTTTATACCATTTTAAAGCTTTTTCTCTGTGTTCTTTACTATCATCGTATTTAATTACATAATAGCAACAAAACGCTCTTCTTTCTTTTTTTGTCAGATTATTCAAGAAATATGATGCCTCATGGAATCCACGCTTATACCATAAGAAATTAAACATAGGTAAGAAATTCTTATGCTTAAATCCATCCCACGCCGCATCGATTCTTCTTGATTCAAAATCTGTAAAAACTTCTTCATAGTCCATCAATAAACACCTCCCTTACAAATAATTCTGATTTACCATCATTCTGATAAATAATTTCATTATTGATTTTTACTTGCATATCTTCCTCTAAATAAAGAGATCCAATTCTTTCGCCTTTAAAGTATAATTCTATGCATTTAAAACCATCATCAATAATTTCATATTCATCAATTTTTAGAATTAAAAACCATCCCCAAAAGTCTGTGTTTTTATATTTTTTTGAAACTCTAACTTTTGCAATATTATTCAATGTTATTTTCATTGACTTACCTCCTTCTGATTTAATTCTAGCATTATTTTTCAATGAAATAAATATGAAAGTGAAATGAAAGAAAAGAAAGCGTTTTTATTTTTATGTTTTTTAGTATTGATATTTCAATAATTTTTATTTTATAATAAAAATAGGAGGTAATAAAAAAATGGAAGATTTACAAAATGAAGTTCAAAACAACGAAAACGAAAACGGAAACGAGTATCAACAATACATTGATACTATTACTGAATTAAAGAAAAATTCAGTATCAAAAGAAAAGTATGAAAAACTAGAAAAACAAAATGCGGACTTGATAACAGCCCTAAAGGAGGGAAATCAAATAAATCTAGTCGATGAACCAGAAGAAGAGTCAATCGATGAATTAAGAGCTGATTTATATGGCGACCCAGATAAGAGCATGACAAATCTTGAATATGTCTCAAAAACTCTAAAATTAAGAGCTAAGCTTATCGAGGCGGGCGAGCCAGACCCATTCCTACCAAACGGCCAAGATTATCAAATCAATGAAACTGACATTAATACGGCGAATATGATAGCAGAACAAATGCAAGAATGTGTTGATTATGCTAACGGCGATGACCAATTATTCACTCAAGAATTAATGAGAAGAACAAAGGATGATAGTCCGCTTAAAAAAGCTCAAATCAGAAAAAAATAAGGAGGAATAATTTATGCCAACAACTGGACCTTTTAATGTGGGAAATGCAAGAAGTCCACTTTTAAATGCAAATCATATCTTTGGATCTATTTTTAACATGATTATCAGTCAAAGAGTTTTCTCTGATAATATTAAAGGAACTTATGGAACACTTGCAGAGCGTTTTAAAGTAGATGGAGGCTTATATGGTGATACTAAGCTTTACTACGCTACAGATATCTTAGAATCTGAGGACTGGATTCAAGATTCAGCATCTGAATTAAATGTGTTAGCTATCAACAGACCAGATAGTCCAAAAGTTCAATATGTGCAAATTGATACTTTCAGAAAAGTATGGATTACTATTGATAATTATTTAACTAAGCAAGCATGGTCGACTGCAGGAGCATTCTCTCAATTTAACTCAGTCACTTTAGGATGGCTAGCAGATACAAAGAGAGTATATGAATCAAGAATGATTAATTGTTATGTCGGACAAACAAAGTCAAATGCTGACAGAGGAACAATTAAAGTAAATCTTGATGATGCATCATCAGGCGACCCATTATATAATATCACTGGTGAAGAAAAGAATAGAATGGAAGCATCTATCATCGGACAAGCTTTAGCAGATTTAATGGTAGATTTAAAAGATACAACAAGAGATTTCAACGATTATGGCTTTATGAGAAGTTATGCTCTAAGCGATTTAATGTTTGTATGGAATTCAGCATGGAAAAATAAAATCAGAAAAGTTGATTTACCAACAATTTTCCACGAATCTAATGTTGTAGAAAATCTTGAAGAAGAAACATTACCAGCAAGATACTTTGGTAGAGAAGTCACTGCAAGTGATGCTGGTAGTGGTAAAGTAATTAAAACTGATGGAACTATCGACCCAACTAAGGGAACTCTAAGAGCTAATGTTGAAATTACTTTAACAATTAACTCTCACGATTATCACTTATTCCCAGCAGATGACATTGTTGCAACTATTACTTCAATCGGTAATAAGAGAACTGCAGGTCAAGGAACTACAGATGCAGCCGCAGTCACAGTTGGAACAACTTCTGTAGATCTATTATACAGCCAAGTATATTTGGAGGAATCTGGATGCATTTGTAAAATTATGCATAGAGATTCAGTTCCATTTATGGGAGCATTCTCAGTTTCTACAAGCTGGTGGAATCCTAGAAACTTATCAGAGAATCATTATTTAATCTGGGGATTCTCTAAACCTTGCTACTTATACAATAGACCATTCTTGACAGTAGAGAAGAAGTAAAAATGCAAAATAAAAGAGAGTGGGAAACTGCTCTCTTTTTCCTTTAAGGAGGGATATAAAAAATGGCTATAATTCACTTATTAAAGAATTACAATAATTATTATAACAGACAACTTAAAAAGCGTGAAAACCTTGAAGATTATATTGATGATGAGGAAATTTATATCACTTCAATAGGTAGTGAAGAAAGACCAGTCAATTTTGACATTAAAGATGGACTACTTACTGAGGCAATATTTAATTATAATATAGAAATGCCAACACCAGATTATGCACTAGTCGAGGTTGGTGATAGTTTTTCTCGATGGTTTGTAATAGAGTGTAAGCAAACAAGAGGACTACAACATAAAGCAATTTTAAAAAGGGATGTTATCGCAGAATGGTATGAAGTAATTAAAGAAAGTCCTTGCATTATTCAAAAGGGTTATGTAGGAAACGACTCTATTTTAGCATTCAACAAAGAACAACAGAACTATAATAAAGTAAAAAATAAAGAATTACTAATTAAAGATACAACTGGAATGGGATATGTAGTCGGATTTATCGATAGAGGTAAAGACAACACCAGTCCAATTGATGCATCATATAAGGGAGCGTTAGAAGTAGATTTTGATTATGCAACATTATCAGGTCACATAAAAGATTTTATGGCGATAGGAAGTGCAACACCTAATCAAAAAGCGAAAAGAATTAAAGAGAACTCAACTGACAATATATGCTCTTCGATGAAGTTTGGAATTGACTGGATAAATACTGCTGGAGGTATAGGTGCTCCAGATGGTGAGTTAGATTCAGGTCAAATATATGCAACAACCTCTACACATGGGCGAGTTGATTTTAGCAATACTCCATCGACAGGCGATATAGTAAGCCAAAATGCAACACTTACAAAAAATGTTTATTATCCAAACGATACAATAACTTATCCAAATTGTTGTGTTAAAACTAATATAAGTGGTTTACCAACAAACACTCAAACAAAAAATTTTATGAAAGAATATGCAACAAAATGGAAAAATAAACTTTCAGATTTATCTATGTCTTACTGGTATACTTATTTAGATCTAGATTATTCTGATATGAATGATATATTGCCATATGTTGGTAAAGTATGCGAAATTAGTGGAGTATATTATAAAGTTGAACTTGCAACAAGTAATCAAGAAAATAAATCAATGATTGCAAGCAATTCACCTTTCCCAAATTCTTTTAGAACTGCTCTTGTCGAAAGTTTACCAACTAATCAAGAAGTTCAAAGCATGACCGCTGGAAGTGTAAACCCTAGTTATTATGCAAATTTTCCACCAGATAATACTACAACTACAGATTTTATAATTTATTATAAGACAGAAGATATTTACCTAAGATTAGTCCAACAAAATATCAATATATGGACCGTTGTCACTGACAAAACTAATAGAAATCATTTAGTAGATGCTCCATATGATATGTTTGTTATTCCTTACGGCGATGATAATATTACTTATAAATATATGAATGTTGACTATCATCCAGATAAAAGAATGGCTTTAAACTTAGCAATTGAAATGTGTAGAAGTTTAGGAACGGGTGCATCATACGATATTCAGATAGTTCCATATTGTCCTATAAGGAACGAGGGAACAATTGCAGATGAAGTTGACTTCTCTTTGTGTAATTGTGAACTAATTTATAGTGGAACTAATCATAACAATACAGATACAATAATAGGCGTTTATATGTGGGCGGAAAAATCATCTGATAGTTTTAAACTAGAGGAAAGCCGTGAAGATTTAACTCTTGTTAATTCAGAACTTACTTATAAAGAAATAACTCAAATGAATCAATACATACTTAACTCGCCAGACAAAGCAAGTCAATGGGAATTTAATCCAGCAATGAATAAGGGTGTAAAAAACTGGGAAATTGCTTTCGATTATAGGCCATTCTCTTCCTATGTAAGAATTCAACCAGAATGGGATTATCTTTATGGAACAACAGAAACAGATATGAGAGGGTTAATTTATAACGGAGCTTATTCAATAACACAATTATCTGATGCATGGGAAAATTATGTTGCAAATAACAAGAATTATCAAGCAATTTTCGACACTCAAATAAGCACTCAAATTAAACAATATGACATTCAAAATAAAGCGGCGTGGGACACTTTAATCCCTAGATCTATCGGATGGGGTTTCATAGGCCCAGCAATGAAAACTTATTATAATATAAAAGAACAAGAAATGCAAGAACAATTGCAAGGAATCTCGCTTGAAAGTCAAAGAAAGATTTTTGAATATCAGCTTGACAACATTCAAAATCAACCTACTACAATATCAAAACTAACTTCAATTAACACAGATTTTAGAATTTATCCTTTTGTTGAAATCTACACAGGAACAGATACAGACATTAAAAACTTTAGAAATAATATTAAATGGAATGGTATGTCAATTATGTGTGTAGGAAAAATTGAAGAATATCTTGAAGTAGGAACAGAAACTTATATTCAAGCAACTTTATTAAGATATAATCATTTCATTGAAATTGAGAACGATTTTACCGCAGTTCAAGAAATAAACGCTGAACTTAACAAAGGCGTATATATAACAAAGGAGGTATAACATGGGATATTATTCAAATGCAGGTCAAAATATTGCATCCACAGAAATTACAGACATTGCAAAAATAGGTGGTGCAGTTGCGGGTTTAGTTCATGCAAGCAATGTTGCATCAGCAAAAACCGACATTCAACTAGCCGACCAAGTCAAAGGACTAGGCGAGGAAGAAGTAAAAATTGCTGAGACAGAACAAGACCTTGAAACACAAGGCAAAGAACTTCCAAAAAAAGAAGAAATAATTAAAGGCCGTGAAGAACAACTTAATCAAATTGTAGGTTTACAACAAAATCTGAAAGAAAAAGGTTTCCAAGACCCAGAAATTGATAGATCTATAAATGAGTTAAAAGGTCAAGTTAGTGAAGATAGACAAATGTATGATAAAGCGATGGAAGAAATGCAGAAAAAAGCAAAAATTCTTGACATTCAAAAAAAGAACTTTGAGACAAGAAAAAAGCTTATAGAAAGTGCAATCGAAAGGAGTGGAAAATAATGGGAAGAAATAATAAAACGGGTCAACCTAAACTATTAAACAAAATGGTTGCAATGCAATGTGGAATCGACCCTGAAACACTTTTACCAATTAAAATGAAAGGGTCAAATCCTTGCGAGTTAAAGACCAATATAAAACGATTAATGAGAATTATGGATGAACAAGATGCAGTTAATCGTGGAAAATGGTTTAACATTCCAACCAATATTACCAGTAGAGATTTAGAAAGAATGTTATATTATAAATTTCAATTATGTTTATTCTATTCCAAACAACTTGATGAATTCTATATTTTACCTTTTACACTTGCATCTGATGGCGAGTTAGGTGGTTTAGATTTATATGGAAGATATAAATTTATTAAGCCGATTCCATTTGTAGGTGGAGCAACAGAGGACAAGAAAAAAACACTTACTCCTATTGAGGTATATCTTTCTAAATTAAAATTAAGAGTAGTATATGCTCCTCTTGTTGAAGTTAAGCCAGAAGATTTATATGAATGTGCTGTTATACTACAAGATTATACTCCACAACTTGACAATAAGAACGGCGAGCCACGATTCTCACTTAACGACCCATTACTAGATGTTATGGCAGAAATTATCCCAATGTTAAGAACTAACTTGATTCTGACTTCTGGAGTAAAAGGTGTTAGAGTCAACGATGAGGACCAAAAAGTAGAAGTTTATGAGGGGTCTTTCCAATTGCTTAATGCATCCTTGACTGGTTTCGGATGGATACCACTCGCAAGCTCCATTGAATTCCAAGAGTTGACTTCAACTAATACAGGAAAAACACAGGACTATCTACTAGCTTTACAAAGTATTGATAACTTTAGATTATCAACTTATGGCATTGATAATGGTGGACTTTTCGAGAAGAAAGCACACACATTACAAAGCGAGGCGGATGTCAACGGCGGTCCTGTTGGTTTAGTAAATCAAGATTGTATTACTATCAGACAAGATTTTTGTAATATAGTTAATTCTATCTGGGGAGTAGGAATGTGGTATGAACCAAGTGAAACTATTACAAAGGCCGATATTAATGGCGATGGCTTATTATACGATAGGAATGAGGGCGATGCTGGTGGATATGATGCAGGAACAGAAAACGGAGGCGATATGAATGAGTAGAAACATGAAATTTAGTGTTGTATGGAACGATGAAGATTCATTCAAGAACGATTATAAAAACAGCCAATTCTATGATGCAGAAACTATAAACGGCGTGACTAACTACCATAATTCTTTGGATGATAAAAGCATCAAAACATTATTCTATTTATTATATGCAAAGTATGGAAACAATACAATTGCAAATAGTGATCTAACACAATTCAAATATAAAATCTTTTCTGTTATTTTCCAATATGGACCAACATGGCAAAAAGATATTGAAGTTCAAGATAAACTTAGGAACTTATCTGATGATGATATTATAAAAGGCGGCAAGACCATTTACAACCACGCTTTTAACGATGCGGGAAGTCCATCAACGGGAGCATTAGAAGAGATTACATATATCAACGAACAAAACACACAGAACTATAAAAAATCAAAATTAACGGCTTATAATGAATTAATGCTATTATTACACACAAATGTCACAGAAACCTTTATAAATCGCTTTAAATATTGTTTTAAACAAATGCTAGGATTTACACCAACAATTTATTATATTGATGATGAGGAGGATTAATTTATGAATGAAAAAATTATTGAATTTTTAATTAATTGCTTACCCTGTGCGATAGCAGTTCTAACTTGTATATTAACAAGCTTTAAACTTATGTCAGCGTTGAAAGACTGGAAGGACTCGAATGATATGTCAAGCATTTCTCAGCTTGAAAAAGATTTAAAAAATATAGTAAAACAAAATCTTGAATTAAAAAATAATTTATCAGAAGTCCTAAAAGAAAATTCTGAACTTAAAGAAAGATTAAAAGGCGACTGCTTACAACTCATTGAAGAGGCAGAAAAGAAAAGCGATGAAAATAAAGAGGTGTAATTATGTCAGATATTACAAAAAGATATTTTAAACTAGCATTTCTATTTAATGCATTAAGCGTATTATTGTTATTTTTACCATTAATTATTTTCGGAATTAAAGGTTGTATGGATGGAACAATAGTTCTGACTAATAAATTAAAACTAGGTTTGTGTTTTGTTTCAGCTTTATTCTTAACGGTCTATGGTATTAAATCAAAATATCGTTGTAGATCTATTACATTTCTGTTATTATTTGGATGCTATTTTGTAGTAAAAAAAATAGAAATAGTAATAATTGTGAGTGGTGTATGTTGTATATTAGAAGAATTTATGGTCGTTCCTCTAGCAAAATATTACACAAATAAAGCTAGAATCAATAAAGAAATAGATAAAAGGATAAGTGATTAACATGATATATAATAAAGAAAGAGGTAAAAAGACCCGCAAATTTATAAGTGATTCAAAAAACGGAATTGCGGTCATTGTATTGTCTTTGGTTTCAATGTTTCTAGTTCCTTTGTTAGGAAGTTATGCAACAGGCCAAGCACTTATGCCATCGACTATTATAGGATGGATAATATATTTTACGAGTGCAATAGCAGTTTCCTTATGTTGTTTATTTATTTATCTTGCTTTACATAATCAAGGAAAATTGAATGTAAAGGATGAAGAAGAATATATCCAAGCAAAAGAATTACATTTGAAAAACTTCAAGCGTATGAATGGAAAAGAGATAATTCCTGTAGATCCATTCAAATGGGAAAGGAATCAAAAAATTAAAAAAGGTATTTTCCAAACACTTGCAATATTTATGGGCTTGTTAGGTTTCGGACTTGCTATTCTGGTATGGAATAATAGTCAATTTATAAGTTCATGTATAAGCATCGTAATGGCAATTAGTTTCGGTTTAGTCCATATGGGTGATGTCGAGCGTATGTTTACAGAGGGATGGTTAGAATGGGAACTATATGTTGAAAAGAAACTTGATGAAGAAGCTAAAAAACAAGCCATTTTAGAGGTTTTTGAAAAAGAAACAGAAAACAATACGAATTATATTGAAAACATTGAAAAAAACATTTTAAATCAATTTAAGGAGGAAAATTAAAAATGATTAAAATAGGTGATAAAGAATGCAGAACAATGCAAGAACAAGTTTATAAGAATATGGATGATATCAATGAATTATCTAAATATTTAAAAGAAGCATATAAATGTAGTGGTGAACTTAATACCGCCTCAATTAGTATAGCAAAGAGCCTTACTAATGCAGATGCATCTGTTAAAGAGGGATGGTTGCTTGACACAGTCGGGTCTCTATTCAAAATTACTGGTGGAGATGATGATAGTTTATTAATTGAGTTCTATACTTCATTAAGAGGTCCACAAGGAGAAGATGGTGCGGCAGTTAATATTGATGATAATACAACCTCAGCAACTAAATGTTGGAGTTCACAAAAAGT
>JAGCBE010000140.1 GCA_017652345.1 Methanobrevibacter sp.
GATGTTACTGTATCAAGCAATCCTGCAGCTGGAAAGATATTGGATATTTCAGATCCTGAAGGAGTTTACGTTAAGAAAAGAGTGGATATTGAAAAATGTTTGGATGAAATTGAAGAGGGAGATTATGACTTATTGGTAGGATGCGTTCACAAGGATGCAGCAGCAACTTTCTTTATAACCTATTATCATATTTTAAAATGTAAAGCTCTAGCTATTGTATTCTCAAGAGATGGCGATGAAGTTGCAGAATTTGCAGACATGGTAGAATCCTCTACTGATGCAGATATCATTGCTGTAAGAGCATTCCATAATCCAAATCCAATTAAAGTAAGGTTTGACCAATACTTGAAAACTTTAGAGCAAGATTAAAGATTAAAAATAGTTTAAATTAGAGCTTGAATTAATATTTACCTATTTATTAGATAAGAAAATGATGGTGATTAGATGTCTTTCTGTTTAGAAACATATTTGCAACAAAACGATGACTATGAAATCCTTATACAACGTTCAGGGGTTAAGCAATGCTATAAGCTCATTGAAGAGAACTCAAAAGAGATCATTCATGTAAACCCTGGAGATAAGGTATTAGGTGCAAGATTGATTGGACTTCCACCTATACCTGTAGGAATCAATGAGGATGAAGGAGCTATATTGATTACTTATACAAAACCATGCCATGGAACTGCAGCGATTAAGATTCCAATTAGCCCTGAAGAGATTGCAGATGTCAGAGCAATGGATATTGGTGTATAGAAAATATTTTCAAAATTTATTGTTTGAATTTATTGTTTGAACATAAATTAAATATTCAATTTTTATTTTAATTATTATTTAATATTATTTCGGTGATTTATTTGATTACAACTGTTGTAGGTAGTTTTGGAATTGATTTAAAGGAACCAAAAACCCTTGGAGAAAAAGTCAAATCAGCTATTGGATAATATGACCCTTATAAGATAGCTATTGAAGAAGCAGTCAAATTGCAATTGGACTGTGGAATAGACATTATTGGAGACGGTCAACCAAGAGGAGATATGGTAGGTTCCTTTGTAAAGCATATTCCAGGATTCTCTTATGAAATGAATTCATCTGTCATTGTATCCAAGATAAGGGCTCCTCAAGTGGACATAATGATTAAAGACTTGAAATATGCTCAAAAGGTTCTTGATGCTGAGATAAAGAATAGAAACATGCCTAAAGAGGAAGCAGACAGAAAAGGCGTTAAGCTAATGCTTACAGGACCATCCACTATTGTCCATTCATCAAGATTGGAATCATTTTATAAGGATAGAAATCCTGCAATCATTGACTGTGCACATGCTTTAAGAAGAGAAGTTGAGTCAGCAGAGAAAGCAGGTGCAAAATACGTTCAGATTGATGATCCATTTTTATCCACTGGAATGGTGGACTTGAAGGTTGCAAAAGAGTCTATCGGCATATTGACTGATGGAATTGAAATGCCTATGGCTATGCATGTTTGCGGTAATCTTAATGAATGCTTTAAGGAGATTGCTAAGTTCCCTATTGACATTTTGGACTGTGAATTTGCAGGAAACAATGTGAATATTGGCGTTTTAGAGGAAAATGCAGATTTGCTCTCTGGCAAGAAATTAGGATTTGGCTGTGTTGATTCTGCTGTAAATGCAGTTGATGACAAGGAAGAGGTCAGAGCTTTGGTTGAAAGGGGAATTGCAGCAGTCGGCAAGGAAAACATGCTTTTAGATCCTGATTGCGGTCTTAGAAAAGTGGATATTCCAATAGCTATGGAAAAGCTAAAAATAATTTCTGATTTGGCTAAAGAGTTCAATTAACTCTTTTTGCTTTACTTTTTTTTAAACGCTTCTTATTTATTTTTTTATTTTTAAAATTTTTCAATTATTTTTTCAGTTTTTTTAATTAACTTATGGTGTAAATGATGTTTAATATGGATGAAAAAGAGATACTGGATGAATTGAGAGGCATTCAGAAGGATAAGGAAAATTGGAAAGATCATATTGATGAAATTGCTCTTAAGTTGAATGAAAATTATTCAGACAATGTCAAGGCAAAGGCATTATGGATGCTTGGAGAGATGGGTCTTCAATATCCTGATGTAGTTAAAATCCATATTGAAGAGATTGCAAGATACTTGGAAGATGAGAGTCCAAAGCTTAGGGAAAGGTCTATCAATGCATTGGGAAGAATAGGAAGAGCAGATAAGAATCTTATAATCCCTTATTTGGGCCAATTGATGAAAGCAAGGGAAGATGAAGATGATGCAGTTAGACTTTCATTCATTTGGGCATGTGAGAATATAGCAACAAATGCTCCTGAATTGTTTTGTGAAAACTTGGATATATTTTATGAAATGATCAGCGATTCAAATGAGAAGGTTCGAATGGAAACTCCTGAAATGTTTAGGGTGATTGGAAAAAGAAAACCTAAGTATGTTGAACCTTATTTGGATAAATTGGAATGGATTAGCGAAAATGATGAGCATCCGGTGGTTCGTATTCACTCTAAAGGTGCAATTCGCATTACAAGAAAGGCATTGGATGAGAATTGAATGAATTAAAGTATTTAAAACAAAAGTATGGTCAGTATTTAATTCATTAAAGATAAATATAAACAAATTTAATATATTATTAAAGACTTATGGATATTTGTCATTAAACAAGGTGAAATCATGGTTAATCAAGAGAAAACTAAAATTATTGCAGTAAAAACATACGAAAACGGCTTTATGGTACAGCCTTTTGCATTTGGTGGAGAAGAAGGGATGGAAAACTTCGATCCATCAATTAAATATCGCGCTAGCCTTCAGAACTATTTAATTGATACGGGGGATGAAGTAATCCTTGTAGACACTGACATGCCTAAGGAATTTCCGGACATGGAAGTGGAAGAGGATACAATGATTCACAATGGAGCTAGGATAACTGATTATATGTCTGCATTGAATGAATTAGGATATAAAGCAGAGGATGTTTCAAAGATATTGATTACTCACAAGCATCCAGACCATACTGGTGAACTCAGAAATTTCCCTAATGCAAAAGTATACATGTCCAAGAGGGAAGCTGAAGATTTGGGTTCAGATGCTGACAATATAATTCCTGTTGAATATGCTAGTGGAAGCTATTATAATTTCGAAAAATCAGAAAAAATAGCAGATGGTGTATATTTGATTGAAGCTATTGGCCATACTAATGGAAACAGCATCGTAATTGCAGAGGACGATGGATTATTTTACATGATTCATGGTGACATTACATATACTGATGAGGCATTGTATGCAAATAAGCTATCCATTATTTTTGAAGATCTTCCAAAAGCAAGGGAGACTTTAGATAATGTACGTGAATTCATTTCAAACAATCCAACTGTATACTTGTCAACCCACACTCCATATGGGCCTGAAAATCTTGAAGACAAGAAGATTGTTGACTTGAACAATCCTCCAGAACCTATTTATTTTGAATAAGTAGTTTCAAATTTCATTATTTTCTTATTTTTTTATTTATTTTTCATTTTTCTTTTTTCTTTTTTTTTAAAAAAATACATTAAAATATTTTAAAATATTCTAAGATGTTTAAAAATTATGGCAGTGATTTCATGACTATAAACGAGGAAATGTATA
>JAGCBE010000141.1 GCA_017652345.1 Methanobrevibacter sp.
AATAGTGATAGTAAATGTTGCCTTTTTCGAGTATTTTGTCCTACTAAACAGGATAGTATGAAATTGAAAAAGATTCTTCCTAAGGAAAGTAAATATAATATAAGTGAAAATGTAAAGCGCCTATAAGGCGCTTTTCTTTTTAAGTTTGTGTTAATTGTGGGGCCGGCGCATTTCTTAACATAAAATTAAAAGAGGGCGCGTGCCCTCTTGATTATTCTTCTACTTCTGTCGGCGGTGTGATTTCACTTAGTGAATAAATTTCGTCCCATTCGTAATTTCTATTACAATCAAAACATTGTCCTACAAAATGATTAACGAATTGTTCATCAATTTGGTCAAAATCGCTATAATAAATACTTAATTCTCTACCACATACAGGACACTTCATATAATATTTACTCCTTTCTTTAAGTGCGCTCAATAATTGTAAAAAGTTCACCCGTTTCAGAACATATATCTGCACGATCAAAATTGTGTTTATTCAAAAGTGTACACACTCGTTCAGACACGTCATCAATAGTGCCATAATCAAAATATCTCATCAGATGGGTTTCATCAATAGTGTAAAAGTCTACAACAAAATGTGTGGTATAATTGTGTCGAATGTTGATTGCCATAATGTTTTGCCCCTTTCTTTTTTCTATATGTATTATATCGTATTACATAGCAGAAGTCAAGTTAAAAGAATGTAAAGTTGCGACCCGGCCCCAAATTTAACATATCCTTAATAAAAGAAAAGAAGCGGTTAAACCGCTTCTTTTTCCTTCTTCTTTGCTTCGCGTGCGGCCTTATCACGCGCCGCTTTTTCACGGCTGTCGGCCTGTCGCTGTGCCTTTTTTACCTGCTTGTTATTATATTCGTCAATTTCCTTTTCCATAAGTTCCCGCGCGGTTACGCCCTCGCGTTCTTCCGCAACAATCGCGCCGATTCTTACATAGCGCTCCACGCCGTTAAGGTCAGTGAGGAGAATACCATACTGCCTGTCGTTAATCTTGATAAAATCACCATCGAGATGGGCTTCGCCGCCATTGAAAAGGTAGTCAAAAATCTGGTTACGGAGATTAGCGTCAACGATGGGCTTAGAAATCTGCGGCATGTTATTATCCTTTCTGGTTTTGAAGGGTTTCCTTCCCTTGTTCTGTAAGTATTATAACACAAAGGAGTTGAGAAGTCAAGTTAAGTGATTGTTAATCGACTGAGTATCCAAGTAATTGTAGAATAGTAATAAGAAGAATGCCGATAATCGCCACAATCCACCATACTTGCCAAGCGTTTATTTTCATTTTCCTTTCCTCACTTTCTAAATTTATTATATCACATAATTTCAAAAAAGTCAAATTAAGAATATGTTAAGTTGCGCGCCGGCATAGAAGTTTACATTTATTTAACAAAAAGCGCTCGAAAGCGCTTTATTGTGTTTTTTACAACCTCATCAAGTGGATGCCAACGGGTACCCAATTTGCTTTAAAATTTTTAAATTCATTTTCAAATCTTATCCATTCACATTTTTCATCATCGTAGCGCCAAAATCCATCACCATCATCAGGAAGTTCATACCCATATTCCTCATAGAGATAATCACGAATTTTTCTCC
>JAGCBE010000142.1 GCA_017652345.1 Methanobrevibacter sp.
ACCATTGCACCAGTCATGCTCTCAAAGAGAGCTATAAAACGGATTTCATTTGCATTAAATTTAATAGACACAAAATCTACCCCATTTTTTCTAAGATAGTAGAATCTCCTGGATCGTTTATGATTAAAGTAGCAACAGTAAATGGTTTACCGCATACAGAACCTAAGTCTACACTTGTACCTTCATATACAATGAAAGGAATTTCAGAGAGATTTGCATAATATTCTACATCTTCTAAAATTTCTTTAGGACTGTTAGCTGCAACAACTGCAAGTCTACCTTTACCTAATTTTAAAGATTGAATAGATTTTTCTGAGCCGAGAGTGACATCTCCTGTGTCTACTGCAACTCTTATTCCTCTTTCTATATCCATCATCTGCCTCCTAAATTTTAATTTAAAAATATCATCTATCTCAAGATAAGAAAAATTTTATAAATAATCATATCTTACTCAAGATAAAATTTTCATAGAGTAATAAAATATGTGCTATTAAATAAATAAAATTAAATAACAAATATGAAATTAAACTATTACATTTAATTATAATACATCTATTATTTATAATTTATTGATATTTTAATAGAATATTTTACAATAAAATTATTCTTAAAATAAGAATAACTATGAATATGAAAATTATAATGTAAATAAAAAATTAAGAAAATATTAAAAATTAAAATATTTAATAAATTCTTAATAAATTTTCTAATAATTTCTCATTTTAATATACATCTGGTTTCATTGTAACACTTACTGAACCAGTACCTAAAGGAATTGGTTGACCAATGATGATATTTTCAATAATACCAGTCAAGTCGTCCATTTCTCCTCTAATACTTGCGTGGAGTAAATGCTTACCAGTTTCTTCGAATGCTGCACGAGCAAGAACACTTGATTTTTCACCACTGATACCGTGTCTTCCAATGGATTTTACAACTCCTTCAGAAGTCATCATATCAGCAACTAACATAATGTGTCTGATATCCACAGTCAAACCTTGGTCAGATAAGGTACGGTTTAACTCATATACAATAGCGTTACGAGCAGCTTCAATACCTAAAACAGTTTCAATTTCGTGAATGTCGTTAGTGGTTGATCTTGCCTTATCGATACCTTCTTCATTGAAGATAGCCTTAAGGTTAGAACCTTCAGTATGGATAATCCATTCATCATCACCTTTACGGATAATGACCTTACCGATACCTTTAGTTCCACTGATCTGCAAATCACGAACTTTATCTGCTAAAAGTCTGATTTCTCTGATTGTAGGATTTCTTGGTCTGAAAGTTAACTTGTATTCATCCTCGATTTCAACTTTCTTGAAAATCTTTTCAACTTGTGCAATGATGCTGTCATAGTCTAATCTTTTATCTTCGATTTTTCTCTCATCGAGTGTGACAATAACTTGCATATTACCCTAATCTAAGTTGAAATCGGATAAAATATCATTGATTGTGCTTTTACCAATCTTGTTTGCTAACTTTCTTACGAATTCTTCATCATTTTTGTATTCATCTTCAAAGTAAATATCCATGGTAGGTGTGGAAATCTTTTTCCTTGCATCTACAATTTCAATTAACCTTGGAAGCCCTAGAGTTACGTTTAACTCTGCTACCCCTGCGTAGTGGAAAGTACGCATGGTCATCTGAGTACCAGGTTCTCCTACAGATTGAGCTGCAACAGTACCTACTGCTTCACCAGCTTCAATATATGCTCTATCGTAAGCTTCGTCAACTTTAAGAACTAATTCATTTAATTCATCTTCAGTCAAGTCTCTTTGTATATCTGCTCTTACCAAGTCTTTAATGTAACTTGGAGGGAAGCGAATCTCATTCTTCTTGAGCACATCTAAAACTTTAGCGATGGTTTCAGGCACAGATACATAATCTTCATCACTAAGCTCTTCTTCAAGAGATTTGATCAAGTAGATGACATTGTCTTTAGAATATTCAATATCTAATTCTTCAAGCTCTTTATCAAGTAGAATAAAAGTGCTTAATTCATAATCATCCAATTTATCTTCAACATAAGTTTTTGCAGATTCAACAATTGAAGTCTCTTGAGCTTCAATTTCATTGTTCTCATAGACATCTTCTACAATAGGGATTACGGAAACTACTTTGTTCAAGCCATCATCGTCCAAATCACCATTGCTGTAAAGTTGAGATAAACTTATTACATATATTTCAGATGAATTAACTTTATTCTTTTTAAATGCTTTTTCAACAGTTTTGACTGAGTCAATCAAATCTTCTAACTCATCAAGACTTAAGTCTCCATCATCATAAGACTTTTGGAAATTCTTAATGTAATCATCAGACAAACCAATTTTATTCTTTTTAAACAATTCTTCAACAGTTATTGCTTGAGTTGCTTCTTTTTTATCCGCCATAAAATTGCCTCCTAATAATTAAGCTTTCTCCATTCCTTTTTCCGCATTTTTAGCAGATCCAGATGCATTTTTAATACGCATTTCATCAATAAGTTTGTCTAAGTTAGCTACATGACCGAAGTCACTTTTAGCAGGATCAATTCCTTCTTCACCAAATACGCTTTGGATAACTTGACCTTTGTTGTCAGTTACTAAACCGTCAGATCTTACATTTAAGTCTTCAAGCGCATTTACAAGTCTTCTTTGCATGTAACCGGATTGTGCTGTACGAATCGCTGTATCTACAAGACCTTCTCTTCCACCCATAGCGTGGAAGAAGAATTCTACAGGGTCAAGTCCTTCTTTATAGCTTGAGTGTACAAATCCTTTTGCTCTTGCCCCTAACTCTTTCTTTCTGAAGTGAGGTAAAGGCCTGTCTTGGTATCCTCTGGTAATACGTCCACCACGAACAGATTGCTGTCCTACACAAGCAGTAATCTGAGCAAGGTTCAACATAGATGCCCTTGCACCTGTACGGGCCATAACAACAGAATGATTTTCA
>JAGCBE010000143.1 GCA_017652345.1 Methanobrevibacter sp.
AAAATGAAATTGACAGTTAATATTGGAATAAAAAATTTAAAAAGATTTGTAAAAAAAAATAATGGAAAATAATATAAAAATAAGAAAATTAGAAAAAATAAGAAAAAATAAAAAAGTAAAAAATAGAAGAATAGAATTTATTTATAGAAATCAATCATTCTATTGTATGCTTCATCATAAGTAGGCATGTTTGTTTGGCATCCTTGCTTTTCAACAACAAATGATGAAACAGATGAAGCGAATTTAGCTGCTTCCTCTAATGTAGCTCCATAAATAAGCCTAGATACGAATCCTGCCTTATATGAGTCTCCTGCACCGGTAGGGTCTACTGCAGGCCTATAAATGGATTCAACTTCTATTTTACCTTCATCACTGTAGATAATACTTCCCTTATCACCACATGTCTTCAAGACAATTTCCGGACCAAAATCCATCAATCCATTAATGTCCACATTTAATGACTCTTGAATTCTTTTGATTTCATGATGGTTTCCAAATAGAATATTGACATTGGAGATGACTTCCTTCAATTTATTAGGACTATACAATCCAAGATCTTGTCCTGGATCAAAGGAAACCAATCTTTCCTCTTCCTTAGCAACAATTCCTACTTTGCAATTGAAGTGAGGGTCACCTGTTGCCAAATGAACTGCCTTGAATTCCCTTATCTTTTCTCTTGGAACCTCACTGTCATGGAACTCTTTGCCGGCACCCATATAGAAGTAACTGATCTGGTCCTGATTATTGTTTGTCATGACAAATGCTGTTGGAGTGCTTTCCTCTTCAGATATGATTAAGGCTTCAGTGTCCACACCTAATTTTAGCATATTCTTATGGTAATGAGAATCAATGAATTCACATCCGACAGCAGATATCAAACCAGTTTTCATTCCTAAAGTCGCACCAATCATAGCACCATTAGCTGCAGCACCACCATTCAAGTTTTTCATTGTTTTCATGGGCGCTGAGTGATTGGCCATAGGAAACTCATCAACTGTGATGATATAATCCAATGCAGTATGTCCCACTGCTAATAAATCTTTTTTTACACTCAAATAAATACAACCCTTTTCGCTCTTGTTTTTAACTGTTTAAACCGTTTTAACTGTTAATAAAAAAATCAGTGAGAAAAGCATTAAAAACTTTATCAATGACTTTTTTAGATAAAATAAGATTAAATAAGATTATTTTTTAAAAAATAAAGCCAAATTTCATCTTATTAATGAATTAAATAATATTTACTGATTTAAATTTAGAAAAAATTCTATCTTAAAATATTATTGAATTGAAAAATTTTTTTCTAAAATTAGTACAATATTATTTTAGACTTCCCAATATTTAATGATTTTTATTAACATGTGTTATGAAAATATTTCAATAAAATTTTCCATAAAATTGAAACTAAAAATCACCAACAATTAAGTAATAAATATTTTATTTTAATAATAATTTTAACTTGCGATAGCATTTGAAAACTAATATTTTAAAAACATGAAAATATGGCCCTAAAAAATTAACATCCTCTTCCCTATCATGACAACTTAAAAAGAAAAATATATAAAAATCAAATTTTAAAATAAAAATTATATACGAAATGAATATAATTTTAGTTTGATGTTGAAATTTATAAAATGGGGGCTAAATTATTAGTAGAAAAAGTAATATAAAATCTATTTTAATCCTATTTACAGTTATGTGTATAGTATTTAGTTTATTAAGCTCTATTAGTGCAGTAGAACTGTCTGATAATGATATTATCCAAAATAATGATGATAATATTATAAATACTATCGAATTAGATGAAGAAAATGAAAATATGGAAATAATTAGCATGAATTCAGAAAATGCTTTAGAAGAAAGCTCTGAAAATCAGCTAAAAGATGCGAATACAAATACAATTTACATATCAGCATCAGGTGATGATCTAACTGGGGATGGAAGTAAGGATAACCCTTATAAAACAGTAAAGCAAGGAATAGAAAATTCCAATAATCAATCTATAATCTACTTATCAGAAGGAAACTTTGATGCCCAAAACATTTCAATAGATAAGACCTTAACTATCGAAGGCGTAAAAAACAAAACAGTTATCGATGCAAATCATATTTCCAGAATATTTTTCATGACCTCTGATGCAAAATTAACATTAATCAGACTCACTTTAATAAATGGGAACATGAGCAACAATGAAACTGGACTTGGAGGATCCATTTACAACGATGGAGGAGAATTAACATTAATCAATTGTACAATAAAAGACTCTTATTCTGGTTTAAATGGTGGAGCAATCTATAACAACATGGGAAAATTAAGCTTAATTGAATCCGATATCATCAATAACACTGCAGTCCAATATGGAGGAGCAATATATTCTGCAGGCATAACAAACATTGAAAATTCCTATTTTACTGAAAACCACATTACTGCTGAAAAAGGAGTAGGGGGAGCTATTGCATGTGGAGGAATCGCTTCTATAAGCAACACTCTATTCTTAAAGAACTATGCAATATATTCCGCAGGAGCAATACTCAATTTAGCAAATGCAACTTTAAACAACTGCAGTTTCATAAATCAGACCACAGAATATACTGGAGGGGCAATCAGCAATCATAATTATATGGTCATCAACAACAGCATATTCAGTGGAGGGTACTCAAGATTTTATGCAGCTGCCATCCTTGCACCTCCAAGTGGGCAGCATGTTGTAACAGAAGTGTATAACACCATCTTCGAAAAGAACTACGTAGGAGCTCACGGTGCAGTATCAAACAATTTCAAGGATACTGAACTTAAAATGGAAAACTGCGCTATTGTTGGAAATTATATTCTATTAGAGCAAGGTGGAAAAATCTACGGGGATATTGCTTTAGATGATAATGCAAGTACTCTTTACTGCTGGTGGGGTCAAAATGAAATAAGCCCATACTACTATTCCCCACATAGTGAAACCTATGAATCCTGGAAAATAAATGCAAGCAAATGGTTAGTGATGGAATTTACATCAAGCAATGAAATAATTAAACAAGATGTAAACAATGTATTGAACGTTAACATAAAACATTACTTTGACAACGAAACCAAAGAGATATATGATTACGATGAAGACATTAACTTGCCTTTAACCGTTAAATTTTATACAAACACTGGACAAACAATAGCTGAAGTTGAATTGGTAAATGGTAGTGCAAGCATAAATTACATTCCAGCAAACAATGTGAAAACCGTTTATGCAAAATTAAGCAATCAAACAATTGAAATAAGTGTTAAGCAAAAAAATGAATCTAAACTTATTGCAAGCGATTTAAGCAAATACTATAAAGAAAATAAGGATTTGGAAATTAAATTAACTGACAATGACAATAATCCTCTTTATAATAAAACCGTTAAAATCCTGTTAAATGGAAAGGAATACAATTTAGCAACAAACAATAATGGAATTGTAAAGGTGCCTTTGGATTTGAATATAGGAACTTACACCGCAAAAATAAGTTTTGATGATGAGGAATACAGAAATCAGAACAAAAACGTTAAAATAACTGTTTTGAAAAATAAAACATCCATCAAAGCATCTAACCTAGTGAAATACTACAAAAATTCCACTAAATTAAGTGTAAAATTATTGGACAACAATAAAAAGCCATTAAAATCCAAAACAGTGAAAATAAGAATAGCTGGCAAAACCTATTCAAAAACAACTAATAGCAAAGGCATTGCAACATTTGCCATTAATCAAAAAGTAGGGACTTACAGTGTAAAAATTTCATTTAATGGAGATAAAACTTATCAAAGTTCTTCTAAAACCATTAAAGTCTATGTAAAATCTGCAAAATTAACAACTAAAACTAAAAAGATCCATAGAAAATCCTATTTTGTAGCTACACTTAAAGACAAAAATGGAAAAGCGATCAAGAAAACAAAAGTTAAATTTAAATTAAATGGAAAAACATACACCAGAACTACAAACAATAAAGGAATTGCTAAGCTTAAGATAACTGTAAAAATAGGAACCTATAAAATCAAAACCAGTTTCAAGTCAACCAAGATTTATGGAGCAACTGTTTTTACAAATAAAATTAAAGTGCTTAGATAAATGAATTAGATAAATGAATAGGAAACTATTCATTTATCCTTTTTTTAAAAAATTAGAAAATGTTTAATAAATACTATAAAAATTTTTCAAAATCCTAAAATCATTAAGGAAAGACTATTAAAAAAATAAAAAAATTTTTAAATATAATTATACTAATTACTATTATAGGAACTTTTTTTTAAAATTTTCTAATAACATATTTAGCTGTTGATTAATTAATGGTTAAATTTGAGTGTAAACATATTATGAGAAAAAATTAATAGTTGTCTGGTATTTAAAAATGAAATATCAATGATGCTTCAAAAATAAATTCTGGATAATTAAAAGGTAACGAGATGGTGGTTTTTATTTCCGAAGAAGAAATTGAAACTTTAAAAGAAAGATTAGCTAAGAAAGATGATAAACTTAAAAATCAGGCAAGCGAATTGAATCATTTAACAAATGAAGTCATTCCTGAATTGAAAAAGCAGAACAAGGAACTAAAGATAGTTAAAAAGGAACTTAGTGAAGCATTGGAAACCAGTACAAAAAAATATTTTGACCAATTGGAAATCAATGCAGATTTAAGTGAAAGCGTTGCTAAAAAAGGTGCAGGTCTTCAATTAGCTAAAGTCAGATTGGAAGAAATTGAAAAGCTAGTGGTTGAACTTGAAGCAAAAGCTAATGAAAAAGAGGCAGAAATTGCATCTACAGAAGACTTGTCTGAAGAGGAAAAATCAATAGTTGACAAGCTAAACAATAAGATCAATAAATTGAACAAAGAGTTGGAAGCAAAAGACAGAGTTATTGACAATAAGGAAAAGGAAATCGTAAGAAAACAAAACCAGTTAAAAGACAAAAACTCTGAAATCGCTGACTTGAAAGAGAATCTAATTCCTAAACTCAAAGCTGAAACTGCTGAAGTCAATGCTAAATTGAAAGCTAGAGAAGCAGAACATGAAGCTGAAAATGCAGGAATTGGAGGAACAATTGCTAAATTAGAAGCGGAAATTAAAGACCTAAACGAAAAATTAGATAACAAACAGAGAGATTACAACAAGTTAAGCACTGCAATGAATGCAAAAGACAAGACTATTAACTCTCTCAAAAACAAAAACCAGCAATTATCTGAACAGCTTAAAGGCCAAGATAACAAAGGATTCTTTAGCAAAATCAGAGGCAGATAATTGTTTTAGATTAATTAATTTTTATTAATTAATCACTTTTTCTTTTTTTTTACAAATTTATTCACATAAGTTACTTTCAGAACAATCTAATTTTAAAAAATAAAGTTTCAGTATTAACGAACAGATAATTGATTAACACTTTAAAAATATTGAAAAATTAATAAAAAAATAGAAAAATAAGAAAAATAGTGAATAGTTAGAGTAAATAATTACTCCCAACTACTAGAAAAAATTTTGGTCCAGGTTTTGCAGGCCGAAGGCCTGGAAAAGCTGGGTTAAGCTTCTTGTCTTAACCTTTTAACTACAAAGTCCTTATCTAAAGAGAGTAAGAATGAAGCTGCTCTTGGTCCTTGTTTTTGACCAAGAATCATTTTATAAATAGCTTGGAAAGCCTTTTGTGGTTTTAATCCATGGCTTTCTAAAACTTCATACATAGCATCATGCAATTCTTCAGCAGATGAGAACTCTTTTTCTTCCATTAAATCTGCAAGGTCTTTCAAGAATGCAATTTGATCATCTGGAAGAGGCAATTTTGGAATTGAGTCGTATTGAACTTGGAACTTGACGAATTTAGGAGCATATTTGTCTAACCAAGCGATTACATTATCAACTCTTTCTTCATATTGAGCCAATTCAAGTTCGGTTAAGTCACAGAAGTCCTTATCCTTAAAGCTTTTAGTTAATTGGGAATTCTTTTTCAAAATGCCAAAGATTCTTTCAAGGTCTTTTTCTCCAACAATTTGATAAGCATTTACCAAGAATCTGAAAGGAGGTCTGAATGGTAAAGGAGCATCTGCCTTGATTTGAGCATTTTTATAAATGCTTTTGAATTTTCTTCCTTCTTTTTCAGATGGGGCTTCTTCCTCACCGTAGAATACTCTTTCAACCTTATCAAAGGTGTCCATAAAGTCTAACCATGGCATTTTTGGAGAGAAGTCTTTGGATTTCATTGGTTTGCTTCTGAATAAGTAATAGTTAAGACTTTCTGCAGGTCCGATTTCCAACCATTGTTCTGGAGTGAAGAAAACACCATGAGATTTACTCATTGCTTCACCATCCAATGTAATCCATTCGTATGGAACTGGATATGGTGCTGGGTAATCAAAGATCTCTTCAGATATTACGCTACTTACATCGTAAGATCCACCAGCTGCTGCATGGTCTTTTCCAAATGGTTCACAAGTGGTTCCAAAGATTTTCCATCTTGCTGCCCATTCAACTCTCCAGGTAAGTTTACCGTTACCTGATTTGATATCCATCTCACCATCGTGGCCACATTCACATCTGTATTTTACAATGTCACCGTCGAAGTCATATGCTTCAGTGGTGTTTACTCTTCCACATTTTTCACAGATTGGGTTGTATGGCAACCAGTGGTCTGCCAATGGCTCTCTTCTGTATTGGTCAAAAATGGCTTTGATTTCATTGTGCTTTTCAAGGGAGACTCTGATTGATTCAAGATAAGATCCATCCTTATACATTTCAAAACCAGATTTAGGAATTATTTCAATACCATAAGCATCAAGAACTTTGAATAAAGGTTTTTCAAAGTGTTCTACAAAGTTTTTACAGCATCCTTCAGGACATGGAATCATAGAGTATGGCATACCAAGGTATTGGTCATAAGATTCAGGAAGTGGGAAAGGAACTTTTCTAAGTGGGTCATGGTCATCTGCAATCCAGATGGTTTCTGCATCATTTCCCAATTCACGCAATGCTTTTCCGATAGCATTTGCAATGAATACGTCACAAGAATTTCCAATATGTATAGAACCTGATATAGATGTACCACTTGCTATGACATGTTTTTCTACATCCATTTCATTTAATTCATCAGCGATTCTTTCAATCCAATGTTTCATTGTTTCACCATAATAATTATAAAAGCTGCTTTCAATTTAATGTGTTTAATATTCCAAACTATATATGAAAGCAATAATGAAGTAATAAATTAATATAAATTCGATACTATTGATAATAAATATTCAATATAAATATCCAATATAATATCCAATAAAAATATCCTAATAATTTATTATATTATATATTTTTATTATCATCTTATAAAAAATTAATTACAAAAATAGTCATTAAAGGATGTAAATAGGATTCTTGAAAAGAACCCTATTAAGTGGAAAAATAGAGTCAAGCTCTATATAAAAATAAAATTTAAAATAAAATAGGCAAAAAACAATGCCTATGAAAATTAATTAATAATCAAATTAAACTTCAATGATCAATCAACAAAATAAAGTAGATTGAACTTATTGTTCAAATCTACGTCTGTCGATTAATTCTTGACGTTTACCTGCGTTCCATCCACCGTTTGCAGATTTAGCGTGACCTACTTGTTGTACGTAACCAGTAATTCTGTCATACCATTCTACATCAGCAGTTTCACCACAGGAAGGACATTTGTTGCTTAATCCTTTCATTAAGGTTTTACAGTGTAAACAGAAACTGAATGCTGAACTGTAAGCCCAGAAACCAATATCGGATTTTCTTGCAATCTTATTGGTTAAGCTCATTAATGCATCAGGATCAGAGTATGATTCACCCATGAATGCATGGAAGATGTGTCCACCAGGAGTTAAGCTGTGGTATTTGCCTTCGATTTTGACTTTGTCTGCAAAGGAAATGTCACTGTTTACAGGTACATGTGAGGAGTTAGTGTAGTAGTTAGCTCCATTGTCACCTTGTAAGATTGCCTTATCTCCGAATTGCTCTTTATCTAATGTTGCAAATCTGTATGCAGTGGATTCTGCAGGAGTTTGCAATACAGACCATCTAAGTCCAGTTTCTTCTTGTAAGGATTTTGCTCTTGCATTGATGTATTCTAAACATTTGATACCGAATTTGTTTGCATCAGGGTTTTCGATACCTTCACCGAATAATGCAAGCAACATTTCATTAAGACCACAGAAACCAAAGGATAAGGTAGCGTTTTGGATTCTGTAATAGGTTTCACCATCAACTTTTTGATCTAAGAATGGTAAGATATCAAAGTTGTTTAAACAGTTAAGACCTTGGTTTCTTCTAATCATTAAGGTTTCAACAGCTAAATCCATGTAGTTGTCTAAGTATTCGAATACATCGTTTTCATCTCTGGATTGGTATCCGATTCTTGGTAAGTTCAATGTTACGTAAGCTAAGTTACCGGTTCTTAAACAGTCTTGTTCCCAGTCACCGGTCCAGGTGTCTTGGAGACAGGTTCTGCAACCCATATAGTTAGCCATTTGACCTCTGTATTTAGGTAACATGTTTACGAAGTAGGATGAACCGTATTTTGCAGAAAGTTCATGAACTAAACGTAAATCATCATCATAGTCACCTTTTAAGGTCTCTTCACGTAAAGTGTAAATTGTATTTGGGAATAAGTGAGGTTTGCCTTCGGAATCTCCTTCAAGCAAGATTTCAGTAAATGCTTTTTGAATCATTCTGGTTTCATCTTCAAAGTCAGCGTAAGTTCCTACAACTTGTCCTTTTGGACCGTATGCAGTTACATCTTGCAAGAATTTTGGAACTCCGAATTCTAATTGCATACTTGTAAATGGAACTTGGGAACCTCTTGCTGCATAAGCCATGTTTAAGTTGTAAACTAACATTTGAATAGCTTGTTTTACTTCATCATAGCTTCTGCCGGTTGCAAATGGTGCAACAAATACGTTCCAGAGGGACATAGCTTGTCCACCAGACATGTTTTGCTGTGCTGCTAACATGATTTCTCCAGTATGGTTCATCAATGTTTCCATATGGGAAGGAGGTGCAGCAACTGAAGTGTGATCTCCAGTACCGTCTACTTTAAGACCATGTTTAATGAATGCTCTTATATCATGTTGGAGACAGTTTAATGGTCTTCCAGCAAAGAATTCCAAGTCGTGAATGTGAATGTCACCAGACATGTGTGCATCAGCTAAGTGAGCTGGTAACATGTGTAAGAGAGCATATTGTTTCAATGCTTCATCAGCAACATATTTGTGAATGGATTCAGGGTTATGCATCATGTTTGCATTGTCTCTTGAACCGTTTTCAATTAAGGAAGTGATGTTGTAAACAGGAATACCTAAACGAGTGTATCTGCTTCTTAAATCTTCTAATCCATA
>JAGCBE010000144.1 GCA_017652345.1 Methanobrevibacter sp.
GGTATCAAGTCAAAGATGAAGAGCTCAAGGTGCTGGCCACATGCCTTTGCAGTGAAGGCTTGTGAAATGTAAATGTTTGTAGAGCTTGTGTCAACATATCTAGGGAGTGGATTGCAATAGTAGGGAGTGTTTTCCTTATAGACAAAAGATCTTCCTTCAGGCAAGACATTCTCTTCGGTTTCAAGAACATGTCTCAATTTGTTCCAGTTATCTCTTGTAATGTATAAGTCTATATCGTCATCCCATGGCATGAAGCTGCGGTTTCTGACAGCACCTAATGATGCACCTGCAGCAAGGAGATATTCCACATCATATTTCCTGCAGAGTTCATCAAATTCAACCAATAGCTGATATAGATTGCTCTGTAAAGTGTTCATTTTACTCAATTGAATTCGCTCCCAATTTTCATTATTTAACATCTATCAATTATTTAGCATTAATTATCTCTTCAATAGCTGAGACCAGTTCTTCTGTATCCTCAATGGAATGGTTACCTACATGAGCAACCCTAAACATCTTTTTGGCATTGTCTCCACCGCTTGGATTAACTGTGAATCCATACTTGTCAATAAGTTCCCTGTAGACCACATCAGCGTTTTCATCTGGGAATATCACTGGAGTGACAGCATTGGACAATGGGTAGCTTGGGTAATCCAAACCGATTTCCTTGATTCTTTTTCTGAAGTAAACAGCTATTTCATGGGTGTCATTGATAATGTTTTCAATTCCTCTTTCTTCAAAGCGTTTGACTATATCTTCAAGTTCAATGATAACCCTTACAGCTGGAGTGAATGGGGTTTGGCCTCTTTCACCGTTCTTTAAGTAATCCTTATAGTCGAAATAGATGGATTTGGAATCAATTTCCTCAACTCTTTTCAACATTCTTTCACTTAATGCTACAACAGAGAGACCTGGTGCCAATGACAATGCCTTTTGAGAACTTAGGATCACTGCATCGATTCCATATTTGTCCATGTTTACTTCATCTGCCAAGAATGCGCTGATTGCATCTACAACCAAGACCAAATCCTTTTCCTTACAGAGTTCAGATAGCATTTCAATGTCATACAATTGTCCAATTGAGGTTTCATCCAAGTTTACAAGCAAACCTGTAAATTCCTCATCTCCCATCACTTCATCAATCATTTCTCTTGTAAGGGTCTCTCCTTGCTCTACCTCTACAACCTTATGAGGGATTTCATGAACTTCACAAATTTGTACAAAACGGTTTCCAAAGGAACCTCCATTTATGACTATTAGATTGTCTTCCTTTGTAAAGCAGTTCATTATGGTTGCTTCCATAGCGCCTGTTCCTGAACAGGTCAATAGTATAATTTCACCTTTTTCATTAAAAAGCAATCTTTTCAATCCTGCGCTTGCGGAAAAAACCACTTGTGAAAATTCATCATTTCTGAAGTAAGGGACTTGCTTTCCACCAATTTCCAATGTTTCCTCAAACATTTCTACAGGTCCAATTGCAAACAATTTACTCATAATCTCTCTCCTAAACTCTTTTTTTTAATATAATCACTATTCATCAGTTTGATTTAATCTATTTAATTTTCAGCCTTTTTAACTTGCTCCAATATCTTAACTATATTGAAGGACTCATCCTCAAATATGCTTTTTGAATCAGTACGATTTCTTGAAAGCATTCTTGACATTGCTCTGATTAAGTATTTGAAACCGTTTCCTTCAAAGTTTGTATTATATATCTGGACTTCCTTAGACCCTGGGGTATGAAGCTCAAAGCTCTTGCTTCTCCACCAAGCTCCTTTCATCCTGATTGTTCCTTTTGTACCAATGATTTCCAATTGGTTGTCTACACGTATTTCGTTTCCAACGTTAATGACAGCTCTTCCATTAGGATAGACAAAGTTCATGGATGCAAATTCGATATTTTCCCCGTCCTTCTTGACCTGGAAGTCTGCCTTTTCCCAATCTGAACCCATTATCTTAAGCATAGGCAATATTGCAATGGAACTTAAGTCATAGAAAAGGTTGGAACGGCTTGCATCATTTTTTGAAATGGAGCAGTTGAAGCTCAATATGTCTCCAATCAATCCTCCTTGTGTCATCCAAAGAAGCTGGTTGAATACATAGATGTGAACCATCTTGATGTTTTCCATCAATATGAGGTTCTTTTCCTTAGCAAGGTTCATTAGCTCTTCCAGCTCGCTTGTCTTGAAGGTTGCTGGAGGGTCATAAATCACATGCTTACCTAATTTCAATGCTCTTTTGATGAAATTGAATCTTTTTTCTATGGAACAGCGAATGTAAACAATATCTGAGGACTCGATAAGTTCATTATAATCATCAAAAACATTAGGAAGGGAATACTTTTTCTGGAATAGGTTCAATTCCTCTTCATTGTCGCAATAGACATTCTTGACTTCAAAACCATTAACCAACTTGGCTTCATTCACTATTTGATTGTCATCTGCAAAGTCACAGATTATTCCAATGTCGTATTGGTCGAATTTCTCTTCCCTGATTTGTGTGCTGGATATTCCTTTTGTTCTTTCAAGGTAAATCATATCACAATATCTGGACAAATGATCGAATTTTCCTCTCCAGTCATCACCGATTACAAATGCATCGATGTCGTATTTTATGATATCTCCAATCTTCTGTCCGAGATATTCCTCAACGATGATCTCATCTGCAAATCCGGTATTCACCACATTTTCAATTCTTGTTGCGAGTGAATCATGAACATTCAGCTTTCCACGGCCAATGTCATAGTTTTCACCGGTAACTCCAACGACAAGATAGTCACCATGTTCCTTTGCTCTTTTCAGGATATTGTAGTGTCCTACATGAAATAGGTCAAATGTCCCATATGTGATAATTTTTTTCATAATAAGTCCTCTTTAATTTAGATAATGTTTATAAGATTGATTTTTGATAGTTATTTTTTTAATTTAGAATATTGTCCCATAAGCTTTTGAAAGCTATTTTTGGAGGGATTTGCTTTACGATAACATCATAGACAAAGTCCACTATCACACTTTCAGTATTTGTATTGCGGCAAATGTCTTTTATGGCCATAATTGAGTTTTTACCTTCAAACACTATACCGCTGGCCTTTTCATCAACGATGATCCTTTGTCCATATAGCATACCTAAGGTATGGTTTCTGCTTTCGCTTGAAGTTGATGTAAGGACCAAGTCTCCAAATCCACAGTATTCCTCTGCTGTTGAAGCATCTCCGCCAATGCTTTCAACGATTTTTTTGGTCTCTTCAAATCCTTTTGTAAGAATGCCGTATCTAGCGTTTTCATTGATGTTCATGCCTTCACATATGCCGTTTGCAATTGCATTTATGTTCTTGATTATTCCACAGATTTCAAGGCCATCAACATCATCTATGATTTTCAATTTGAATTTAGGGGTTGACAATACTTCTTTCACCTTAACTGCATTTTCCCTATTTCTTGATGCTAGATTTGAAATGGTTTCAAGATTCAAGACGATTTCAGATGCAAAGTTAGGGCCGGACAATGCTACATAATCTTCATCGAAATATTCCTCTATCAATTTGCCCATTGTTTTCAATGAAGGGTACTCAATACCTTTTGCAGTTGTAACGAGTATTGCATCATCGCATATATGGTTTTGAAGTGTGGATAAAGTTGACCTGAATGCAGATGACGGAACGGATAGGAATATTATTCCACAATCCTTCAAGTCATTGTAGTCAACAGTAGCTATTATATTCTCTTCCAATTTTACATTTGGGTAGTATTCTGAGTTGATATGGGTTGAATTGATTGTTTCTGCAAGTTCATCCCTTCTTGAGACTAGAAGCACTTCATCTACATTTTGGGCTACTATTTGAGCTAATGCTGTTCCTAAACTACCTGCTCCTATAATGCCTACCTTATCCATAAGATCACCATTAAGATTATTTATTCTATTCACTAAAGCTAACTCTTTCAAATTTCTCTGGCTCTAAAATTGATTTGGTAGCGTCTACACCTACTTTGGTAGTTGTTCCATCAATTTCAGAAGCTTTTGGATCCAATGAGGAACCTCTTGCCTTAGGCACGATGATAATGTCATCATCACCTTTCACACGTGTAGCTATTGCATATTCAATGTCTTGAGGATCAAAGATATCCACATCCTCATCAACTACAACAACATGCTTCAATGATGGGTGTGCAGCAAGTGCAGCCATGATGATGTTCTTTCCATCACCTTCAGTTTGCTTCTTGATTGAAACAGCAGCATGCAACCAGCAGCAGCCTCCTTCTGTTAAAACCACATTCTGTACGGTAGGAACGGTATTTTTAACTGCATTGAATATTCTTGGTTCCTGTGGCATTCCTTGAAGCAATTTGTGTTCAAATCCTGCAGGCAAGATTGCATGGTACATTGGGTTTTCCTTCTTGATGTACATCTTGCTTAATTTGATAACAGGTTCTTCCCTTACATAATCATAAGTGTCAGTCAAGTCTACAAATGGGCCTTCAGGTGCAGTTTCATCAATCAATATTTTTCCTTCAAAGATAATGTCCGCTTCAGGCACATTGATTCCGTTCTTGCAAGTCACTAATTCCAATTCTCCATTCTTGAATCTGTTTGCAACTTCCATCTCATCAGCATCTATTGGTATTGAGGTTGTGCATGCAAGAAGAATAGAAGGTTCCATACCGATAGCTATTGAAATGTCCAAGTCCTTGCCCATGTCCTTTGCCTTTTGGAAGTATGTGTAAAGGTTTCTTGGCACGATACGAATAGCCAACTTGTTCTTTTCCAAAACAAGCATTCTGTGAATTGAAGCGTTTTGAACTCCTGTTTCAGGGTCTCTTGCAAATACGACACCAGCTGTAATGTATGCACCGCCATCACGCTTGTAATGGGTAAGGATAGGAATCTTTCCTAAATCCACTCTTTTGCTGTCGTATTCATCCACCAAGTCGATGAACTTTGTTACAGGAGTTGGATTGTTCATTCCATCAATTATCTTGTATAGGATCTCGTCAACCTGACAGCCAAGAGATTGTGCTATCTTTTCTCTTGTATTGCAGATACCGGAGACCACTGGGATGTCATATCCCTTTATGTTGTTTAGCATAACAGTATCCTTTGGATATTTACGAAGCACCTTTGCAGCTTCATATTCAGCATCAAGCTCTTCATCGATTTGAATTACATTAATAATGTCTTTAGCCATAAAAATCACTAATCCCCATTTTATTCAATTAATTTCAATTTTCAATTTAATCATAAATCATTATTTTTGCATAAATTCATTAGATTTTTTAAATAATCATAAGTCAGCATTCTTGTATTTTATCCATTTCAAGTTCTCTTCTATTTTCTCATCAGATATTGCAAGAATCTCTCCTGCAACTATTGCAGCGTTTCTTCCATTGTCTATTCCAACTGTTCCAACAGGCACTCCTGGAGGCATGTTTGCCATAGTCAAAAGAGCATCCTGGCCATCAAGCTTTTTGGAGCATGGAACGCCAATCACTGGCTTTTCAGTCAATGCAACAACAGATCCAGCTACAAGTGCAGACAATCCGCTAATGGCAATGAATATTTTTGCATTGTTTCTTTTGCTCATGTAGGATTCAAAGTCCTTTGCATGTCTGATAGGAGAAATGTAATCCAATTTGTATTCTATATGCATTCTTTCAAGCAATATTGCAACGTTTTTAGCTATTTCCATATCTGAATAGCTTCCTGCAAGTATCATAACATCTGGAGTGTCATCCAACTCTTCAAAATCAATCTTCTCATAATTTTCCTCAGCCAAAAAGTCTTTCTGGATGTATTCCCCTTCAAGGCTTTCAATCAATTCCTTCTCTCCAGCTTCAACCTTTTTCTGATATTCAACACGCAAGTCAGATATCCTTTCTGCAACAGCATCATCATAGCTTGCAATGATTTCACCAGCAAGTATTGCAGCATTGTCTCCCCTGTTTATTCCAACGGTTGTAACTGCTGTAGGGAAAGGCATTTGAACGCATGCATACAATGCATCAAGGCCTCCAACTGCACCGTCAACAGGAACTCCAATGACAGGTCTGTGGGTGTATGCAGCTATTGCACCAGGCAAATGAGCAGCAAGGCCTGCAATTCCTATGAACACTTCCACTCCTTCTTTGGTAGCATCCATAACAAGCTTTTTGACCTTATCATGGGTTCTGTGAGCAGAAGCGACTTTTAAACTATATGGAATCTGAAGTTTTTCCAATATCTTTATTGATTTTAGAGCTATTTCCTTATCAGAAGCACTTCCAAGAATTATCATTACTTTTGGAATCATTTAATTTCTCCTATATTTTCTCAAGATGATTATATTATTAAGATATATTTTTCAAGATAAATTTAGATTATATTTATATTTCTATTTACTAATATATAATATTTAATTAAAACTTAACCGAGTTATTTTAGGTGTTTGTATGGTGAGGATTTCCGTTATTGTCCCTGTATACAATTGTGAGGATTATCTTGAAGAGTCCTTGGGAAGCATTCTAAAGCAGACTTTCAATGACATTGAAGTAATATGCATCGATGATGGATCTACAGATGATTCATTAGGAATATTAAATGAAATGGCTTCTTCCGATTCAAGGATTCAAGTTTTCCCTCAGGAAAATCAAGGTGCAGGGGCTGTTAGAAACTATGGAATGAAAAAGGCTTCAGGAGATTATGTCTACTTCTTTGATGCAGACGATTATCTTTTAAAGGAGGGCTTGGAAAAGGCATATTCCAATGCCATCAGAAACGATTCAGACATTGTGTTCTTTAAGTTTGACCAGTATAAGGACAATAAATTTCTAACTCATTCGGGACCCTACATAGAACTTCAATTTAAAGGAGCAGATTTCGATAATTTCACATTCGATTGGCATGACTATAGGACAGGCCCTTTCACAGGCCCATTTGCCCCTTGGCTTAAGCTATATAAAAAGGAATTTTTAGATGCCTATGATTGCTTTCGCTTTCCAAATGACTTGAACCATAACGATGTTCCATTTCATGTAATGACATTTCTAAAGGCCTCTAAGATTTCATTTGTTCCAGAGCATCTATATCGCTATAGAATAGATAATGCAGGTTCCATCACAAACAATCGATTGAAGAAATATGACCATATCTTTAGGATAATCCAGATAGTTGAGGATTTCCTATTGTCTGAAGATTACATGGAAGAGTTCAAAAGGGAATTTGATTATTTCAAGGCCAATAGAATCACATATGAAATGTATGGGAGGCCTGAAGAGTATTTTTATTTAGCTAAAGAGGAACTTAAGTCAGTGGATTTAGGCAATGGGTTATTGTCCAATGACACATCATTCAAGGCAAAGACCATTTTAAGTTCCAATTCACTTGAAGAGTATAACTATAAAATCAAGGTCAATGAGGAAATCAATAGCTTAAAAAGAGAAAACAAGTCTTTAGCAGATGAAATCAATAGCTTAAAGGGAAAAAATAAATCTTTAATGGATGAAAACAAAAGCCTTAATGAAAAATTTGAAAAGTCCAAAACCAAAAATAGAGAAATTTTAAATTCCAAGAGCTGGAAAATAACTGGGCCTCTTAGAAGACTTAGGAAAAAGTTTTGAATTATTTTATTAGACTTATTCTTTTATTAATTAATGGCTGTCAAGTATTACAAAAATATCAAAAACTTAATAAAGATTAATAATAAAAATAATTATGTAGAAAACTTTATCTCATATAATAGTTTTCGTACTTGAGGTGTTTTATGTTAAACAAATTTTTTAAATTAGACGAAAATAATACTGATCTAAAAACTGAGTTACTTGCTGGTTTAACCACCTTTTTAGCAATGGCTTACATTTTAGGTGTAAACCCTACTATGCTTGCTGAAGGTGGAATGCCTGCAACAGGAGTATTTTTCGCAACTGCTCTTGCTTCAGGGGTCTCTTGTATCATCATGGGTCTTATTTCCAAATACCCTGTTGGTCTTGCTCCTGGTATGGGTATGAATGCATTGTTTACCTATACAATTATTTTAACTATGGGTAACACTTGGGAAACTGCACTTGCAGCTGTATTTGTTTCAAGTATAATCTTTTTATTAATTACCATTTCCGGTTTAAGGGAAGCTATTCTTAACGCACTTCCATTTGACTTAAAATTAGCAATTGGTGCTGGTATTGGTTTCTTCTTAGCATTTATCGGATTGAAAGGTGCTGGAATTATCGTAGCTGACCCTGCTACTTTAGTAGGTATGGGTTCCATCTTAACCGCTCCTGCACTTTTAGCAGTAATTGGTATTTTACTTACCTTAATCTTATACATCAAGAAAGTACCTGCAGCAGTATTCCTCGGTTTAGTAATAACTGCAATTTTAGGTGTAATCTTTACATTAGTCGGTTTCGGAGCTGGAGATCCTATAATGCCTGCTATTCCTGCAGAATTCGTATCATTTAACTTTGATACTTCTGTAGTCGGTGCATTTGCAACTGGATTTACCCAATTGTTCTCTAACATCCCTAACTTGATCATGATTTTATTCTCTTTATTATTCGTGACTTTCTTTGATACTACTGGAACCTTAATTCCTTTAGCAAATCAATGTGGTTTCGTTGATGAAGAAGGTAATGCTGATGGTATTGACAGAGCTTTCCTCGGTGACGCTATCAGTGGAATCATTGGTGCTATTTTAGGTACTTCAACCTTAACCGCATACGTAGAAAGTGCAACCGGTATCGGTCTTGGTGGTAGAACTGGATTAACCGCTGTATTCACCGGTATCTTCTTCTTACTCGCACTTATCTTTGCTCCTACTGTTTTAGCATTGTTTACTTCTTCTGTAACTGCAGCAGCATTAGTAATTGTAGGTATCTTAATGATCGTACAATTAAAAGAAGTAGACTGGGACAACATGGTTGTAGCTGCTTCCGTATTCATGACAATCATCATGATGCTTTTAACCTACTCCATTTCCTTAGGTATCGCATGGGGATTCGTCACTTACGCAATTGCATCCATTGCTACCGGTAAAGCAAAAGAGTTCAGTTGGATCATGTGGATTATGGTTATCATATTCGCATTATACGTATTCTTCGGACTCTAGTTGTAGAAAAAGGTTATCACATTTGTGATAACTTTCTTTTTTCTTTTTTTATTGTTTTTAACGATTTTTTAAATATTTACAAAACTATTTTTTTAAATAATTTTCCATCCTTTTCAATGGCTATTTTTTCATAGGTCTTAATCAATTTTTCCAAGCATTTCAATAGCTGTTTCTGATTATTCCATTTCACTCATTACGAACTTAACTTATCTAATCTTTAAAAAAAATAACAAGGTTTATACATTCTTAAAACATAATAATAATATTATAGTATGTTAAATTTCTATGGGATTTTTAATCAATTCATGTTAAAGAGGTGAAAAAGTGTCTTGGCTAGTAGTGATTTTAGTGTTTTTGCTTGCTTCAATCAAAACAACTAAGGGTTCTGACAAATCAGTTTCCATTGTTATTCCTGCATTCAATGAAGAGGCCACTGTCGCTAAAGTGGTAAGCGTAGCTCGCAAACTGTCATATGTAGATGAGGTTATCGTAGTTGATGATGGATCCACTGACAGAACTGTAGAGGAAGCGGAAAATGCTGGAGCTACTGTAATAAGCCACATAATGAATGAAGGTAAAGGTTCAGCAATCAAGACAGGATTCAAATACTCTCATGGAAATATTGTAGCTTTTATTGATGCAGACGTTTCTAACTTCACTTCAGAAAAGATAGACAAGATCATCAGGCCGATTCTTGAGGATAGAACAGACATTACCAAAACCAAGTTTGCAAGGGAAAGCGGCCGTGTAACTGAGCTTACAGCTAAGCCTCTTTTAGGATTCTTCTTCCCTGAACTTAATTATGAACAGCCTTTAAGCGGCCAGTTTGCAGGTAAGCGTTCTGCATTGAGTAAAATAAGATTTGAAAAGGATTACGGAGTGGATGTTGGTATCGTACTCGATGCTGATGTTCATGGAATCAAGATTTTGGAAGTTGATATTGGAGACATTTGCCATGACATGTCCCCACTTGCCGATTTAAACAAGATGGCTAATGAAGTCGTAAGAACCATTATTGACAGGGCTGTAGAGTATGGCCGTGTCACTATGATGGACAAATTGGGAAACTATATTAGAATGGCTATTTTAGGATTATCCTTAATTATTTTAGGCCTTTTCATGATATTCTTTGTTCCATTCATCTCTGTTTATGTCTCTGTCTTTGTGGCATTTATTGGAATAGTGCTTACAGTTCTTTACTTCATAAGAATCATAAGAAGGTCCATACCTATTCTAAAGAAAAGCAATACACGGGCGTCATTGCAGTCATTTGTAAGAATGCACTTCCCATTGATTGTAGCAGGATTGATCTTGATATTGATGCTTTCCACATTCTTATCTGCAGCCAGTTTCGATGATGGAAAGATTTCAGTGGAGCTCACTTCAAGAAACTTTGTTTACGCTCCATCTGACCATAACCAGCAAACAATTTCTGTAAGAGGGCCATATACAATTGACAGTGCTTTAGAGAATGAAACAGACATATTGAGAGTTCCGCATGACGCATTGAGTACGTTGGAAATGACTGAAAACGATACAATGATCATTGATGGCAAGTCATATAATATAAACGGCACAAAAGAAGGGGATAATGGAGACAGATTCAGATTGCCTTCAAAGGTAAAAGCCGAATTGGATCTCTCTGATGGTGAGGTCATACCAAACAGTCACTTGACTGAAGCTTTCCAGAACGTAATCGTGAAGCATAACATTCAATTCAATAACTTAAGTGATGTATTGGAAGGATTCGTTGAATTCTCCATCAGTCCAAAATCAACCAATGCTACCTTCTTCAATTTGACTTTCGATAATGAATCCATATTGTCTTCAGTTGGAAACTTTGAAAACGATTCCAGCTATTCAATTTCATATGATGGAAACATCATGTGCACATTTGATTATGAGGATGTTCTAAATGGAAATCTCACCTTTAGCTATGATGGAAAGGATGGAATGATAGAGTTTGAGAATAGAAACAGCACTTCTATCAGGAATTATGTTTCAAGCGATAGGGATTCATTTGTTCAGCTAACATCACTTCAATAATTTAACATTTATTTTATACTTATCTTAGAATTTTTTATATTTATAGGGATTATAATGGAAATCACAGGAATTGTCACAACAGGATTGGGAAAGGCAGCATATTTTTTAGGCCAGGATTTTTATAAGGACCAATTCAGGGAAAAATGCGGATTCACCCCATTTCCTGGAACCTTAAATATCATTGTGGAAGAGGATAAGCTTGAGGACATAAGGTTAATGAAAAACAGCTGCAAGAATCTTATAAAGCCAGATCAAGGATTCGGTGCAGTGAGATATATTCGAGCTCATTTAAACAAGGATATTGAAGGAGCTATTGTATTTCCAGACAAGACAACCCATGATGAGAACTATTTGGAATTCATATCCAAGGACAAGCTAAGGGACAAATACAATTTCAAGGATGGAGATGAGGTTACTTTAACTATTGATATTTAATTTTTATTATGAATTTTTTTAAATAAGGGGGTAATTCATGTCAAGTATAGAAGATTTCATAAATCAATTTAATGAAATGAACATCATCAAAAGAATTATAGTTGGATGCTGTGCAGTTTATTTGATCCTAATGATAATCACTCTTTTAGGCCATGCGGTTTTAGGAATTCCATGGGATTCATTTTCAGAGGAAACACCAACCGATTACACTGATTTTGTAGAATTGGACCTTGATGGCGATGGCGGTTTGAGTTTTGATGAAGTGAGAGATTACGACCATAATTCAGAATTCACCATTTCAGATTCAGAATTATATAGCATCTTTGAGAGTTGCGATAAAAATGGCAATGGATTGCTTATAGGTGGAGAGTATGACCATTATGTCTATCTTGTGAAAGACCATATGGATGACTTGAAGCATCAAAAGGAAAAAGCTCAAAGGGAAGCTCAAGAGAGAGCTAAAAAATCTTCAAGTTCTCCATCAAGCTCTAGTTCCAGTCATAGTTATTCAAGCAATTATGATAGTTATGATGGTGCTGAAACATGTCCAAACTGTGGAAGTGAGGCGGTTTATAGCTCAGGTAATGGTTATAGATGCGCTGAATGCGGCTATTCCATTTACAATCCAGATGACTTGAACTTAAATTATGAAGAGGGCTATTATGAATTAACGCTCCCTTCGTTTATTTATTCCAAAA
>JAGCBE010000145.1 GCA_017652345.1 Methanobrevibacter sp.
GATGAAGTTGACTTGATCTTCTTCAATGATATGGCATGGCCTACCCTTTAAATTATTGTTTTGAAAAAAAAGAATTTAGATAAGAATTTTTATTCTTATCTTTGCTATTTTTATTTTAATATTTTTTATTCTATTATTTTATTTTTTTATTTTAATTATTTTTACATTAACGACTTCTTTTTCCTAATCTATAGAATAGGTAGTAACCAAAGTAGTCATTGTGTCTACTGTTTAAGCTTCCTTGTGAATATCCATTTTTATATCCTTGATCGTAAGCATAGGATTCTGCATATTCATTTTGCTCTTCAATGTAATCATCTTGCATTTTATTTAATTTTTCATCAAATTTTTCTTTAGTGAAATTGGATTTAGGGCTGTAAGAAACAATCTTTTTCATTGTATCATTAACATCGTTTCCATCATAGCTCAATGCATAGAATGTCTTGTTTGATTCGAAATAGAGATAGGTCACGTCATGGTCAACTATGCTTCTATGGCTGTAATATGCAACGGCATGATGCCCGTCAATTTCCATCTCTTCAACGTCATAAAGCTCATCAAGGGTGGATTCATATCCATAATTGTTTCTAAGTGACTTGTCATCTTCCAAAGCTACAAGTCCAAATGTGAATACATTTGTCTTAACATAATTTCCTCCAGAATCACTTCCTCCCCCATACTCTGGTGGAATCTGAAAATTGGTGTTATATACAGTTATATTCACCCAATCTGAAGTGTCCACATCACTTTTTTCAGCACTTGTTGCACTAATTGCCAAAAGCGCTATAATCCCAATTACACATGTTAAAAAAATAATTTTTTTATTCATATTTTATTCTATTTTCTTCATGTTTTTTAAAAATTTCTAAAATGAGTACTTTTTTATATTATGAAAACTTAATAATATTATTCAAACAGATAAACTTATTTAAAAATCTTAAATGTGTTATTATGAATGGTATATATTATTATGTGATAGCTTTCATTCTCATTTGGACTATTGCGATTGTATTTAAGAATCAGCTAACCGATCATGGTGTTGAAGTGAATTTTCCTCTTTTGATGTGGAGAACACAAAGGTTAAGAGGGTTTATAGATAGATTAGCCAATCGTGCTCCAAGATTTTGGAAATGGTATATGAACATAGGAATCGTTATTTCAACTGGATTTATGATTCTTATGGCTGTTGCTTTGGTTTATTCCTTAAAGACATTGATGGAAACTCCTTCAGTTAGCTTAATCGTTCCAGGTGTTGAAGTTCCAGGGTCTCCTATATATATTCCATTGCTTGCCGGTCTTATTGCACTTGCAACAGTTTTAATAGTTCATGAATTCAGTCATGGAATTCTCTCAAGAGTGGAGAAGATCAATATAAATTCAATTGGACTTTTATTGTTTGCAATCATTCCAGGGGCTTTTGTAGAGCCAGATGAAGAGGAATTGAATGAATTAAGCCGTCCAGCCAAAATGAGAATTTATGTTGCGGGGTCTATGGCAAATTTAACCTTAGCAGCTATTGCATTGATTATTATGTTAGTTATTTCTTCATTTATCATCCCAGTGGTATTTGAAGATGATGGGGTTGTTATTAACAGATTAACCTCAGATGCGAATGCTAAAGATTATATGTCTGAAGGAATGGTAATCAGATCAATAAATAATCTCACTGTAAATGATATGGCATCTTTCCAAAAAGCCACCAGTACCTTAAGGCCAAATGAAACGGTTAATATTCATACGGATCAAGGGGATTACAGTTTCCAATTGAAATCCAATCCTATGAACAAGTCATTAGGTTTTATGGGAATTCAAGTCAATGCAAACAGTGTAATTGCCGATGGCTTTGACAACCAGTTCTACACTCCTTTATTATGGATTTTAATGCCTTTGTCCGAGCTATTGTTTTGGATATATTTCCTTAACTTTGCTGTGGGAACTTTTAACTTGCTACCAATGAAACCTTTGGATGGAGGGCATTTGCTTGAGAATCTATTGTCCTATATAATGCCTGAAAGCGCTTTTAAGCCAATCGTAACCTTCATGTCTTTCTTAATGGGAATAATTATTGTGGTTAGTCTTGTTGTTGGATTGGTCGGAGTCCCATTTTAGAAATTATTCTTTTATATTTTTTTCAATGATAATTTTGTTCGTATTTATTAAAACCAAAACTTTATATATATAGAAAAATATATAAATAAATGTTTAAGCATTTACGAACTAATGATACTTTAGTTAGAAAAATATGCTGAAATGCAATACATAAACTTTTATGTAATTAATATTTTGAGGAATTGAAATGAAAGCAAAAGCACAAAAAATAGGTGACGGAGTATACTGGATTGGTGTACTTGACTGGGACTTAAGATCTTACCACGGATACACTTTAGATGGAACCACTTACAATGCATACATTGTATTCGGTGAAAAGGTAGCTA
>JAGCBE010000146.1 GCA_017652345.1 Methanobrevibacter sp.
AACTGTAATAGCAAAAAAAGCTTAGATATTTTTTAATATTAATTTTCAAAATTAATATTATCATCATCAAATATTTTACCACCATAACTAATTTTTTTATCATCAAAATACTATTTTTTAATAAATTATTAAATTTTACTAACTGCATATAGATTACTATTTTTCAAAAATTATGATTAAGACATTATTTTAATTAAATTAAAAATAGCTACAATTAAATTAAAAGTTTTATAAAAAGTATCTTTTTAATGAAAGTTATGATTAATTAAACTATGATAAATTTTTTAATCAAAAAATTTAATTAAAAATATGAATTTTCAATTAAAATTTTTAAAAGTAAGATAAATTTTTTCCTGAAAAAATGTGAAAAATAAAAAATTCGAAAAAATCATGAGAACTAAAAATTTTGAAAATTTTGGATCTGAAAAAATCAAAAATGAAAATTTTAAAAAATATAAAAAATTTATAAAAATAGAAAATTAGAAATTTAGAAAATTCAAAGAATAATAAAAAAAGTAATTACGAATAATTATAGAAACGCCGAGACTGGGATTTGAACCCAGGCGGCTATTACACCACGGGATTTCAAGTCCCGCGCCTTACCAGGCTAGACTATCTCGGCATATGAATATGAAAATTAAATATAAAATTAATTAAGGGTAATCTAATTATAAAATTTAGTAAATTTAAAAATAAAAGTATGAAAATTAATTCTGAAAATAATTTCAGAACAATAACTTAATTATTTAAGTTCAATTTCAATACTTACGTTATCAGGAACGCTTACTTTCATAATTTGTCTCATAGCTCTTTCATCAGCGCCAATTCCAATTAAACGTTTGTGGATACGAAGTTCCCATTTTTCCCAAGTAGCTTTTCCTTCTCCATCTGGAGATTTTCTAGTTGGTACAACTAATTTTTTAGTAGGTAATGGAATAGGGCCAGAAATATCTACACCAGTTCTTTCAGAAATTTTCTTTAACTGGTCACAGACATAATTAATTTTTTCAGGATCAGTACCTGTAAGTTTAATTCTAGCTTGATTCATTTTAATCCTCCTTAAACAGGTTAATAATCTAGTTAAACCTAAAATATGATTAAACTAGATTACTAGATTAAAACATACTATAGATTTAAAATAATTATTATTTAAAACCTAAAAATAAAGATTAATTTATTAGAAAAATTAAGAGATTTCTAATAAATTCAAAATTAAAACTAAAAAAAATAAAAAATTAATAATTAATTAAAAATTAATCATCAATCTTATTTTTTGTCAGTTACTTTAAGACATAAACCAGCTGCTACGGTTTGACCCATATCTCTGATAGCGAATCTTCCCATTGGAGGGATGTTTGCAGCTTCTTCCATAACCATAGGTTTGGTTGGTTTAATTTGTACAATAGCTGCGTCACCAGTTTTAATGAAGTCAGGTTTGGTAGCTTCAGGTTGACCGGTAGCAGGGTCGAGTTTGGAAGTTAAGTCTAAGAAAGTACATGCAGTTTGTGAGGTGTGACAGTGGAATACAGGGGTGTATCCAACGGTAATTACACCAGGGTGTTGTAATACTACAACTTGTGCAGTAAATTCTTTAGCTACGGTAGGAGCGTCAGTAGTGTGTCCAGCTACGTCTCCTCTTCTGATATCGTTTTTACCTACACCTCTTACGTTGAATCCGATGTTGTCACCAGGTTCAGCTTCAGGGAAAGTTTCGTGGTGCATTTCGATAGATTTTACTTCACCAGATACTCCAGCAGGTTCAAAGATAACGTTGTCTCCTTGTTTCATGATACCAGTTTCTACTCTTCCTACAGGTACAGTACCTACACCAGTAATGGAGTATACGTCTTGAATAGGAATTCTTAATGGTAAGTCTACAGGTTTTTCAGGTGGTACTAATTTGTCTAATTCATCCATTAAAGGACTACCTTTGTACCAGGACATGTTGTCGGAGAGCTCTTTGATGTTGTCTCCTTCAAATGCAGACATAGGGATGAAAGGAGTGGTTGCTGGGTCTCTACCAATGGATCTGAGTAAGTCAGATACTTCGCCTTTTACTTCGTTGAATCTGTCTTCACTGTAATCTACCATATCCATTTTGTTTACAGCAATGATTAATTGTTTAATACCTAAAGTCATGGATAAGAACATGTGTTCTTTGGTTTGTGGCATTACACCGTCGTTAGCAGCTACTACTAATACAGCTGCGTCAGCTTGGGATGCACCAGTAATCATGTTTTTAACGAAGTCTCTGTGTCCAGGACAGTCTACTACAGTGTAGTCGTATTTGTTGGTGGAGAATTTTTGGTGAGCTAAGTCAATGGTTACTCCTCTTTCTCTTTCTTCTCCTAATTTGTCCATAACAAATCTGAATTTGTCTTCACCTTCATCTAATTGTTGTTCAGCGATTGCACCAGCTTTTAATAATAAGTGTCCTACTAAAGTGGATTTACCGTGGTCAACGTGTCCAATAAATGCTAAATTTAAATGTTCTTTTTCTTTTGCCATTATAAAAACCTCTTTTTATAAATTGTATATAAGTTAAGTATATAATTAAGTATAAGTTATTTGTTAAGTTATTTATATTGTTGAATATTTTTGAAATACTTATGAATTAATAATCAATAAATGTTATCAAAGATATATCAACGGATTTATTCTATAACTTACATGTAAAAATTACATGGTAACAATTACATGCAATATAAAATAAATCACATGTAATATAAGAATACTCAACTATATGTATATTATTATATTTTTTATAATATATAAACTATATGATTATACCACTATTTTTTTAATAATTGAAAAAACTAAAAAAACAGTAATTTAAGTTTTGAAACTTAATGAAATTTAATTAAAAAATAATAATTAAGATAAAAAATTTAAATTAGGAAAAATTCCTAATTTAATAAACACAGATCAAATTTAAGATAAAGATTATCTTAATACTTAGAACTTATCCTAAGTAGTGGTCAGGACCAAATGGTTCTGGGGATAATCCTTTTCTTTCTCTGATTTGTCTGATAATTTGACTTTGCAATTCTCTTGGTAATCTTTCGAAACCAGAGTTTTCAGTAGACCATAAACATCTACCTTGGGTTGCAGATCTGATTTCACCAGCGAAACCAAACATTTCAGCTACAGGTACTTTAGCTTCAACGTTTACCATGTCACCTTCAGTTGGCATATCTACAATTTGACCTCTTCTGTTTAAGATTTCTTTAGTAACAGATCCCATATAGTCAGTAGGAGTGTTAATGAAAACTTTTTGAACAGGTTCAAGTAAAGTAGGGTCAGCCATCATCATACCACCTTTAATAGCGTTACGGATAGCTGGTAAAATTTGAGCAGGTCCTCTGTGAACTGCGTCTTCGTGAAGTTTTGCATCTACAAGAGTGAATTTCATACCCATTGCAATTTCGTTTGCAACTGGACCTTCTTCAAGTGCAGATTCGAAACCTTCAATAACAAGCTCTTTGATCTCATCTAAGTATTGGATACCACGAGTCATGTTGATGAATAAGGA
>JAGCBE010000147.1 GCA_017652345.1 Methanobrevibacter sp.
AGATGCACCATCAGTACCAATTCCAACACAAACACCTTTACTTAAAAGTTCACCTACAGGTGATGCACCTGAAGCAAGTTTCATGTTACTGCATGGGTTGTGTGAAACCTTGACATCGTACTTTTTAATCAAATCTATCTCATTTTGGTCTAACCATACACAGTGAGCAGCAACAATATCAGAACCTAATATGCCTAAGTCATTTAAATACTCAAACGGTCTTTTATTTTGATGTGCTTCCTTACAGTCATTAATTTCCTTCATGGTCTCATTCATATGAATGTGGATACCAACTTTGTACTTATCCGCTTCCTTTCTAACCCTCTCAAGAAGCTCAGTTGAAGTGGTATAGATTGAGTGTGGACCGAACATTGTAGTGATTCTTCCATCAGCAGTGTTGTTGTGATTTTTGACAAGTGCAATGTTTTCCTTGAATTCGTTTTCACGTTTTTCCTCAATTCCGAAATCGATCATACCATATGACAAGACTGCCCTCATACCGATTTCCTCAACTGCCTGTGCAACTCCATCCATATAGAAGTACATGTCTGAAAATGTGGTTGTACCGCTCTTGATCATTTCAGCTGCACCAAGAAGTGCACCGATGTAGCAGTACTCCCTATTGAGGTGAGCTTCCATAGGCCAGATGTGGTCATTTAGCCAAGTGTCCAATTCCAAGTCATCAGCTATTCCACGTAAAAGTGACATTGAAATGTGAGTGTGGGTGTTGATGAGTCCTGGCATGAGTATCTTATCTGTTGCATCAATTATCTTTTCTGCATTTGATTCATCGATTTTCTCGTTGATTTCTGCAATCTTATCTTCAACTATCAATACATCCGCATTTTTCTCTTCGGTTTTTCCATTTCCCAATGGATTTAAAATAGTTGCATTTTTGATTAATATGTTTTGACTTTCCATTGAAACACCTATGATTTAAGTTATTATGATTTTTTAATTTAATTCATTAATTATTATATATTTTAGATTAGATTAAATTTAAAGATTTTTATAATTAAGAAAAAATAGAATTATCCAATATCAAAAAAAGTTACCGTAAAATAGATTAATAGCTAAAGAAGATTAAGACTAAAATATACGAATAAAAAGATTTGCGTTTAAAAAAACCATTTTTAATTATTGGTAGTAAAGGGTTTTCTTTTATAAACATATATTTTAGGAAAAATAATATAGTTCGATAGTTTTAATAAATTTTTTAAATTATATAGTTTTAGGGTAATTTATATCTTAATTCTTTAGCTAAAAATCTATATAAAGTATAATTGAAAAAATATCCATTATACTTTATATATTATATGTTGCTTATGCCATATAAATTTTTTTAACAATGCATTGATAAAAAAGTCAAAATATCTTAAAAATAGTGATGAGAAGTTTCAATCAATTTTTTAAATAGAGCAGCACAATCATATGATCATACTGCCCTTAACATGATTTGATAACTAAAGTGATATGTATTCTAATTCGGATATTAGAAAATATCACAAGATATGATTTATATAAAGTTCTTAAAGTACTTTTTGATGAATCGGTTAAAAATAGAAAAGAATAAAACAAGATTTAGATAATATATTAATTACTGATTTAAAATTTAACTGGGGGTTAATATGAATTCAAGAGATATAATAAGTGTATGCGCTACAATAATCATTATTCTTGCAATTGGAATATTTGTATTGTCCCATCCTTTTGGAGATGCAGGAGAAACTTCAATTCTCACTATGGAAAGCAGCCAGAGCCTAAATGAAGGGGACAGCCTGGTACTAAAGCTAAGTGAAGAGAATGGAACTGCAATTACAGGTGAAAGGATTGAGATAAATCTCACTCATGGAAGCAATGGAGTCACTGAAAACTTCACCCTTAAGACAAATGCAGATGGAGAGTGCAGATTAGAGGACCTGATAGCAGACAATTTCACACTTAGTGCTAAATACAATGGGAACAAGAACTACAAGCCAGCTACACTTAGCGGAACCATATATGTAAAGAAAAAGGCAAATGCAAGTAGCCAAACA
>JAGCBE010000148.1 GCA_017652345.1 Methanobrevibacter sp.
GCAGGATTATTGAATAGACGTGGATTCAATATTGACAGCATTACTGTAGGTACTTCTGAAGTTGAAGGTTTAGCTAGAATGGTTTTCGTTGTAAAAGGTGATGAAAAGGTCTTGGAACAAGTCATCAAGCAATTGCATAAGCTTGTTGATGTTGTAAAAATCAAGGATCTTGACCCTGAATATGTATTGAAAAGAGAGCTTTGCTTAGTAAAAGTCAAGACAACAAGGGAAAAATCAAGGTCTGAGATTATAGAATATGCAGATATTTTCAAGGCAAAAATCATTGATGTATGTGATGATTTCATTACAATGGAAGTTACTGGCAATCCTGAAAAGATCGATTCATTTTTAAGATTGCTTAAACCATTTGGAATTAAGAAAATAGCTCGTACTGGACCTACTGCTATAGCAAGAGGTCATCATTAGTTAAGGGTATTTCTCTTAACTACTTTTTTTATTTTTTCTTTCAATCTATTTTTAATATTTTTAAGCCATTTTCAATTTTTTTTAAGACTATTTTTTAATCATGTTTCTATGCCACCGTACATATCTTCGCATATTGCTTTGAACTTGTGGATAAAGAATTTAGCCCAGATGTATCCAACAGTTCCTCCTACGAAACATCCGAATACGACTCCTGCGTATATTCCAATAAGTCCCCATCCAAATGTGAAACAGAATATGTAAGCGAATATGGATTCAGCTATAAGGGATCTAAGCACGGTAATGATAAATGAGTATATTCCTTTTCCCACTCCTTGAAACATCATTGAAGACATTATACCATGAGGTATTGCAAGCACAAAGAGGCTTAAAACACTTATTGCAGTAGCTATCTCTGGTTCAAGGGCTGCACTTGCGGAAGTGTAACTGAAAGCCATAGCAATTTGATTGGAGAATATCACCATAATTGCCCCAAGTACAATTGAGATGGCAAATCCTATTTTGATTGCATAGCTATGTCCTATCTTCAGGTTTTCATAATTGTGTGCACCATAAGCCACTCCAGCTACTGTAAGGACAGCTGTTCCAATACCTATCAATGGAATCATGGTTAATTGCACAATTCTCATTGATGCAGTATAAACCGCCACAGCGCTTGTTCCAGCTACAATCACAAGCATTGAATTGATTATGATTGCAAGTGCTGAAAAGATCACGTTTTCAAGTGTGGATGGAATTGCAACTTGAAGGGAATCTATAATGATCTTGGTGCTGTACTTAAAGTTTTTAGGGCTTAAATCAAGAAACAGGTCTTTTTTACCCCATATCCAATAGCTCATTACAAGTATTGACATAGTACATGATATAATGGTTGCCCATGCAGCTCCGGTTATTCCAAGATTCAAGTAGTAAATGAATATTGGGTCCAATATCATGTTCAATATAGCTGTTACAGCTATTGCTATGGTTGCTCTTCTCATATCACCTTCGGATCTGAATATAGCAGATTCCACTCCGGAGAAAACGAATATGAAAAGGAATCCAAATATGATGTATCCATAATCAAGAGCATATTTAATTGAATCTCCTGCTCCCATAAGTTCAAGAATAGGCACCATTGCACCAATCATGACGAATGTGAAGATAGCACTTACAATAACAGAAAGCAAGATTGCATGAAGGCCAGCATTGTTTGCCTGGGAAAAGTCATCTGCACCAATGTAACGTGCAATAAGTGAATTGGCACCTGCTCCTATACCGTTTCCAAGTCCTACAAGTATGGTAAATAAAGGAGTGATGAATCCAATTGCAGCTAATGCATCTGCACCGAGACCAGCTACCCAAATACTGTCTGCAAGGTTATACATCATGATCAAAAGCATGGAAACCATCATAGGGACACTAAGCTTTCTAATAGCTCTTTTTGGATCTCCTGTAATAACTTCAATGTTTGCATTCTTTTCTTTGTTTTCGCTCATTACTCATTTTCCCCTTTAATTGAAAATCAGTTAATTGTGATATTTTTATTTACTTTTTATTTTAATATATTTTTTAATTATACTATTTTCATATATAAATGTTGCATTTTCGCTTTGAAGGTTATTGTTTAAGTTAATATTCAGCTAAATTTTAAGTTAATAATGCAGTTGATATATTTTTAAAATCCATCAAATTTGAGATATAGATAAGTTTTATAAACTATTAAGTTAAATATATAAACATTATATTTAATACTGAAATTAGTAATTTTCATTCAGTGAGAAAAGTATCACTAACTAATTTGTCTATTGAATATATTCATTAGCCTTTGGCTAAAATTAAATTTACAAAATTATTAAAAAACTTAAAGGAGTTATAAAGATGAAAATGTATTATGATGACGATGTTGACGCAGAAGTCGTTGCAGACAAAACCATTGCTGTAATCGGATACGGAAGTCAAGGACGTGGTCAATCTAGAAACATGGCTGACAGTGGATTAAATGTTATTGTTGGTCTTAGAGAAGGAGGTTCATCCTGGCAAAAAGCTGTTGATGATGGAATGAATGTAAAAACTATTGAAGAAGCTGCAGAAGCTGCAGACATTATCCACATCTTGTTACCTGATGAAACCCAAGAAAAAGTTTACAAAGAACAAATCGCTCCTTATGTTGAAGCTGGAAACACTATTTCATTCTCTCACGGTTACAACATTCACTTTGGATTAATCCAACCTGGAGAAGATGTAAACATTGTAATGTTTGCACCTAAAGGACCTGGATCTAGAGTAAGAACCACTTACTTAGACGGTTTCGGAATTCCTGGTTTAGTAGCTATTGAACAAGACGCTACTGGAGACGCATTGCAACTTGCATTAGGTATGGCAAAAGCTGTAGGTCTTACCAGAGCAGGTGTTATTGAAACCACCTTCCAAGAAGAAACTGAAACTGACTTGTTCGGTGAACAAGCTGTATTATGTGGTGGTCTCACTGCACTCATTAAAGCAGGATTTGAAACTTTAGTTGAAGCAGGTTACCAACCTGAAATCGCTTACTTTGAAACCTGTCACGAAGTAAAGCTCATTGTAGACGACATCTACGAAAACGGTATGGCTGGAATGTGGCATGATGTAAGTAACACTGCTGAATACGGTGGATTAACCAGAGGAAACAGAGTTATTACTGATGCAACTAAAGCTGAAATGAAAGCAATCTTAGGCGAAATCCAAGACGGAACCTTCAAGAAAGAATTTGCTGATGAAAATGCAACTGATGCAGCAAACTTAAAAGAAATGAGAGCTGCTGAAGAAAGAGAAGACATTGAAGTAGTCGGTAAAAGATTAAGAATTGCTTGTGGATTACAAAAAGAAGACGAATAATTTCTCTTCTTTCTTTTTTTATTTTTTTTATTCAATTTTTACTAAATTTTTTATTTATCTATTTTTCCCGTTTTTTAAGTTTTTAAAACTTTATGCTTTTTTTAAATATTTATATAAAAGTTTTTAAACTATGTCAAATATATCTAAATTAACTAATGATTAGTCTAGATTTTTTTAATTTAATTCTAAATTTGTGATTAAAATGGTATATGTAGGTATGGATCATGGAACCACTGGAATATCATTTGCTATAATGAATGATACAGAGGTTCTTGATGTTTTTAAGATATCTCGTGAAGATAGCAAGGCTGGAAGAGTTTCAGCCATTGAAGAATTATCTAAACGCACAGATTTGGATGATATAGAATTAATGATTATCACTTATGCTATGGGAGATGGAATCAGCACAATTCTTCCAATGGAAAGGGTTGAAAATAGAGGAATCCTTTCAATTGGAGGTGCAGGTAAGGTAACTGGTGGAGGAACATCAGTTTACTCAGAAATTGAA
>JAGCBE010000149.1 GCA_017652345.1 Methanobrevibacter sp.
ACTGTTAGTGTAGCAAGCATGGAAGACGTTGAAAATACAATTAAATTGATTGTAGCTGCAATTAACAGTTTAGAATAGAATTAAATAATTTTTATTCTATTCTCTTTTTTTATTTTATTTTTAGATACTTTTTTTATTATTTTCTTTTTTTATACTATTTATTCTTATTTTATCTTATTTTATTCGCAATTTACTATTTTTTTAAAAAAAGAAAAATCAAGGAATTTAACCATATGGGCTAAATCCTTCTTTAAAATGCTCACATAGATTTTCTAATTCTTCTGGAATATTTATCTTTTGAGTACAGAAATCAATACAGGTTTCACATTTAGTACAATCACTTGCAGGAACCTTTTCCTCACCTAATTTATCATAATACAATCTGTAAATATTAGATTGTTCCTGTACTTTATGATGATTATATAATCTGAAATATTCAGGAATTGGAATCTCCAATGGGCATGCCTTTAGGCAATAGCCACATTCACTGCATGGAACAGCAAGATTTTCCCTTAATTTCTCAGCTTCATAAAGCAAGAATTCATTCTCACTCTCTGTTAAAGGTTCAAAGTTTTCAAAAGTGTCAATGTTATCCAAGAGATCTTCCATCTTACTCATTCCACTTAATACCATTTTTACATGTTCCAATGATGCACAGAATCTCATAGCATAGCTTGCAATTGACTTATCTGGATTTAATTCTTTAAAATCATCTTTAATGCTATCCGGTTGGTTTACAATTACACCGCCTTTCAATGGCTCCATTACATAAACGTCCAATCCATGCTTTACACATAAGTCATAGCATTTGTGAGCTTCAATAGCTGGATCTTCCCAATCCAAATAATTAAGTTCCAATTGGACTATATCAAGAATATCTGCATATTTATCTAGGAATTTCTCAAGCAATTCTGCATTGTCATGGAAACTGATGCCTATCTTCTTAGCTATCCCTTTTTCTTTCATGTTCTTTACATATTCAAATGAATTATGCTCTTCAGCTAACTTTAGCCAAGGAACATTGATGTTATGTACAAAAAAGACATCAAAATAGTCAATTCCAAGTCTTTCAAGCATGGTATTTACAAATTTATCATTATCCTCTTCACTTGTCAATGCCCATGTAGGCATTTTATCACATATTTGATATGATTCACGTGGATATCTTTCCACAATAGCTTTACGCATAGCTGTTTCACTTGTTCCATTATGGTAAGCAAAAGAGGTGTCAAAATAATTAAAACCCTTTTCCATATAGATATCAACCATTTCATTGAATAATTCCTGGTCAATTGATGTTGGATCATTGGGATTAGTTAAAGGCAATCTCATACATCCAAAACCAAATTTTGATTTATAATCCATTTTATCACCAAATATTATTAAAAAAATTATTATAATTACATATATATCAATAATTTTCACATAAAATTTCACAAAAAATTTTTACAAAATTCAATATATAATTAAAAATATTGATTATCGTATATTTAACTGTTTTTATAAGAAAAAACAATTAAAATTTTATATGTATTTTTTCTTTTATTTCACTAAAAAAGGATAAATAATCCTTTTTATTCAAATTCAATTTAATATAGAGATTTATATAAAAATTGCTATTTACAAACCTTTATAAATTACTATAAATATAAATATAATTGTATCAAAAATTATAAATATTTTATATAAATCTTAAAGATTATAATTATAATTTCTACCTAAAAAGGGATAATAATATGCAATTCAGAACACCATCAAAAAACAACACTATATCTAATAAGGATATTGAGAAGGAGTTTAAAAATCTAAGAAAGGAACTCTTGGATTTAACCTTAAGAAACCCTCTTCTTAGCTTTAAGGCAAGGAACAGGAATCTCAGTATCATTAACCAATCACCGATGAATGCATATAAGATCCTTGTTTTAGAGAATAAGAAAATGTATTTCTCTCCTAATAAGGCAGAGACCAGAAAATCAAGAGCTCACACATTCATTGATCAAACAAAAGAGTTTTTATCATCTGAAAGCGATAAAACATTGAAAGCTGATTTGACACCTAGTGAGCTTCAAAAAAGACTATTTTACATTGACCAACAATCCAAAACAATGGTTCAGGAACAAGGTTACAATATCTTATATATAGCTCTTGGTTTTATAGAATGGATTGACAAGAAGAAACCAAGACAAAAGAATTTAGCTCCTCTTATTCTTATTCCAGTAGCTATGGAACGTAAAAAGGTTGGAAATTCATTTTCATTATCCTGGACTGGTGAAGACATACAAAACAATATCTCAATCCAAGCTAAATTGCGGGAAGCAGGAATCGAACTTCCTAAATTTGAGCAAACCTCATATATTGAAGGGGTGAACCAATATTTAGCAGATGTCAAAAAGGCAATTAGGCCATTTAGCAAATGGGATGTTAAGGATGATGTGGCTTTAGGATTTTTCTCATTTACAAAATTTGTCATGTATAATGACTTGAATCCTGAAAGTTGGAGCAAAGATGTTGATTTAACTAAAAATGAGCTAATTCAGTCCATATTCAATCCAAGCAAAAATGTATATGAAGATACATTTGAGGAAGAGGATGTTGATGAAAAGCTTCATTACAAGACAATGTATCAGGTCTTGGATGCTGATTCATCACAGATTGCAGTTATAGAAAACGTAAAGGCAGGGCATAATTTAGTTGTAGAGGGACCTCCAGGAACTGGTAAATCCCAAACCATCGTAAACTTGATTGCAGAGCTTATAGCAGAAGGAAAGACAGTTCTTTTTGTAAGTGAAAAGATGGCTGCACTTGAGGTTGTAAAAAGCAGATTGGATAGTGTAGGGCTTGGAAAATTCGTATTGGAATTGCATTCACACAAGACAAGACGAAAGCAATTTTTGAAAAACCTTAAAAAAGCAACTAATGTAAGGGCTACAAGAGACTTGAAATTGGATCAAACCCTTAGAAAGCTTGAAAACTTACGTGACCAATTAGACCAGTATGCTGAGGTTATTCACACTCCTATAGCTAATGTAAATCTTACACCATTTGAATTGTATGGTATGAAAGAGTCTTCAGAAGATTATTTTGCAAGACAAAGCAAATTATTGCCTTTAGTCAGATTCAACAATGCTGAAGATTTATCCATGAAGGAATTGGATGATATAATAATATCATTAGAGAATTTAGCGGAATTATACTCAACCATTTCCAAAAACAATCCATGGAGCTATTGCAATCCAAAGAGTTTGCTTCCAGCGGATTTAAGGGAAATTGAATTATTAATTAGGGATAGCTTAGAGTCCTTAAGTGATTTCAGATATGAAATGAATGTTGTCAACGAAGTTTACGGCATTAAAATCCCTAATACATTAAGAGAATATGAAGATTCAATCACTGCATTGAATATCTTAAATAGTGAAAGTGCTAACTTAGTGGATAGTTCCGTATTGCTTAGCAAGCATTGGTTCAATAGTCCAGAGAAATCATTGGAGCTCATTAAGCTATTGCAGCATTATCAGCATGCATCTGGATTATTCAATAAATTCTCAGATTATTTGCTTGTTGCAGATTTGGATACAATCATATATGATTTGGAAAAGGAATCCAATAAGAAATTCAAGCTTTTTGGTGGAAATTCCCACAAGGAAGAGCTTTATAAACTTTATAACGGCAATGTTCCAAGTGATAGGGAAGCATTGAATGACTTGATTAAAGTGAGAAATCATATAAAAATCAGACAAAGCCTTAAGGATAATGAAGCTCTTGGAAGAGCTTACTTCGGGGATTTATGGAGTGAAAATGCTAATATTAATGACTTGAAGCAAGTGGCAAATTGGATGAATAAATTTGTCTACCTCCTATCTAATGGAACTTTTAGTGAAACTACAGTTAAAATGCTTTCAAATGACCTTTTCCTCCCAGATATGGATTCCAGCATAGATGACTATGTTGAAAAGGGAAATAGATTCTATGAAAATCTTAAAAAATTGGAATCAAAATTAAATCCAAGAAGTAAAATCATCTTTAAAAGAGAAACAGATGATGTTCCATTTGACAAATGGGAAAATCAATTGAATAAATGGAAAGGGCAATTATCAAGCTTACATTTATGGTCTCAGTATTCCAACACCAAAAGAGCATGCAGGAATAGTGAAGCATCATTATTCATTAAAACCATTGAAAAAAGAAACATTAAGAAAGATGACGTGAAACCAATGGTTTTAGGTAATTTCGCAGACAGCTTACTTAATATTGTATTCAATGAAAATGACACTTTAGCAACATTCATAGGTGAATTGCACGAAAACAGAATCAAGGAATTCAAGGACTTGGATGTAAAGATCATTAACTTGAATAGAAAAAGGATATTCAATAAGCTAAACAGTGAAATTCCTAAGATATATGGTGCTGCAAATGACCCAGAAGCTAAGGTTTTAGCTGGAGAATTCACAAGAAAAAGTGGCCATTTGCCTGTTAGAACATTGCTTGAAAAGGCAGGAGGAACAATTAAGAAGATTAAACCTGTCTTTATGATGAGTCCTTTATCCATTGCACAGTATCTTGATCCTACCAATCCTAAATTGCAGTTTGATGTGGTTATTTTCGACGAAGCAAGTCAAGTGAAACCTGAAGATGCATTAGGTGCATTCATGAGAGGTAAGACTGCTGTTGTAATGGGAGACACTCAACAATTGCCTCCTACAAGCTTCTTTGACCAAATGACTGACAGTGAAAGTGGTGAAGAGGTAGCAACTGCTTTGGATATGGAAAGTATCCTTCATTTATGTAAATTATCATTCCCAGTTAAAATGCTTAAATGGCACTACAGAAGCCGTCATGAGTCTTTAATTAATATTTCTAATAGGGAGTTTTACGATAATGAGCTATTGGTTTATCCGTCTCCATCTCACACAGACCCCGTATTAGGGCTTAAGTTCCATTACAATCCAAATACACAATACCATAGAGGAGA
>JAGCBE010000019.1 GCA_017652345.1 Methanobrevibacter sp.
AACAGAAGAGGTCCAATCTTTACCCATAAATGGATGACGATAGTCTTCACTTGAGTAATAAATTATTTTACCATTTGGTTTTACAATAAAACCAGAGGCTTCACAATAGCAATTACTTTGAATAATTTTACATTCTGGGAATAGGTGTTTAAGCATAGTTGCAAAAGCGTGCCCAAATTTCCTACTACGAATTACGTTAGGATTTTCATGATCATAATCCGCATTTAAAATATTTTGTATTTTTCTAATATCAGTTTTTAAACTCATTTTAATTCCTCCTATTGATATCTGTAAATTCCACCGCACATTGGATCTGCTTTAAAAGCAATTTCTCCAATTTCTGAGCATAAATCATCATCCATATTATATGAATATGCATAAGTATAACCATCTAACAAGTCATTTCTATCATCTCCCCATTCTGTTTTGTGATCACTAACGTAAAAGAAATCACATAAAGTCCCAAAAGAGGAGTGACTAACTAAAACTAAATAAACTAAACTATTATATAGTTTTTCAAAATCTTGAATTTTAGAATATAATTTATCATAAAAACCTTTGTCACCAGTATTTAATTTTACTTGATAATAAACGCTTTTCATGAAACCTTGATTTTCAAACAAACCAATATCTTTTCCAGCTTTAAAACATTTAATAGCAGGAAGATATTTTAATCCTTTAGATTTTAAAATTTCCAATCTTTTAATTGCTTCTTCTCTTTTTACTTCTACGTTAATATTCATAATTATTCCTCCTTTTTATAATCAATATTATGTGAATAAAAACCATCTTTATCAAATACTTGGATATCTAAATCCATAGGGTCTTCGTCATAAGACAGTAGTTTTTTAATAATATCTTCTTTATTTTGATTAAAATCTTCTAAAGAATGGTCTTCATATGCTATTGCACTGCCATTCATAGTAGAATAATAAATACGGACAAAACTGCCCAAAGTATTATTATTTCTACTTCGGACAGTTTCATTTTCTAATACTAAGTAGTCGTCACCACAATCGCGGCAGATATATTTTGAACTATCGTTGTCAGAATCAACAAAATCTATATTTATACTTCCACAACGTGGGCAATAACCAAAATCTTTTTGTTTTGCAATGAATGAGTTAGCCATTTTTCTTCCTTTCTCGAGTCGCAGCTCGTTTTTCAAAGGCCTTTTTATAAGGTTCAAATTCTTTTTGTTCGTCAAAATTTAAATCTTTAAGAATTTCTTGACGACGCTTCTCTGGAATAATTCCTTCTACCACAACATCTGAAGATATATACCATAGGCATCTACCTTTTTCGAAAAAAGTATAGAAACCATTTTTTGGTACTTCTCTAAAACATTTTCCTTGTTGTTTTAAAGCTTCTTCTGTGTAATCATTTGTTGCGTTATATAGAACACAACACCAAACTCTTTTCCATCCTTTGCCTCTCCTAGAAGCGTATTCTCCTTTGGCATTCATAAGCCAAGGTGCAGATGGAATTTCTCCACAATGAATTCCTGGACGAAAAGCAAATCCTTTAGTTTGGATTGCTTCTGCTTTCCACTGTTTTCTTAATAAAATTTCCTTTTTATTTCCAATAAATAAAGGAAAGAGGCGTCCATCTGGACTAACCTCTAACAGTTTATAACCAATTTTATACATATAAATCACCTCCTATTTTTATGTATTCTTAATTTTTCTTACAAATCATATATTTTAACATTATTTCTGTCAAGTCTTTGATATTCAATCCCTGCTGCTTCTAGTTTTTTAAAGATGTCATCATATTCCCAATCAATATAATTACCTTCTTCATCTTCTCTAGAACAATCATGATTTTCTATGATATCATAAGTCTCTTTGACTTTATCAGCAGGAACTAAGATATAATCAAAAACATCATTTTCTGATGTTGGTCTTCTGAAATCTAAATAATCTCTAATAAGAACTAATCCGTACTGTTCCATATTGTCGTCTTCCTTGTATCTTTTAATTTAAAACTAGTTCTTTTCTACGGTTGTTTCTTCTAGGTCTACGATTTTTAAAATCATAACTAACACTAATAAAACACAAATAATCATGACCAACAGTACAACTAATGTTTCTTTCTAAAAGCTTTTTGTATGTCGCAGTTTCTTCTAAATCATGCATTTGTTCTACATCAAGAAAATGAAATTTAATTTGATTTCCATCTCGTCTTGCATCGTAAGCTCCTTGACAAGCTTCAATAAACCATTTTTGTTGTTCAATGTCTGCGTATGGGTGTAATTCAGCCCATAATTCTTGTAATTTTCCCATGTTTTTCTCCTTTCCTATTTATTTTATTATTATCCGCCGCATACCGCTGAAATAAATACGATATTATTTTCTAAGTCAAAATCTGTTGGAATGTACAAATTCCTTTTGATTTCGTCTAGTAAATAATTTTTATTTTTAAATTCAGGTTCATACACATTATTAGAACCCCAGCTAAACTCGTAAACGTAACCATCAAAAACTTCGCTTTCACCATAAGAACCAGTATTAAGATCTAATTTACAACAATATGCATAATTCTCGGAATTTCTTCCACCATCATATCGTTGGTAACTGTTATCATAACCTGTTTGATTACAGTAGTAATCATAAAGGTCTGATTTTAAAATTTCTTCTGAAATATCAGATAATTCTTGAAAGATATCTAGTTGATATTTAGTAATTGTTCCTAATATACCACGTTCTTTCAATTTTTCTAAAATTTCATCTTTCTTTAATAAATCTTTTTTTAATGCTTCAAAATAATCATTATTAAGTCTAACTCCTAATACCTCTACAGGCCACATTGAATAACTCATATTATTTTTCCTCCTTATTTTTAAACCAATAATATTCAATATCATTATCAGTGATTCGCTCACCGCAATAGTTACAATCAAACAATCCATTCAATAATGTACCATCATCATTGACATCATGATTTATATCGTAAATCAATACAGCACATAATTCTAATTCTTCGTCAGTCATATATCCTTCTTCATTAATGAGTCTATATTTACCATCATGGATATTTTTAATAACTTTAAATTCAGCGTAGTCTAAAATCAATTCATAATCATCACCGAAATCATTACTAAAATAAGGACATTTAATATCAAAATCTTCAATCTCTTGTTCCCAATTTTGGTATGTTTCATCATAATAACTATTGATAACTCTAGCCTCATGATATTCGTTTGGTTCGACATCCCAAGTGCCGAATCGGTTTGGGATGTCTTTACATCTTTCGATTAAATCATTATAATCTTTTGCTTTTCTTAGATATTCCCAACAATCATTAATGTGTTTAAATTCCATAAATATTTACCTCCTATAAATAGTAAGAAGCTTTATCTCCTAATACTCGGCGACTAACTGAAGATAAATCAAAAGCTTCAAGAGTCTTATCTTCATCTTTAGCCATGTCTAATAAAGCGTTAACTACTGACCAAAGAGTTAGTTCTTCATATTTTAAATAAGTATCTTTAACAAGGTTGCAGACTTCATCAAATTTTTTATCTGAAATGTCTTCGTTTAGACAACAAGATACTTCATGTGCCACTTCTAAATCAACAATTTCAATTTTGTTTTCTTTAGCTATAGCCAATACTTTTTTATAATAACTGCTCATTCTCTCACCTCCTGATTAAAGAAGAGGTATGGCTTTACCATGTCTCTCCTTAATATATTCTTCCCATACTTCAGGAGAAGAAGCGTCATAATGACCATGACCCCAATTTCCTGATTCAGGCATATAATCAACACCTAAACAATAATCATATCCTTTTGCTGCATATTTATCTTCTCGTTTGGAGATTACAAATAATCTATACATATTATTAGGAATGTTAGGTTCAACTAATAAATATATTTGATAAATTGTTCCTAATCCTTCTTGTAAAGGATATTTTTCAGTATGTTGCACTAAATCAAGCAATTTATTTGTTAAAGTTTGTTTGATTGTAAGATAGATTTCTCCATCTCCATCTTCATACTTATTTAACAAATCACATCTAACTTGATCTAATGCACAAATTAAATAATGGATAGAAACAGAGTTAATATCTCCTTCCTTTCCATACCAATTTTGAATAATTTCGTTAAGAATTTTTTGTTTTGTTTCTGTCATTTTATTTTCTCCTTATTTTAAATCTTCATCAGCATAAACATCATAACTATCTTTATTATAGAATTTCATTCTCATAACATCTACGTGTAGACATTTTTTAACACCTTTAGCAGAATATTCCCAATTAGGATTTAAGTAATCTCTTGTTTCTTTATCTTTTAAGAAGGAAATATCACTTCTACCAATTTTTTGGACTAAACGTCTACCGAATTTGACCGCTTCTTCTTTTGTATCAAAAGTACAACTTTGATACACATAAGGTGGGTCTAGATCCACTCTCTCATCTGTAATTTCTACATAAAATTGTTCTTTCATTCCTCTTCCACCTCCTCTACAGATAGTTTTGTTCCAATATATTTATCTTTCAAGCTTTGATAATTGCCTTCATAAAACTCAGGACAACTGTCTTCATAAAAAACAATGTCTTTAATAATCATATCTTTATCTACAACAATATGACCATTAGTGGCACCAGGATGTCTGAAAGCTATAGGAACAATATCTCCTTTAAGACATCTTTCAACTTCAGTTTTCCATAAATAAGAATGAACACTGAAATCTAAATCTCTATAGCTCTTTTTAATATCAGATTTAAGATATTCATCTAAATCAATCATTAGATTGTTTACTATTCCATTCATTATTCTTTTACCTCTTGTTCCAAAATTTTGAAATTGATTTCCACAGTTTCTTTATGTTCACCTTCAACGTCTTCATATCCTCTTTCATAACGAATGCAGTCTCCAGTGAATAATGTGCGAGCTCCAAAGCTTCGAATTAAAAGAGATTTTTCTTTCTCTTTCTCTTTAATT
>JAGCBE010000150.1 GCA_017652345.1 Methanobrevibacter sp.
CATCTTTTCCCCTCTTCTTAAATCAGCTGCCTTCTTACCTCTTCTGAAACCTTTATCTAATAATTCATCTGGAGTTGGAATAGTTGGTAACATCATTTCTTATCACCATGTAATCATAATAATTTAATTTTTGTAATTTAGTAATTTTAATAGAAATTTAATAGTTTTAATAGAAATTTAATAATTTTAATAATTGCAATTATCAATGTTTTAAGTTAATACTTTTATTTTAATCCTTATTTAAATATTTGCCCTTGGAATTTGTATACTTTTGTATTTTTATCTAACCAAGCGTCTGGTCTTAAACCTGCCTTCATGCAAGTGTGGGATAAAAACTCTTCCTTATCCATATTGTGTTCTGGAGCTACCTGTGGAAGAAGCAATCCTCTATAGAAACCTCTCTCAACAATCAATCCATCTTCACCAATGATAATATTTTCAAGATAGTCAATTGGCTTTTCAACTTCAATGATTTGCGGCTTGGTCAAAACTGTAATTTCATATTCAAGTGAATCCAATTCGCTTTCATCAACACTTGGAAAACGTGGATCTCTCATAGCTGCTGAAATTGCTGAATCGATAACTGCATCAATCAATGGATAAACTGGTTCAGGATAACCTATGCATCCCCTTAGATTATTGTGCTTGTTCAAGGTAACAAATACACCAAGTTCCTCATGCATATAGTCAGGACAATCTGAAGGTGTGTCAATTTTTCTATTTTCCTTAACATATGTTTCAATAGCATCTTTTGCTACACTTAACAAATATTTTCCATCATCTTCACTTAACATATTTTCACCTTCAAATTTTTTTTAATTTTTTTTTAAAATTTTAAGTATATTTTTTTAAAATTTATCTAAAATATCATTTTTAGACAAGTTCACCTACATATCTTTTAATCAATTAGTTTAGTATTTATTATAAATCGTTTATTTTAATTCTAGCTTCAATTAAATTGATAGTAAAGAAATTTAATAAAAAATTAATTTATTTAATTTTGAATAAACAATAGGTATTTGATTTAGCTACTTCCGCCCACCATTGCATTCAAGATTCTGGTGTGTGGTCCACCATCACCAACAGGTGCAGTTTGTCCACCTTTGCCACAGTAACCGACACTAAGCTTGAAATCTGAACCTATTCCATCAACACCTTTAAGTGTTTCAAGAATGTTTCCAGATAATGAAACATCACGGAAGTGATCTTTGAGTTCACCATTTTCAATCTTGTATGCCTCAGTTGCATTGAATTGGAAAATTCCTTTTCCAGTATCAACTTGTCCCCCTCTTGAACCCTTAAGATAGATTCCATCATTGATGTCTTCAATAAGCTCTTCGAAACTTAAGTCACCAGGTTCAAGGAAAGTGTTACTCATCCTGACAATAGGTTGGTCACTGATTGATGCTCTTGCATTTCCAGTAAGGGGAATTCCTAATTTGCCTGCACTTTCTCTGGATGACAGGAATGATACAAGCTCTCCATTTTTAACGATTTGATTCTTTCTGGTTTTGACTCCTTCAACATCATAAGGGTAATAGCCGAATCCGTCCTTATAGCTTGAATCATCATAAATGTTTACAATGTCAGTTCCGATTTTCTTGTTCATCTGGTCATGTAAAATTGAATCATCCTGCAGTACAAGGTCTGCTTCTACAGCATGGCCTACTGCTTCGTGAATGAATACACCTGTAAGGTTATTGTCAGCTACAATTGTAAAGCGTCCTGATGGAGCTGGTTTTGCATCCAACAGTTCAGTTGCCTTTTCTCCAATCTTTCTTCCAAAGGATTCAATGTCTGCATCCTGCAATATTTCGAATCCTTTAACTCCACCTAAACTGCCATGGTTGAATTGGATGAGTTCTCCATTTGAAGCAACTGCATTCAATGCTAAAGCCACTCTTGAACTGTCGACAATAATTGTGCTTCCTTCAGTGCTTACAAATGCGCTTTTGCTTTCTCCATCTGAATAGCTGACAGTAGTGCTGACCACTTTTCCAACATTGCTTGCCTTGTTTGCTTCCTGAATCAATTCCTTCTTGTCTTCAATGCTTACATCACTTACAGAAATTTTTCTATCAGTCTTTACATTATCCTCTACAATTTCACATTCTGCAAGTTCAATGTCTCCAGTAAGTGAGTTTGATATTTTGATTGCCTTTTCACTTATTTCCTCTAACTTTGAAAAGTCGTTTGTAGAAGCGAATCCCCATGCTCCATTGTTCAATACCCTTATTCTTGCAACAGTGGAAAGGCCTGTGTTGATTTCCTGTATTTGATTGTCTTTCATGATTATGCTTGTATTGTTTCCTTTTCCTGCTCTTATGTCCGCATAATCAACCTTATCATCAATTTTAGTTAATATTTTTTTAAATAAGTCTATATGTTCTTCCATTTTAAGACTCCTTTTGTATTTTTATTTTTTTAAAGTTTATTTTTAGTTTATTTTTAGTAAAGTTTAATCATTATTATTTTATTGTTTTTAATAAATATAACTATTCATAAATGTAAATTTAATACAATAAATTATAAATAAAATTTAAAAGATATAATTATTCATGACTAAACATGAACTAAAGGTTAAGCCTATTGAGAATGGTACTGTGATTGACCATATTCAAGCCAATAAGGCACTTCAAGTATTAAAGATATTGGGACTTCCAAAGGAAGGAATTAATGTTGCTCTTGCTATGAATGTTCCTTCTAAATTGGGTTTTAAGGATATCGTTAAAATTGAAAATAGGGAAGTGGAACATACTGAAATAGATAAAATTTCCTTAATTGCCCCTAATGCTACAATAAACATCATTAGAGATTATGAAATTGTTTCTAAAAAGAAAGTGGAGTCAGTGGAAGTATTGAATGGCATTGTAAAATGCACTAACCCTAAATGCATATCAAATACTGATGAGCCTATTGAAAGCAAATTTTATTTGGTTGAATCTGATCCTATCACTCTCAGATGTCATTATTGTGAAAGGTTAGTTCAAGCGGAAGAGATTTCAAAACAGTTTTAATGGGTTTTAACTTTTTTCTATTTTTTATTCTAATCATTTAATTTTTAAGGTAGTGGAATTATGTGGGAAATGATTTGGCCACTATTGATTGTTGTTTTATCAAATACTTTTTATAATATCTGCACTAAATCCACTCCATCTAATGTAAATGCCTTTGGTACTTTGATGCTAACCTACATAACTGCAGCAATAATAACTGGGGCTATCTTTTTATTTTTGGTAAAGCCAGAAAATGCTATCATCGAATTGTCTAAGGTCAATTGGACTTCCATCGTTTTAGGAATAGCTATTGTGGGATTGGAACTCGGATACATTTTCATGTATCGTGGAGGATGGAAAGTCAGTTCAGGAGCACTTGTAGCAAATATATGCTTAGCTATTGCCTTACTCATTGTAGGTGCATTATTGTATGGTGAAAACATTACATTAAAACAAGTATTGGGAATCTTTATTTGTATTGCTGGTCTATTTTTAATAAACCTGTCATAAAAAGAATTAAATATTTTATATCTATTTTATAAATTCTATTTTTAAAAAAAGTAAATTAAAGAAGTTAAAAATAACTTCCTTATCATTAATATTTTTAGCATTTTATCTTTAGCATTTCATTTTTAGATTACTTCATCAATTAAATGATTAGCAAGTCTTTCAGCTAATGCTAAAATCAATAGAATCGGTGGTTTTCCAGGAGATACTGGGATAACACTTGCATCTCCAACATAAAGTCCATCGATTTGAGTCTTTAAGTTCTTGTCAACAACTTCTCCGATTGCAGCTGGTCCTCCAGGGTGAGCTCCTCTAAATACTGTTGAAGTCATTGTAGTTGGGTCAACTCCTGCCTTTTCAAGAACGGATCCTGCAGCTGCTGCACCTTGAGCAAGCCTTCTGATATCATCGATTGTATTGAATTTCTTAACGTTTCCATCAATGTCAACAGAACCTACCATATCATCTTCTACCTTTACCATAATGCTTAAGATGTCCTTATCTTCAACTTCTGGATTGGATTCCTTGAGGTATTTTGCAATAAATGAGGAAAAGTGAGGTGCTAAAATGTATTCTTTTCCAACTGCAAGTCCATTCATCTGAACTTCACTGTTGTAATTAATGTCTTTCAAGTATCCTCCAACAGATACGAATGGGTCAAAGAACAATTTGTTTCCTGCATCAATTCCAGTTTTCTGCAAAATGACTGCAGAATCAATTGCTCCTGCTGCAAGGATTACCAAGTCTGTTTTTATGGTTTTGGTTTCTCCATCTTGGATGTATTCTACAGCTGAAACCTTTTTGTGTTCAGTCAATATTTTTTGGACTTCTGCATTTTCTATTAACTCTGCACCATTTTCAATTGCAATGTCTATAAAGTCCTTTCCACTCCATTTTGCATCACGCGGACAACCGAATGAACATTTACCACATGGCTTACAGTCTTCATCTCTAATGAATTTTGGCATTCTAATTGCATCAAATCCACATTCACGTGCCGCATCCAGGAATTTTTGTGTCCCTTCACCAATATGATCATCATCCATTTGGTGAATTCCAGTCAATTCCTCTATTGTTTCATATTCCTTGCTAAGGTCTATTCCAAGCTCTTCCCTGAATTCATCTTCAAGAACCCTTACTCCATTACCTGCAGCAACTATTGTAGATCCACCAACACAAGTGGTCTTTAATAAGTCTAAACTGTTTTCATTTTCAAACCTTTTATCATAGTATTTCATGTCATATGTACCATATGCATCTTTACTATGTATATATGGTCCTCTTTCTATTATGGTTACTGGAATATTAGCTTTTGCAAGCTTCATAGCTATTATTGCTCCTCCAGCACCAGTTCCAATAACTGTAACCATTTTTTGTCTCCTTTATTTCAATTATTTAATCATTTAATTATTGATTTTTTATTTTTTATTTATTTTTTAATTAATAATATTTTGTTTTTAGATTATTAATTAATTATCCCTTCATAATAGTATTTATTTTTAGAATATAAATAGTTAACAATTGTTATATTTTTTCATTGTATTTTTTCTTCTTTGAAAAAGTTCTTTTAAAACAATAAAAAAAGAAAAGAATAA
>JAGCBE010000151.1 GCA_017652345.1 Methanobrevibacter sp.
ATAAAAATAGATAAATCTATTTTTATATTTATGTTTTTTTGAAAAAAAAAAAGAAAAGATAGTTGATTTTAAGAATATAAGGTAATATAATATAAGCATAAATTAGATATATGCCATCCAGCGGCTGTCAACGCTGGTGAGGACGTGACAGAGTCCAAGACGTGAGCAACTACGATAGTGAGAGCGCCGGACAGCTCGCCCGTTGAGGAGCGAATATCGAAACATGTAGATCCTAAGCGTTTCGGTACCAGAACACAAGGGCATGTGGAATGGATTATTTAGCTTAGGACAACAAGCTACGGAGTGTGGAGCCTTGCTCCCGTAGGATTCGGCATAAGGTTCCTAAAGGGTGTATGATTAGAGACCTACATGATGGTGATTGAATCTAGTCCATCAATTAATATAGGGGAGTCGCTCAGCGGTCGAGAGCACCGGGCTTTGACCCCGGCAGGAGTAATCCTTTCGTGTGTTCGAATCACACCTCCCCTGCCAATTTCTGTTTGATGTATTTAGACACTTTACAGCATGATAAATAACAGAATGAGCTAGTAATACATTTACAATTCCGTCCTCCTTTCCTTTGACACCTCCTTTCTTAATATATTTATAAGTGTCTAGTTTTTATTAAGAGGTATGATATGAGTAGGAGTTATAAGAAGCATACTTATTGCACTGATTACACTAGAAAGACTACTGCATGGCAAAAAAGACAAGCTAATAAAGCAGCTAGAAGATATACAGAGGATTTGCCTAAAGGTAATCATTATCAGAAAATTTATAATCCTTGGTTTATTCATGATTGGAAATCTTATGAGTCTGAACGTTATGCTAAAAGATGGTGGAAAGAAGCTCTGAGTAGTCCTCATTTAGCTCATCATTATAAGAAATATTCTGAACAAGAGTATATTGATAAAGTTTGGAAAAAGTATTATAAGAGGAAATAAAATGATATTCGCTGGATTTATTGTCTGGTTTTTATGTATTCTATTATTCATATGTATGTATAAATTCAGTGATGATAATTAATAGTTGATTTTATCTGAAATTTAACTTATAATAATATTGTAAATAATAAATGGAGGATAAATAAATGGATCAGAAGTTTAATGATTATCAGTTGGTTGAGTGCATTGAAGCTTCTCCTAATCGTCAGGAGCCTGAAGTAGGTATGAGATATGGATTGGATCTCAAGTCCATCTATATTGATTTTGAAGGTGATGCTTATGGCATTATTTATGCTATTGGTAGTCAGGATAAGATTTATTCTCTTGGGTATAGACTTCTGAAGCATTTTAAGACTGTAATTTAAGGAGGATACTGCAATGACTAATTCTTATGATATTTCTTATGGTCTCTGGAAAGTAACTACTGAAGGAGATTGTGAAGGTAAGACAACTAGAAATCTCGGTATATATGAAGGCAACATTAGTGATATTGCATTTTATTTGAAGGATAAATGCGAATATGCTTTGCGGTTTTCTCCAGCGAAAACTACTAAAATAGATTCATATGATGTAACTCATTATGGCTGCGTTCATGTTTCTCTTGATATTGATTCTGGAACTTGGAATATGAGTCCTAAAGATAGAATGAATTATTTTAAAGTTCTTTTGAATACAGAAAATAGAGAGAATGTAATTACAGTAGAACCTGGGCAGTATTATGCGTCGGTCAAACTGGTTGGTTATGATAGCCATGAAGAGTATATAAGAAAAACAGCACTTGAAAAACTTACTAATGAAGAAAAGGAAGTTCTTGGACTTCTTTGATATAATATGACAGTAACAGCAAACAAAAATACTTCTTGAAGATGTGTGTCGTCGGTTCGAGTCTGACCAGTGACGGTCTTAATTGATTGCTACTGTAGCTCAGAAGGTAGAGCAATATCAAGTAAAAATCCTGTCATGATAATTTAAAAATATAAAAATCTTGTATATAAATATTAGACGGATACAGCAAACTAAATGTTTTATTTGTATTGGAAAACAAAGGTCGTTGGTTCGAGTCCAACTATTCCAGCCAAAGACTTTATTAACGACGGTTAATAAAGATGGAATATAGCTCAGTGGGATAGAGCTTTAAAACACCGTCTAGATTTATCCAGATCGTGGTGTAATGGTAGCACGCGGGGTTTGGGACCTTGCAGAGCCGTTCGAGTCGGACGATTTGGACCACTCATTTCGAATACTTTCATTGGAGTTGATTTTTATGATTAATAGAAGCAACAAGACCACGAACCATAGTAGTCCCCTGGAAGTAGATAATGGAGATGAGCCGAAGGGCTAATTAAAGAGCTAATGAGGTATGAAGCTCTTTAAAAAATAATTACCTCATTATTATTCATAGATTATGGCGTGGAGAGAATAGGCAGAAATTAATATTCAAAACTAGAGGGGAATGTCATACCCAGCCGAGTCATAATCTATCTATATTGCAGGTAGGACAAACGGCTAAGTCGCAGGCCTCATAAGCCTTGAGGAGTGGGTTCAACTCCCACACTTTGCAACCATAGACGAAAGTCTTTTTATTTTTAATTTAAGGAAGGTTATATGAAAATTCATTATCTCGATGATTTTGATGAAGAGTTTACCAGTGAATATAATAGAGGAGCTCATTATCAAAAGCACAAGAAAGAATATCCAGAATGGACAGAAGAAGAATATGAGAAGTATGCTGAAGAGCTTGCTCTGAAGCCAATAGATAATAAAAACATTTTTGGATATATGAGTAAAGATAAGCAAGATAGAATTGCTTATGTAAAATGGGATAAAGATACAGAACTTTTTACTGTATATGTTTATAGAGGAAATAAGCCATATACTGTAACTGCTTTTAGAAAGAGTAAGAGAGAATATGAAGGTGGAAAGTGGGATAGTAATTATGGTTATATTGATGAAATTCCTGCGGGTAAATAATTCTCGCAGGAAATTAATTTATCTAACAAAGAAAGGTTATATTAATGGGAATTTATAATTATGATTGGTAGCAAGAAAACCGTAACTTAGTTATCGAAGCCTTAAAGATTTGGGCTACTACCGATGGTTATATTGATATTAGATCCGGATAGGACCCTAAAAATTAGTAGATTATTGATGATTGGATTGATCATTCTAATCCTTATTTAAAAAAGTTATATAGAGGAATAACAGTAAATGAATTTGAAATAAATAACTTAGATGTAAACGACGTTATTTCTATGAAAGGTATTTCTAGTTGGACTAATAGAATTGGTATTGCTTAGGGTTTTATTAATAAAAATTTATCTCCGGAATATCCTATTGGATTATTATTTTCTCTTCCTTCAGGATGTTAGAATTCTACAAAATTACCTTCAAAATAGGCAACACATGGAAGTTTACGTTTTGATGAAGGAGAAGTTCTAATATCATCTAAATAGAAATTTAAAATTCTTAATATAAATTATAAATCATATTAGCCTAAAATTATTTGTGAATTAACTTGTGTTTAATTTTAATTTATAGTTGATTTTTCAAGATAAATCCTTTATAATATAAGTGTAAAATAAATAAAGGAGAATTAGATATGATTAAGGCTATCGAAGCACGTGAGGGTATGAAGAAACTCCTTAATCAGTACTTTAATAATTATCCGGTTAATCATGTAGTTCTTCTTGTATGGAGTAGTCCTATTGGAAATTATTTGGATCATCGGTCCGGAGCTTTTGATGAAATGATGGAAGCAGAAGAATATGCAGAGTATCTTAATCAGAAGTATTCTAAGATGGGAATGCAGTATCAGATTTATCTTGATGGATGGATCAAATATAAAAATTGGGAAATGGAGCAGCAATAAATATGAGAAAGATGACGAAGTCCGATGAAATGTGCTTTATTGAAATGATGAAAGATGGATGTACGGATAGTCAGATTGAAGAAGTTAGTAAAGCTAGACATCTTCATCCTTCTCAGGCATTCCATTTTATTGCAGTACAGAAGGCTCCTGGTTGCTGTAAAAGCTGTAATCATGTTGATTACTTTCCTGATATGTTTCCTTGCTCTCGTTGTTGTCGAGGAAAGAAAGATTATTATGAAGATGTTTCATCACTTCATTAAAAGATAGTTGATTTTTCAAAGAAGATATATTATAATAAAAGCATAAAATAAATGGAGGATATAAAGATGAATATCAGAGAAAGTAAAGAGTATCTGGAATTTGGATATAAGATTGTTAAATGTCCTGTATGCGGAAAGGAAACTCTGGATAATCATTTTATTTGTCCTACTTGCAATTGGGAATATGATGATGAAGTGGAATTTAAAACTGGAGATGAATATTCTACTGCAAATGATTGTACTCTCAATGAACATCTTTATAGCTATGTATTCCAGAAAGATGTATGGAAGAATTAAATAGTTGATTTCTCGTAAATAAGATATTATAATATAAGCAGATATGCCGGTATGGGGTAATGGTAGCTCACTCGGCTCTAACCCGAGAAGTATTGGTTCGATTCCGAATTGCCGGTGCCATAGCTCATAAGAGCTAATAATCATCTTGGTTTTTGCATGATGAATGAGACATCTATAAGACAATGTAATATCAGCCCAAGATGATTAATATATTACCATTAAAAATATTTTATTAAAAGAATTTAGTGGTAACGCAAATCAGTCCTTTTTATTGCAAAGAACAGATGGAGGAGTTCCTTCATAAATGAGATGAAGTCTTTTACTTCATAAAATAACTAGTTGATTTTTTAATATAATCCATTATAATTAAAATATAAATTAGATGGAGAATATATTATGAAAAAGATTATTATAAAAGATCCTGATTCTAATATTAAGATTGAAGTAACTAATGAAGATGAAATGTATAGAGTATTTCATTTCATTAATGGTTGGATGAATCTTCAGGTAGATGATGAGAATTATCCAATGAGATGTAAAGAGAATAATTGGATCTCTTATACCAAAGGGTATTTCAAAAAGAAATATTTTAATGAGTAGTTGATTTCTTAAGCAAAAGCTATTATAATAAAGAATGTAAAAAGTAAATATGCTGCTGTGGTGGAATGGCAGACACAAGGGAAAGCCGAAAAGTGAGTCCCCCTTATACAGAAATGTATATTGAATAATCGGTTGAATTCGGCTGAGGCTACGAGGAGCTGAGGGCGAGCCAAGCCAAAGATAAATCTTTGGAAGGTGTAGAGACTACCTGAGAAGTTAATCTTCTTAATGACAGGCAAGAGCGACCGATACCTAAATGCGAAAGCACATGGTAATGAGATAGTCCAATTTAGTGAGTTAATTGCTTAAAATCCCTCGGGGCGACCCGTACGAGTTCAAGTCTCGTCAGCAGCACCAATTTAGATTAGGTAGCAGAGAAGTAATTAATCTTTGAGATAATAATGCTCTTATCATTAAGCTAATCTAATTATAAATTTCTTATAAGAGGAGAAATAAAAATGAATTGTAAGTTTTGTGGAAAAGAATGTAAAAACAAAAATTCTTTGGTTTAGCATGAAATTAGATGTAAAGAAAACCCTAATCGAAAAGATTTTAATCGACTTGCAAATTATAGTAAAGAAAATTTAAAGGGTCAAACAAAATACAGTAATCCAACTATTAAGAAGCAAGCAGAAACTTTAAGAAATAAATATCAAAATGGTTATTAGTCTCCCGTTAAAGGAACTAAAAGGATTATTGATTATGTATTTCAAGAACATAATGATTAGGAAATTCAAAAGTGGCTTGATTATCTTGATTCAAAGGAATTTGTTATTCCTGAACATGAAGTTTCAGAACATCCTGAAGATTACTTGATTGTCAGAAAAACAGGAATAAAAGTTGATAATTCAGTGATATATGAATTTGAACAAGATTTCATAGCAAATATTCTTCTCGGAGGAAAATTGTTAAAAAACAATACTGTTCATCATATTGATAAATGTAGATCAAATAATGATAAGAAGAATTTAATGGTCTTTGAAAGTAATGCTGAACATAAAAGATTTCATAATTCAAAATATGCTTATTTGATATATAATGAAAATACACATTTATTTAATTGTATATTAAAATAATTTGACGGCTTCATGGAAGTCCCTCCTTTCAAATAAATAAATATAAAGACGCTCACAGCAATTTTAAATTTATAAATAATTTGAAATTATATAATTAAAAATCTGATTCAGCTCAGATTTCTTTTAAAAAGCGTCTTGTTTATATGCCGTACTAGCTCAACTGGCAGAGCACACGACTTCACTTGATGGCGAAAGAGTAGACGCGCGGCGCATAGTCGTGGTAGTTAGCGCAAACTATCGTGGAGGTGCAAGTCCTTCTCAAGTGGCCAATAATCGTGAGGTTCTTGGTTCGATCCCAAGGTGCGGCACCAATTTATCTTTAGGAGAATAAATTATGAAATGTGATTGCTATGATGAAAAGCAAATGAAGGTTTTTGATCCAAGAAAATATATTGATGGATTTGCATATGAAAATGTTGGGTTTTGTAATGGAACAAGAGAACGTGACAGATGTTATTGCAAAGGAAATAAACTTGAATGTGATTTTTATCCTGAAGTAAGAGAAAAAGGACAAAAAGAAACAATAGAATATAAAATCGAAGAAGCAATAAAACTATTAAAAGATAATGGTTATGTAATATATAAAGAATGCTGATGCCGTTTTTTCAAGCAGCTTAAACAGGGTAAACAATGCGTCGGAGTTCTAAATAGACACATACAGCAATATATAGTGATCTTGACTGCAAATCAATTAATCATTAGTGTCTAGAATATATATATGCTGCATTAGCTCAATGGAGAGAGCATCGGGTTTCTACCCCGCAGGTTGAGGGTTCGAGTCCTTCATGCAGTGCCACAAAGTAGGATAGCTTCCTACAAGGCTTGTTTATTCCTAACCTTGGATTCAGATGCTTGTGGGGCCTGAATTAGAAAGAATAAACATTTGCCGTAATAAGCCTAAATGGTAAGGCAGCGGTTTGCTAAACCGTCAGTAGTTCAAAAGACGTCTTGGTTCAAATCCAAGTTACGGCGCCAATAAAAAGATAGTTGATTTTTAAAAGATAAGCTATTATAATAATAATGAAAATAATAATTGAAAGGATGACTAAAAGATGAGTAACAGGTACAGGTACATTATTGACAGTGAGGAAACTCCGAAGAAGGTAATTGTTCTTAGTAAGTATGCTGGTAAGGATGTTCGAGGAATTGCAAAGTGTAGTCCTAATGACAAGTTCAATGTTGAAGTAGGTCGAGAGCTTGCAACTCTGAGATGTGATGAAAAGGTTGCATGGAAGCGTTATCAGCGTGCACAGAAGAAGGTTGCAGAAGCTCGTGAGGAAGTTCGGGTGGCAACTAATTGGCTTAATGAAATGGAAGATTATCTTACTAGGTCGATGACTGAGTATAATGCCGTAGTGGATAAGCTCCATAACTTTGAAGCTAATCTAGATTAAAATAGATTAGCAACTATGCGGAGATAGCGAAGAGGTCATAACGCGGATGCCTTGAAAGCATTTTGGGTGAAAGCTCACGGGGGTTCGAATCCCTCTCTCCGCGCCATAATTAGATGCATACAGCAATTTAAATTTATTTAAGGAATATAGTGCTAATATATCAAACCTAAAATATAGCATCTAGTAAATATAAAGTTTTTTAAAGACTCTTACAGCAACTAAATATATTACATAAAAATATAATTTGTTTGAAAGAATTAGAATAAATGTAACATAAAGAGTCTTGTATATAGTATTATTGGTGTAATTAGACACAAACAGCAATCAATATATAAATAACTTTGCTTGGAATTAGAGTTAGAAAAAGTGTCTAGAGTGTATTTGCCCTTGTAGTTCAGTTGGTAGAACACATGACTGTTAATCATGGAGTCGTAGGTTCAAGTCCTACCGGGGGCGCCAAATAGTGATTAGATCCTACGAATGTAGTTGGTAATGATCTTATTCGTAGAAATTACCTCACTATTAATAATTAAGTTGATTGTCTTTTCCGCGACATGTTTACTTAATTAAATTATTCCAGTCTGAGGAGAAGAAACGTGGGTTTTCAGGTTGAAGTGTTTGATAACACCCCGCAAAGAAAGATAAAAACCTGACCACTCTATTTGGTCATTAGAGGTAACTTAAATATTGACTTCCTAAAGTGAATATTATTAAATGGTCAGGAATAATAAATAGGATATAGAAAGTTTCTAAGAGTTCTAATCTATATAGCAAATAAACTTAGCCTGATTTGCCCGATTAGCTCAGCTGGTTAGAG
>JAGCBE010000152.1 GCA_017652345.1 Methanobrevibacter sp.
AGGAATTCATCGGTGATGACAATGTTGCCCTTATCTTAGGTGACAATGTATTCCATGGACACAGGTTTACAGAAATATTGGAAAGGGCTTGCGCACTTGAAGAGGGTGCAGTAATCTTTCGTTATTATACTAACAAGCCTGAAGAATTCGGTGTTGTGGAATTTGATAAGGATTGGAATGTCTTGTCTATCGAAGAGAAGCCGGATCATCCTAAATCCAATTATGTAGTTCCAGGACTTTATTTCTATGACAATGATGTAATTGAAATAGCGAAAAACGTAAAGCCATCCCAAAGGGGAGAGCTCGAAATCACTTCAATCAACGAAGAGTATCTTAAATGCGGCAAGCTAAAAGTTGAATTGCTCGGTAGAGGAATGGCTTGGCTGGATACTGGAACTCATGACGGTTTGCTTGAAGCAAGTAACTTCATTGAAACCGTTCAAAGAAGACAAAGTTTGTTTATCGCTTGTTTAGAGGAGATAGCTTATTTGAAAGGATATATCAATAAGGAGGACTTATTGAGATTGGCAAAGCCTCTTGAAAAAACAGAATACGGCCAATATCTAATTGAATTGGCTGATAGAAAACTCTAGGAGTGTAATAAATGGGTAAATTCAAGATAACTAAAAGTGAGATTGAAGGAGTCTTCACTGTTGAGCCAACTGTTTTTGGTGATGAGAGAGGATACTTTATGGAAACCTATAATGAAAATGATTTCAAGGAGGAAGGAATTGAATTGACCTTTGTCCAGGACAATCAATCAAAATCATCAAAAGGAGTTTTAAGAGGGCTTCATTTTCAATACACTCAACCTCAAGGCAAATTGGTTCGTGTAATCAAGGGTGAGGTTTTTGATGTTGCTGTTGACCTTAGAAAGAAGTCAGACACTTACGGAAAATGGGTTGGAGAGATTCTTTCTGAAGAGAATAAGAAACAGCTTTTCATACCAAAGGGATTTGCTCATGGATTTTTGGTTTTATCTGATGAGGCTGAATTCGTTTACAAATGCACTGATTTCTATAATGGTGAGGATGAAGGTGGAATCATTTGGAATGATCCTGACATAGCTATTGATTGGCCATTGGAGGGAATCGGTGAGGAAAACATCCTTTTGTCAGATAAGGACAAGTTATGGAAACCAATGAAGGAAACTGAAACTGATTTCTAATTAAAAATTATTATAATAAATTTTACAATTATTACAAATTACTATTACAATATTTACAATTATTCAATATGTGATTTATATGACTAAAGTTTTAATAACAGGCGGAGCAGGATTTATAGGAAGCAATTTTGTAAAGTATATGCTTGAAAAGTATCCTGATTATGAGATTATAAATTTGGATGCCCTTACATACTGTGGAAACCTTGAGAATTTGGAGGATATTGAAGACAATCCTAACTATGCCTTTGTAAAAGGTGACATTCAAGATGCAGAATTGGTTGATTCCATTGTTAAGGATGTTGATTATATAGTTCATTTTGCTGCTGAAAGTCATGTGGACCGCAGCATTGAAGACCCTCAAATTTTTATAAAAACCAATATCATTGGAACTCAAGTGTTGCTGGATGCAGCTAAAAAGCATGGCATTAAGAAGTTTTTACAGGTCTCTACAGATGAAGTCTATGGAAGCCTTGGAAAAGAGGGATATTTCACAGAAGAAACTCCACTTCAGGCAAACAGCCCATATTCCGCTTCAAAGGCTGGGGCTGACTTAATGGTTAGAGCTTATGGTGAAACATTCGGCTTGCCAATCAACATCACAAGATGCTCAAATAATTATGGCCCTTATCAATTCCCTGAAAAGCTTATTCCTTTAATGATTTCAAATGCTTTGGAAGATAAGGAATTGCCTGTTTACGGTGATGGAAAGAACATCAGGGATTGGTTGCATGTCTATGACCATTGCACAGCTATTGACCTTGTTCTTCATAAGGGAAAACTGGGAGAGGTCTACAATATCGGAGGCCATAACGAAAAGGAAAACATTGAAATTGTAAAGCTCATCTTAAAGGAGCTTGGAAAGAGCGAATCCTTGATTAAATTCGTTAAAGATAGGTTAGGCCATGACAGACGCTATGCAATTGATTCAACTAAAATAACAGAGGAATTAGGATGGAAGCCTAAATACACCTTTGAAACAGGAATCATAGAAACAATCAACTGGTATTTGGACAATCAGGATTGGATGGAAAAGGTAAAATCCGGTGAATACCAGGAATATTATGAGAAAATGTATTCTAAAAAATAATGTTTTAAGTTTTATTGAAAATTAAAAAATCAATAATTAAAAAAATTAAATAAAAAATTCAAAAAATAAAGTTTAAATTTTTGCTCTTAAAAAGTGATTTTATGAAAGTATCAGTAGTTACACCAAATTACAATGGTTTGAAATTCTTGAATAACTACTTTGAAACATTATTGATTCAAAGCAGATTTATTGAAGAGATTATTCTAATCGACAATGCATCTACTGATGGAAGCATAGAATTCATTGAAGAGTTTATGAATAGTCCAAACTATCCAATAGACATAGTCCTTATCAAGAATGAGGAAAATTTAGGATTTGCCCCTGCAGTCAATCAGGGAATAAGAGAGGCAAAGTGCGAATACATATATTCAGTTAACAATGACGTTGAATTGGAATGGAACGCTTTGGAAGAGATCATCAAGGCTATGGATGAGTCAATTGATTTAGGTGAAAATCCATTCTCGATCCAGTCAAAGATGATTCAGCATTACAATAGGAAATTGATGGATGATGCTGGGGATGAGTACACCATCCTTGCATGGACAAAGAAGATTGGGGATGGTCAGCCTGTAGAAAGATACAATGAGAAGAGGGAAATATTTTCATCCTGTGCAGGCGCTGCCTTGTATAGAAAATCAGTCCTTGAAGAAATAGGGCTTTTTGATGATGATTTCTTTGCATATGTTGAAGATATAGACTTAGCTTATAGGTCTCAGATTTATGGGTATAGGAATTATTTCTGCCCAAATTCAATTGTCTACCATTATGGAAGCGGAACAAGCGGCAGCCGATACAACGAATTCAAGATTAAGTTGGCAGCTCGTAACAACGTATTCATGATTTACAAAAACTTCCCAATTTTACAGAAGATAATCAATTTCATATTCTTGTTTATCGGATTTTCAATAAAATACCTTTTCTTTGTAAGGAAAGGATACGGTTCCATTTACTTGGATGGAATCAAGGAAGGATTGGGAAATAGAAAGAAATTAACAAAAACCCCATTCTTAAGAAAAAACTGGAAAAATTACTTTAAAATAGAATGGAAACTCATAAAAAATACTTTTGCTTATTTAAGGAAATGAAAGATTAATGAATAGTGTAATTTTGATTATTAAGGAATGATTGTACTGATATAGGTGTAAGAATGAGAAATTTAGATTTGTCAATTATCATTGTTAATTACAATACATTTAAATTAACAAAGGAGACCATTGATTCATGTTTGGCAGAGCCGACTCATTATACATATGAAATCTTTCTTGTAGACAATAAGTCAACTGATGACAGCTTAGAAAAATTGGAGGACTACTTCAAGGATGAGATTTCTAGAGGAACCATTAAGGTCATAGCCAACTCCAGCAATGATGGTTTTGCAAAGGCAAACAATTTAGCTATTGAACAATCTGAAGGGGAATATGTCCTTCTTTTAAACTCAGATACACTTGTTAAGGAAGCTACAATCGACAAATGTATGGATTATATGACCAAAGGCACAAATGCTGATGTCGGTGCATTAGGCTGTAAGGTTTTACTTGCTGATGGATCTCTTGACAAGGCATGCAAGCGCAGTTTTCCAAATCCTGCAA
>JAGCBE010000020.1 GCA_017652345.1 Methanobrevibacter sp.
ATCTCACATGCCCTAATCTTTGGGGCTCCAGACAATGTTCCAGCAGGAAGGATTGAATCGATTGTGGATAAGTAGTCATAATTCTCTCTTAGAATTCCCTCAACAGTCGAACCTATATGCATTACATGGGAAAATCTTACAATATCCATGTACCTGTTTACTTTAACAGAACCTATTTCACTGATTTTTCCTATGTCATTTCTTCCAAGATCAACCAGCATATTATGTTCAGCCAATTCCTTTTCATCAGCAAGCAAGTCCTCTTCCAATAATCTGTCCTCTTCATCTGTTTTTCCTCTTGGACGAGTTCCAGCTAAAGGAAAAGTGTAGACTTGATTGTCAACAAGCTTTACAAGAGTTTCAGGGCTTGCACCTGCTATCTCTATGTCATCACTTGAGAAATAGAACATATAAGGTGAAGGGTTTGTAGTTCTAAGAACCCTATAAACATCAAAAAGACTTCCTTCAATGTCTGCTTCAATCCTATTGGAGAGCACAACCTGGAAGATGTCCCCTTCAGTTATGTAATCCTTAGCCTTCTGGACCATATCACAATATTCATCTTTTGAAAATAGGTATCTGAAATCTGATTTGAGTTCAATAGGCAAATGTGCAGTGATTTCATTTCTGATTTTATTCATTTCTTCAAATGAATCAATTTCCCTCATTCTTTGACTTGCTTCAAGTGTCTTTTTATTGGTTAGATGATGATTGAAATCATCATCGAGCAAGTCTACAACATTATCTGCCTTAATGATTTCAACTATGTCCAAAATGGATTTGCATGCATCATCATAGTTTCTTTCAATTAGGCTTTGGTCTTCATCTATTTCCATATTGACTATAACTACAATCTTTTGCTTATAGTTGTCAAATGCAATTACCTTATCGAAAAGCATCAAATCAACATCCTTGAAGGCATCCTGATTCTGTGCATCCAATATAAGTGAAGGTTCACTGTATTTTATGTAGTCATATGAGAAGTAACCTACAAGCCCACCTGAAAAGGGAGGCATTCCTTCAAGTTTTGGAGACTTGTTTTCTTCCACAATCTGTCTGATATAATCTCCAGGATTGTCTGTTTTAGCGTGGAAGCATTTCTCTTCACTTTCCTCTATTTCACAATCGCTGAAGCTTGACTTGCCTTTAATGGAGAGATTGCCGTCTTGACAGGTGATTTCAAGAATAGGATTGAATCCTAAGAAACTGTATCTTCCCCAATTTTTAGAATCCTCTACACTTTCAAGCATGTAGCAATGATTGCTTAAGATCCTAAGTCTTCTTAAAACTTCTATGGAAGTTCTTGTATCTGAAAATATCTCATAGCTAATTGGAATCCGTTTATAGGTTTTATCCTTAGCTATTTCTTTTGCTTCTTCAATATTGGGGAAAAACACTTTTAATCTCCTTCATATTATTATATTTAATATATATTTATTTCAAATAATGTATACTTTATTATGTATAATGTACTATTTAAATCTTTGTTGTATAAAAATGTACATTAATTAAAAATTTGATAATTATATCCCTAATAAAAAAATTTAAATAATGATTGAATATAATTATAAACATTATTCAATATATTTTTAAAAATAATAATTATTTCTAAAATGAATAATGCAATTATTAACTTCGTTTAGTTGAAAAGTTAACTATAAAAAATAATTAATAATAATTTCATTTTAAAAATCTAATCCAAAGCCATTGATTTGAAAGGTGGATATTATGAGGATAAATTACTTATCAAGACAGGATATAAAAATCATCCTGCATTATCTTGGATATATTATGGTAGGGATAGGTGCAATATTGATGGTGCCTATATTCATAGACCTTTACTACCTTGAACATTCATACCTTATTGGATTGATTCCACCAGCAATATCAATAGGATTAGGTTTTCTATTTGCTGAAAAGTTTAAAGAGTATGATAAGCTTAAATTCAAGCACGGAATGTTCATATCAAGTGTTGCTTGGGTATGGGCAGGGCTTGTTGGAGCAATCATAATGATGCTGATATTGGACATATCATTTATAGACGCTTTTTTTGAAAACGTTTCTGCATGGACTGGAAGTGGACTGACCATGTTCAATGATGTGGAAGCATTGCCAAGATCAATTCTA
>JAGCBE010000153.1 GCA_017652345.1 Methanobrevibacter sp.
AAATATAATAAGAAACCCCCCCATTCTAGTCGGCTAATTTCCAACCACAAGAAAAGGTGCTTATCGCACCAATTCTTATAGACTTTCAACAAACCTTTTTAGATTATATAGGAAATTGTATTCTTCCATTATTTGTGAAATAACACCATCTTCATAAAGCAACTCACTTGTTTTGTTTGCAACTTCAAGCATTTGATTATGTTTTTCAGCAATTTCATTTTGTCTTTTTACTATTCTTTCTAATAGTTCATTTTTAATGTTATCTTTGATACTCATTTAAGAACTTCTCCATTTCTTCAAAATCTTTTTTGTTTTTCTTTCTTGATACATTTTCCATAACTAGCATATCGCCTTTAACTTTCATATATTTTTTGACAATGCTTGCAAATAACATATAATGTTGGCACATTTTATAATGTTTTGTAAACAAATCTTCTTTTATTGCTTTAGTTATTGGCCTTTCAAAATCATCTTCAGCAATTTGTATGCCATTCTCACTATATTTAATTTCATAATCTCTTATCATTTAAACACCTCATTTAATAAATTGTATTCTTCTTGAGTAATTGCTTTTCCTGATAGAAGATATTTTAATTCACCACGAGTAAACATAAACTTACTTTTGATAATCTCTAATGCTTTAAGTTCTTTTTCAACGATTTCATAATCTTCTTTTTGTTTTCCACCTATAACATAATTAAGTTCTAAATCACCTGCCATATATAGATTTTCTAATGCATCTAAACCTTTACTCATATATTAATTGTGAAATCAGTATTACTGATTACTATTCCCCCTTTCACTTTCTTCTTGCATTTCTTTGCGTTGTTTAATTTTAGGCCTGCTTTGAAGTTATCAAAGTTGATAAGTTCAGCACATTCTTGTGGACAACCTGCTATTCTTCGTTCTATCTTGCCATTGTCAAGTTGTTTGAGATAGCACTTTGCTTTTAAGGCCTTGAACCTTGTGTAGTGGCCTTCATATTTCCAATACCCTAATTTCTTTTCATCTACTACATCTTTGAATAAGTCAGGTATTTCGTGGCCTATATAATACACGCTATCAGTATCACAATATAGGAAGTTGTCACCACACCTGTTCATAAACGATGCTAACTTGCATCTTGCCATTGAAGTGATATAACTAGCCACTTCTTTATAGTAGTAAGTTGTGTTGTTTTCTTCAACTCTATAGATTATGTTATCATCTATTTCAACAGGTATCTTGGTCATTCTACTATCGTTCATACCAAACTTACCATATAGTGAGTTAAGCATCAATTTGGCCAAACTTCTTTCAACATCATTCTTGGCATTCTTTTTAACATCATACCATCTATCTATGTAATCTTTGAATACATATTCGGCCTTCTTCCAACCGACAACTTTTAGTATTTCATATTGAGCATCATAGACTAATTCAAATAACCTGAACTCATCTAACCACAAGTAGAGCATCTTGTTTTCAAGGACATCATCATAACTATATTTCCTTGCATAACTGAACCCACTTGTATTGCCTATAAATGCGTGTTGCCCATTTCTTACTTTAGCATATTGTACAAAGGCCACCACAATGAATAGATGCCTATTGTCTTTTCTACCTTCTTCAACTGATTTGTATATCTTGCCTTCTCCTATAGGCATTGGGTTTTCATACATTACTGAAGGATAGAGTGAATTAACATCAAACGATATCACATCATTAAACTCTAAACCTGCATATTTTTGATTAACTTTAGTGATGCCCCCACGATATGACTTTCTTACTATCTCAACAATTTCTTCGTTAGTGTCTTTCTTCATTTGGTGTTTGCATAATTGGTATTTATCTTGTAACCAATTCTTGTATGCACTACTAGACATTGTGATGCCCTTAACCCCTTTGGCCTGAAGATATTTGATAAGTTCTACCATTATTCTAACATCATTAGTAATATATTTTATTTCTTCTTCAGGTAATTCTTCTATGGAGTGATAGTTCTTTATTTCGTTGTAATCGTGTGTTTCATTAAGTTTTTCTATACCAACTAACTTGCCTATGTCACTAATGGACTTTGGGAATAGTTTGTATGAACATTTGAGTTCAATAATACATTTATCATTAAACTTAATAGTTATTGAGTATATACTTCCTGTTTCATCAATGATAGATTTGAATGTTTGTTCATCAAATAAATCTTCATCATAGTAGTATCCATTTTCTAATAGATACCATAATATGAACTCCCCATCAAATGACAAGTTGTGGAAGTAGATGTCACAAGAACCTAGACTTTTTATGAAGTTTATGAAACTCTCCATATCAATGCCTAATTGGTCAATGAAATTATCTACTCCCATCAACTTCCATAGATACACTCTTGTTTGGCCTTCCACCATATATTGTTGATATGATGTTGTTTCAAAGTCGGCACAATATATTGGGTTTTTGGCCTTTCTCATTTATTCTCCTTTACTTCTTCCTGACATTATCATCATAGATATTGTCAAACTCTTTGCCCCTTCTTTCTTTTAAGTATAACTCTAATTTAAGAGTTTGAATGGAGTATTGCCTACCATCTACTTCAGTTACCATATACATATAGGAACTATCCATAAAGTATTTACTTCTAGTGAAACCTAATTTTTCTTCTTCGGTCATACTATCAAGCATTCTTTGGGCATATTCTTTATCGGCATCAGTAGATGCTTTTTCAATGTGGTCTATCCAACTTCCCATTCGTTGTTCAGCACTTTGAAGTGCTAATGTTCGTATGTCCGTTTTAGCGTATTTCCTTAAATTATTAATGAAACTTCTATATGCACTTTTGCTAGAAGGGGTAGTTATTTCACCACCCCTTACTGCTTTAGCGTATGTTGAACCAATAAGTTCTAGTTCATCTTCTTTAAGGTTATAGAGTTCATCACTTGTATCTCCATACATCATAAGTTGTTTCTTCAAACTAGGTAGTCTTTTGATAAGGTCTTGAGTTTGCTTTTCAATAGACTTGGCTTGTTCTTCAGCACTTAACTTAAGGAAGGAGTTGATATTGAACTTTTTAGCCATTAGAATGGTAATTTATCGTTAGGAACTGAAGTTCTATTATAATCAAGAACTAATTGTCTTAACTCTTTAGCAGTGATGACATACTTTTTAGTAGTAGTCCATCTACCTTCAATTTTTTCACGAACATTGCAATTTACTTCATAGGTTGCAGGGAGTGATAGATAAATCATTGTTTCACTTTCTTTTTTGCGAATAAACTTGGCATTCACAATACCTGATGCAACACCATCAATGTCAAATAAGACATATGTTGGTTTTCTACTCAAGATGTGTGCCTTTAATAATGGAATAAATACCCATTCCTTGCATGTTTCTTTTTCTTGGCTTTCGTTGTTCATAGCCACCCCATTGTTGTTCATTTCGTTTTCGTTTTTCATCTTCAATTATCTCCTTTACATCAACTAAATCAAACGACTTGAAGGAAGTTGGATAAGCACAATATAGTTCGTATAGTTGACACACAAGTGTATTAAGGGCATATACACTATCTCTATCAAGTGCTTGCTTTAGGTCTATAACCCTGTTAGTCCAACAATGGAAGTATCCTTTTTTAATTTCCACATTGAATTGGCTATCATCTAATAATCTCCTGACACCATAGCATATAGCACTGATACCTGCACAAACTTTAATGCCTGTTGTATGTGGCATGTCAAGTCCATCAGCATGGCCTTTAACTTCAATGTCAGTGTAGATGAAATAATCTTTTTTGGTCTTACCCATAGCGTTGATATAATTGCATCTTACTTCAACCATATTGTTCTCCTTTTTTTCCTTCAACTTATTATAACATATTTTTAATTAAAGGTGGTAGAACTTTTTACATTATTTTAATTATATGATATAATTAAGGTATGGAAAGATATAGTTTAAGTCATTTTTATGGTGGTGGTGAAACACCTGTAGGTGACTTTCTTGAAGATTTAAAAACATATGTTTCACCAGCCCTTGCAATGGGTTTAACAGCCACTGCATATAATGAAACACTTACATTTATTGCACATGCTATTTATGGTTATTTTTACAATGATTTAATTGTATATCCAATGGAAGTTAGTGAAGATTTTAGTATTTTCTTAACAAGAATTGGGTATGATATTAGTGTCAAACTACCATATTGGAATAAGAAATATGCTTATATTAAAAAATTACTAACTACTGAAGATTTATCATTATTACAAACAAGTAAGATGACATCATCTTCTAATGATACAACCAAGAGTGCAGGTGGTACATTACAAAAGACTGCCACAACTCCAACAGGTGTAAGTACTGATAGTTCAACTGATGAAATTGATATCACTATCGGTTCAGGTGAACATGCAGGTGAGTATGAAATTGACACTACAGGTTTTGTTGATAAGTACACCAACGCACAACAAAAGTTTGCCAACGCCACTAATGTGGAAGGCACACGCAGTGGTGAAATCTTGCGTGAAGGTAGTATTGATGATTTATTAAAAGTGTTAGAAAAATTACCTTCTTCATTTGCTGATGAAATAACCAAAGATTTACAAAAACACTTCATCTTTGATTATGATGGTGAAGAAAAAGGTATCTATAATGAAGATTAAAGAAAGGAAATAAAATTATGATTATTGGTAAAACAAGAACAAATCAACCTGTGGAAGGTGATGGTAATGCTATTGCTTTAGAATTAACAGGAAAAGATATTGCACCAAAAGATATTAATTCAAGTGGTTCAATTACAGGTAATAGTATTATTGAAAACATGAGTGGATATTCTGCTAGTATTTCTGGTTCTCTTGGAACAGGACTTACATTAAATGTTGATTATTGTGGTGTAGTAAAAAATGGAAATAAATTGACACTTGCTTTAGCAGGTAGTATTACAAGAACAACAGGTGGTGCAACTGCATCTCTAATTGTTGACTTTGGAATTCCAAGTGCCATTGGTACAAAATTATATCCAATGTCAATATCTGGAGTAGATGGTTTATCATTTAAAGAATTATATTTAGCAAGTGCTTATAATTCAGGTGTTAAAATTACGACAAGACTAAATAAAACATCTAATACTAACATTGGTTTAGAGTTTTATAATATGAGTAATATGGTTGAAGAAACTGAATATATCTTTAGATTTGAAGAAACCTTCTTATTAAGTGATAGTTTAATTACAGGAGAATAGGAGATAACCTATGGAAACTGCAATTCTTCTTGGAGAAGTTGCATTCTCCACTGCCACTACAAGTATTGTGGCCACATCAGTTGATGCATCACCATTACTCACTGCCCTTATTGGTCTTGGAGTTTCCATTGTTACAATGGTGGGTGGTGAGTTAGTTAAGTTCTTGGTGGCCTTCTTCAAGAAGAAAACCAAAGACTTACAAGAACCTGAAGATAAACAGGATAAACCAAAGGAGTAATATGTATTATAATTGCCATGACTTACTAACATACAATAGATTATATAACATGGTAATGGGTGTTCGTGGTCATGGTAAAACATATTGCTATACCAAGAAGTGTATTGACATAGGACTTGAACAAAAGAAAATATCGTTTGCAGTTCTTGTTAGATACAAAGAAGATATGCTTGCCATCAAAGATGATTGGTGGGCAATAGTAGAACATCTCTACCCTGACTATATCTTCTTTACAAAAAGAAATATCATCTATGCCCAAAACTCTTTAGAAAGTTTCCCTATTGGTGAGTTCATCATCTTAAGGCAATATCAAAGAGTTAAAAGAAAACCTAGACCAAATGTGCGTATCATTTTCTTTGATGAGTTCTTAAATGAAGAAAATGACTACCTGCCTAATGAAATTACTGCTTTCACATCAGTGTGTGATAGTATCATTAGGAACAGGGACAATGTTAGATGCTACTTGGTATCTAACCACATTAGCGTGTTAAACCCTTACTTCAACTACTTTGGCATTTACCAATTAGGAAAGAGATTTACAAGGGGACAACACGATAGCATATTAGAGTTCACCGATAGTGCCGAGTTCATTGAATATAGAAAACAAACCAAGTTTGGTAAATCTATTGAAGGCACTGAATATGGTGAGTACGCTATGATGGGTAAGTTCTTGCTAGATGATATGACAAATGTTTCCAAAGTTCCTGATAGTGCGTGTCATCATCAGTTCAACCTGATACTTGAAGGAATGCCACTTGAAGTATGTATGATGGATAACCTGTTATACATACGCAGGAACAAAGATAAAACTGCCATTGCATATACCCCTTATGTAGATGATGCAGTGTTAGGTGCAATATTTTGCACTAAATCATTAACTCACTTTGACTTCATAGTAGATAAGTTTACTAAAGATGAAGTGATGTATGAAAGTCTTGAAATCAAAAATGCCATTATTAACTTTGTGCGTTTCAAGATGGGAACAGGGGCATTTAAAAAAGGTTAGTGACTTGATTAGGTATCTTGAACAAATATCACTGCCCCATTGTTGGTGGTATTGGGTTTGGGCAACTCACCTGATATCTTCTACAAGGTTCACTATATAGAGTTTGGGGTAGGTCGTATTCTCCCCTACCCTAACTCACAAGAAAGGAGATTAAAATGAGAAAACACTTTGATTATTTATCACTATTTGGTGAAGAAAAGAAACCTGAAACTCTAGAAGAAAAAATTGCGAGAATTGAACAGGCACTTGCTGATAAAGATGCCGAAATCACGCAGTTGAAGGCCGACAAGGAAGGACTTGAAAAGAAAGTAAACTCCCTTAAAGTTGATGGCCTAGTTAAAAAGGTTGAACCTACAAAACAAAGTGAACCTGAAGAAATTGAGTTTGACTTTGATATGTAGTTCACATAAATAATTAACAATAAAGAAAGGAAATCGTTATGAGTGTTAAAATTGTTAAAAACCCTACAAATGTTGAAATTGTGAAACAACTTTGTAAAATGAACCCATCTTCAGGTTATGCTAAATTAGTTAATTATAACGAACAAACTGATAGCATTGATGAAGATGCGTTATCTTTATTCACTTCTACTCCTGACATTGCCAACGAGTTCATCAGTGCAATGGCCAACAAAATCGTTGTTCAAAGAGCGTACGACTTATTCAGGGGTTACAACATGCCATTTGATGTTTTCCGTAAAGAAATGTCAAGACTTGGTGATGCTGAAGAATTATTAAGTGCCCAATTAGCAAGTGCATCTACCTATGATGGTACTGCCACTCCATTTGGTGCATCTAAACCATCTATCGTTCTTTCTTGGATTAAAACCGAAGATAAGAAAGTTGTTAGTGTTCAACTCTCTTATGAGATTTGGGCAGGTGCTTTCGTTAGTGAAATGGGCTTAAGCAACATTGCAGGCATTATCTTAAAGAACTTAAGAGATACCATTGAATACCTTGTGTTCACAAATGTTGTTGCTGATTTAAGTTCTATTGGTGCAGGCAATAAAGTTGTCAATACTGCCACAATTCAAGAAATCAGTGGTGCAGGTGAAACTGCCAATGCCCAAAAGGCCTATGAACAAATCTTAAAATTAGCAGTTGATATGTCTATCCCATCAACTTCTTACAATAACGCAGGTGTTAATACCTTCACTCCAATAGGTAGGGGTGTCTTGGTTCTTAACTCCTTATACAAATCTTCCTTTGATGTCAATGTTTTAGCATCATTATTCAATAGTGCTAAAATTGGTGAACAACAATACTTCAAAAAGGTTATCGTTGCCCCATTAACAGGCACAAAGCAAGTTGGTGTTTTATTAGATGATGAAGCGTACTTATGGGGTTATCGTTTCAATGTTTCTCAAAACATCATCAACCCTGCTAACTTAACTATTGAAGAATACTACCACGCTTGGGTTAAACGAGGTGTTGTCCCATTTAGACAAGCAGTTGCGTTAGTTCACGCTTAATAGATATTAGCAACTAAACATAGGGGTGGTGGTTAAGGCCACTGCCCTTATTTTATAAGAAAGGAGAAACTATGAAAACTGCCTACCCTACAGTACAAAACCCTGTAAAGATTACGCTTTATCGTAATGTTCCTTTTGATAATTCATATAAAAACCACTCTATCATTAGTGAAAAGTTCACCTATAATAATACTAAAGTTTTTGAGTATATTACAGGTAATGTCCCACCATGTGAAATGTTCTTAGATAGATGTGACTACACACAAGCATCACAACCTTATATCTATCCACGCTCAGTTTTTACAGGTGACTATAACTTTAACTTCTCAAATGGTTTAATTGCTAGTGTAGTCATGGAACTTACACCTGCTCAAACTAACTCCAACTACATGAAGGTTGTTAGTGGTAATGATATCTATTACTACTTTGTGACAGGCATTAAACAAGAAAACTTTGATACATATAGTTTATCATTAGAACTTGATGTTTTGATGACTTATCAAGATGAGTTCTTAGAAGGTATGAAAGATATGCCTGTGTTTACTAAGAGAAAACATTGCCATAGATACACAAGTGATGGTTTAATGCCATATTGTGCTGATTTCAAAACAGGTGAAGATACATTTGCAGGTGTTAAACCAACTCTTATTAAAGATGTTATCAAACTAAACTATCTAAATGATGAAATGAAAAACATTGCTGATGTTATGTGGCTTTATATTTGCGTTGACACTAAAAGTCTTGATAGTTATTTAGAAGATTTTTTATACATATGTCATGATAAGTGCTATCCATTAATCATGTTAGCATTACCTATCAATGTTAATTCAGTAACATATAAACACAAAAATGGAAGTTATAGTGTTACTTTTTCACGCAATGATATCATAACGGCCATCAACTCATTAATAGGTGATGGTTCAGTACATGGTGCAAAAATATCACCTTATCCACCATTTTCAACTACATCTTCCTATCCAACTTTCACGCTAGATGGTAGTAGAAACTTAACTATTGCAGGTAGTGCTACTGTTTATCGTGAAGAAGGCACTGTAAAATTATATGAGATGAGTATTTCAGGTAACTCATTAATGTATTTGTTATTAGGTGGTGCTACTCCTGTTTCTACACTAGCCAAGTTAATGGGTTATGGTTGTGTTCTCATTTCTTATCAAAATGACACAATATATGACTATGAAGAATTATCACCTAGCGATATGGGTATTAGTAATGTAGTTTCCCCTACTATTACTGATGATAGATACTTAGAACCAAAACTATTATTCTCTCCATTTAGAAAATATAAAATTACTGCCCAATACTGCAATGAAGGTAGTGAGTTCTACCCTGAACTTTTATTTAGTGAAAATGTAACTGCTACTAATGGGCATTACTTTGCATTCTTAACAAACGCAAGTGCTTATATTGGTGATAACAATTATTTTACTAGAATATATAACTTTGGTGATGCTAGTATAGATACATATAATAATTATAAATACGAAAAAATTGGTTTATCAAGTGCAGTAAACTATATCATGCCATGTGGCACTGATGCACTTGACATCTTCAATAGTACACAAGCACAAAGTTTCTACACAAGTAAAGTTGCATCAGGCATTACTTCAGGTTTGGCTATTGCAGGTGGTATTGGTTCGGTTGCATTAGGTGTTGCAGGTGCAGTTGGTTCTATGGGAATGTCAACTCCTGTAAGTGCAGGTCTAATTGCAGGTGGTGCTAGTGCCATTGCAAGTGGTATTGCAGGTATTGCAACAACTATTGCAGGTGCAAATGCTAAAGTTGAAGATTTAAAAAATACACCTGATAGTGTTAATGTTAGTGGCTCTAACTTTATTACTGATGAAAACATCACTGAAGATACAAATGGCCTACCATATATCGTTATCTATGATGTTAGCAGTGTAATCAAAGAAAACGCTAATGACTACTTCTATAGTTATGGTTACCAAGTTGCTAGAGAGTGCTACTTTAATACTGAACTTGCATACAATAGTAACTATAATCATTTAGTGGATAACAATTTATTCGGTAGAACCATCTTTAACTATATTCAAATTGAAGATGATATTGTTAATAAGATTAATGCTGATATACCATATATTGCTAAACAAAAATTATCATCTATCTTCAACAATGGTATTACTATTTGGAACTTCTTTGGGTTTGCCGAGTTATGGTATAGTGAGTTCACAGTTGCATATGGTGACTATGACAATGACTACAAACCTGATAATTGGTTCTTAAAATGTGTTAGAGATAACACTGAATACTATGGTGAAACATATACTGAACAAGAATAGAAAGGAGTATATATGTATAGTGATTTAATCTTCCAATGCCTACTCAATAATGGGCATGGTTATGAAAAACTAGATAAGATGCAACAAATTGAAGTGCAATTATTCATTTACATCTTTGGTATTCTCAATGAACAATTCAAATGGGAAGGTTTACCAAAGGAAATCAAACCATACAATTTAGAAAAGGTACTTAACATGTATGGTCAAGGTGTCTTGTTCAAAGTCAATGATGACAACTACGCATTTTGTAACGCAGTAAATACCAACATGCTTAACATCTATGGTGAACCTGCTGAAGTGCAACCTGTGGCCATCAATGGTATGACTTTTGATAGAGTGAGAGTTAATACCAAACTTGGTGAAACAGGTGACATTGAAATGCAAAACGCAGTGCTTATCAAGAACAACCTTACAAGCACACCAACTTACGCTATGGTTAAACCATTAGTGGAAGAAATGGCATTTATTTGGCAAAGTAAAGGTATCAATGCAGGCCTATCAAGAGTTAAAGCATTAGTTCATGCTAATAAAAATAATGCTAGTGCGATTAAGCAACAACTCAAAAGTATTTTAGGTTCATCTACAATGATACCTGTTGTTAGTGAAAAGACTAACATGCTAAAAGAAATTGAAAAATTAGATTTCAATGTTGAGTATGTACCTGATAAATATTGGCAAGACTTTGATAAAACCTTTGCCACATTATGTCAATGGGTTGGCATTACTACTAACTTATCACAAGACAAGAAGGAAAGACTTATTGTTAGTGAAGTAGAAAGTAATGATGAACTAACAACCATCAGTGAAGATGCAAGGTTATCATTTAGAAAACTTGGTTGTGAACAGGCCAAAGAGTTGTTTGGTTTAGAACTATCATGTAAAAACAAAATGCCTGATGTTAAGGCAACACAACCAATGGACAATGAACCTGAACCCACTAATGAAGAAAACTAGGTTTATTATTTAATACCCCACCCCTGTGCAATATCAGGGGTTTTTATTTTGCCCTATAGGTGGGTGGCCTTATCGTGATAGGCAAATACATAAATGTACATGATACGCTTGGTATTGTGGAAATTGTTACCTAACCGAATAAAAATACAATATGTAGGTTAAAATATTATAAATTGGTTATATTTTGCCCTATTTACAATATATTTATATATGATATTATTATTATGTCAGGGCAAGGATAGAACCTTGATATTAATATACGAAGTATATTAACCCTGATTAGATGCTCTTTGAAAACTTAATAGCATAATCACCAGAAATGGAGATTTAATTATGAAAAAACTGACAAAACAGGCATTATTAAAAATGTTACAAAAAAATTATTTTATCGGTAATGTAAAAAACATCTTTGTAGATGGCAAAGATATTTATGTTGTCTATCCATTTTATATGGTTAGGTTTACATATTCAGGCAATTTTGGTTGGTCATTTGGTTTATATGGTGAGGTTTTATATAGTTATGCTAAATATCTAGCACGCTTACTCGATAACGAGTTAGAAGGCAAATATTATTTAGGAGATATTAGCATCAATGATTAATATAAACGACTTACAAAAAACCAAAGTAAACCAACTAGAAAACAAAAACCAATTTATTATTCAATATGTATGCGATGGCCACACATTGTTAGCATTTCAAAGTTATACAACACTTGTTGCCATATGGGACTATACAACCAAAGATTTATATATAAATTGGGTTATGTGGGACTATTCAAAGACCACACTAAAACACCTAAAAATATTTATAAATAGGTACACATCATATACATATGAAAATAAAGCCCAATTTCTAAAAGAAATCATTAAAAGTGATAGTAATATAATTAGGTTTAAAAGTTTATAAAAGACAAAGAAAAAGAAAAAATCTATATCTCAATATTAGGTGTAGTTATATCAATTATTAGTATTATTGCGTGGTTATGCTTTTTAAGTTTATAGGCCTTCTACATGAAGGTCTTTTTTATTGCTTTTAAAAATAATCAAAAATATAAATATGTAGG
>JAGCBE010000154.1 GCA_017652345.1 Methanobrevibacter sp.
CAGAGCTGTAGATGCAAGTGCAATTTTTGGCAATATTTCAGATGGTGATTTTGATGATTTGATTGCTCATGTTGTATATGGCAATAATGATAAACTTATTGCAAATAAAGCAACGGTACTTATAAATCGTGCAGAAAACAGTCAGATAACGGAACCTGGTTTTATGTCTACAACAAAAGACAAGGAAATTGCAGAAAATTGGGATGGCTTTACCGGTTCAAACAAGGAAGTTGTTCTTGAACTTGATATTCCTGATGGAATGACAGGAAAAGACCTTGCTGCATACGATGTAGAAGGTGAAGAACAGAAAGAAGTTTTGCTGCCTAGAAATACTGATTATTTCATCAAAAAGATTACACAGGGTGAAAACGGCAAGATTCTTGTTCAGGCTCAGGTTCTTGGCCAGCATGGAAATCATATTGCAATGCTTGGAAATCAAAATGCTCGTAAATATGGACTTTCAGAAGAAGATGAACTTGAATATAACAGACAATACAACTGGTATAAAGATACCTATGTAGATGGAGTAAGAGAAAACAATCCATATTCAAATGAAGAAGAAACAATTGAAGGTATTCTCAAAAATGAAGCTGATGAACGTTTCAAGGTTTATGGAGAAGATGATATTGCTTACCTTGCCTTGAAAGATTTGTACATTGATACAACAGGAAAAGATTATACTCCACCGGCTGCAGAGAATACAGATGAACCAAAGCCTTTGACAGAAAAGCAGACAAAAGAAGAAGAAAAGGAATATAAAGAAGCTCGTGAAAAGGCTGATTTGCCAAAAATCGGCATAAATTATGGGGATCGTATTTCTGCAATGGAAGATGCAGTTTCTCTTAATCCTAACGATGTAAACTATGCTTACAAAGATACAGGATATATTGCCGGTTCTCAGAAAGAGAAGATTCAGGACTTTTGGAAACGTAAAAAGGAAAGTGGAGAAGGAACAACAATTGAAGAAATTGACTGGACTTCTCTTGAAGAAAATCCTCGATATGCAGAGCAGCAGATTACAAAGGCTAATATCCTTGGTGATATTGATTATAACTCATTCAGAGAAAAGGGAATGGATTCTCGTGCAGCTTACCTTGCAAGTCGTGTATTTGCTGCAATTCCAAAAGAACCTGATGGCCATGATGTTACAGCCAGAAAGAATTATGTAATTGCCGTAAATACTGTAAAAGACAGACTTTCAGAATGTAAGACAATCGGAGAAGTAAAAGAGTTTGTTGATGATGTTTATGGTGAATATAAACAGACTTTTGATTCTCAGATTTTAAGGGTGCCGGAAGTAAACAAGGCTAAAGTTGAAAGAGATGAAGTTATGAGGGAAGCTGAAAAAGTCAGGAACGATGTTATGGAATGGTGCAGAAATGAACTTGTTCCAAAATACAAAGCTCTTGGCAAGAAAGAAAGAAAAGCTTTCTGGAGATACAGAGAAGAATTAAAGAAAGAAATTATTGCCAAAATCAAGGAATACGATTCTGAATTCAACAATGAAGATATATACATTGAATTTGATACAGGCAATATGTGGTGGCCTATTAATATCAGTCGTGAAGGTATTTTTGAAAAGCGGCTTGATGAAAAATTGGATAAACTCAAAGCAGCAAGAAACAAGGCTAAAGATGAAATAATGAAAGATAATGTTACTTATGACACCTGGAAAGCCTTGGGCAATTTTGCTGATTTAAGATTCTCAAAATCATTCCAAACTCACTATAACAACTTAAAGGCCTATGATGAAAAATATCGTACAGATAAAGACGGTAATCAGGTTGAAAATTATTCATATAAATATCGTGATAAGGCTTATGATAAATATGAAGATTGGGAATGGCTTGATGCAAGTAAAAACAAGGTGGCCAGAAAAGAATCTGAAATCATTAAGGGAAAAACAAAAAGAACCTTTGAAATGATTGTTCCAAAAACACTTGAAAGAAAAGGTGGAAGGGATATTTCTGTAAAATCTACAGCAGAACTTAAAAAAGCCTTTAATTTAAGGGATGTTCAGACAGGTACTTATGTTCAGTCTGATCCTGTAAGTGCAAAATGGCATGTTGATAATCTTGCAGCCGGATTTGCCGATTTGGCTGATGTACTTGGCATTAAAGATGACCAAATTTCATTGAACGGCCGTTTGGCATTAGCTATTGGTGCCAGAGGACATGGAAGAAATTTGGCTCATTATGAACCTGTTGAACGTGTAATCAATATTACAAAATTCCGTGGTGGTGGTTCTTTAGGCCATGAATGGTTCCACAGCTTTGATAATATGATTGCAGAAGCAATTACAGGTGGAAATGTAAGTGTTTATATGTCAGATCCAACTCATCAGAGTAAAACAGTAAAACTGATGGATGCTTTCAAGCCTGATGCTTACCATGATGCAATTCCGGATAATGAATTGTCTTTGAAAGTAAGGGATAAGTTCAAAAATCTTGTAAACGCAATGATGACAGGTGATACACCTGAAACAGAAGTTGTTTTATATGGCAAAGAAGATGTTGAACAGGCAAAAAACTTTTTTGAAAATCAGGTAACAAGATATACCGGCAGTTATTATGACAGGGATGGATTCTACAAAAAATTATCAGAAGCAAAAACTCTTGATGAAGCAATATCAGCCATAAATGAAAAGTTTAAGAGTACAGTTATGCTTATTCGTGAGAATCGTGATAAAGTCGGAAAACTTGGAAAATATGAGCAGAAACGTATGAAAGAAATTGTAAAGACTTATGAAAAATACAGAGTAATGGCTGCTGCTTATTTTGATCCAGAAGGAGCTAAGGCTGATGGTGGAGAAGTTACTGTAAAAACAGGAAGAACAGTTTCACGATTCTATGAAGATGCTAAAAAACTCGATGAAGGTAAACAAAAGTCTTATTGGTCTACACCTTTAGAAATGGCCGCAAGAGCTTTTGAAGCATATCTGGTAGATAAATTAAAGGAAAGAGGCCAAAGAAATGATTATCTTTCTGGTTCTGCAAGTAATGATGTATATGCTGGTGCATGGTACCCATATCCAACAGAAAGAGACAGAATTAAGATAAATAAGGCCTTTGATGAACTGTTTGAAGTAATCAGGAATGAAAATGCCATAAGAAAAGCGATAGATATTCTTGATAAGCCAAAATTCATTATAAAAGGCGGTCGTTTCCTGATTAAAAAGTAGAGTGATGGTTGTACCTAGTGTTCAATCATTAAGTGGCCGGTGTAAAAGCCGGTTCACTTTTTTATTTTGGAGTAATTCAATGATATTACTTGTTAGAAAAGATGTATTTGAAGAATTTGAAAATAAATATTCTCTTGAAAAATCTAATCACAATAAAAGAGTAAAGGCCAATCTTGTTAAAAAGTTAGTTCAGATAAAAGATAAATATGGTTCACATGAAGGTTACAGATGGGTAAAAATGGAAGATGAAAAAAGGTGGAAAGAAAAATATGGTGCAAATAAACTTGAAGAATTATTGAATAAATATGCTGAGAGAATGACTAAAGCAGATAAAGAGTGGGTAAAAGAACAATATAATGGATGTAAGAGAAAGCATTATAATATAACTGAAAAAGAAACAGGGCATGTTTATAAGGGAAGAATACTAGAGCATCCAGATAGAAGGCATGATGAAAATGAGTATAAAGAAAGGTTACAGGCTGTAATTTTGTCTAGTTTAGGTTTTAAGGTTTGCTTAATAAAAGAAGCATCAGAGGGTCCAAAGAAAGTTGATGCCATTATAAATGGGGTTCCTGTAGATTTTAAGAAATCTGATCCACAACCGAATAAGAAAGTTGACGATTCAATACAGAATCATTATCAAAAAGGAATGAAAAAGATAAATTGTAATGGTGTTATTGTGCATGTAATTGAAAATAAGCCTACACAAGTTAGATTGAATAAAAAAAAGGTTCACTTACCATTAAATCAAGCAGTAAATAGTATGACAAAGGATAGTCGGAATGGAATACTATCAGTATGGGTTGAAACAGAACAAAAATTCCATACATTTGATTTAAAAGAAATTAGGGAAGCTCATAAAAGAACTTCCCCCTGATGGGATGAAACTAAAGGACATCCCTAAAACTATTTTTATTATACATTCAATATTGATTTTGTCAAGTAAAAAAGTATTGTAAAATAAAAACTTGATTATTTGTGAAATATGTAAGATAATAACTTACAAGAAATAGATTTGTCTTGAAAAGGGCAGTCGGTTACATTTTATAACCGGCTGCCTTATTTTTTTTAACTTTTATTTTTCCTGGGAGGATTTGGAAAATGGCAAGATTCATGGTAAAAGCTAGTGAATACAAGAATGTTTGTAAGGCTGTTAATGACAGAAAGTTGGCAGAACTTAAAAAAGAGATTATTGAAATCCTGAAAAAGCAGGATGAAAAAGAGTTCAAGAAAGCTGTAGATTTATTTGAATCTCAGGAAATGCATTATTCACATCTTGAAAAATCAATTACAGGGAAATGGGTTGAAAAGGCCGGCTATGGTGTTGGTACAGTTCGTATCTGGAAAGGAAAGAAATACAAGAAAATTGCTCCTGGTAAGTGGGCTAGAGTTTTTGATAAAGAAGGTCGTGGAACCAACATTGCTATTGGTAAACTGATTGCAAAGGTTCAGAAGATTGACAATGTTGAAGATTTGATGGACTTTGTAATGCAGAATAAGCAGCGATTTGTGGATGAAAATGGAGAAGATTTGCCTATTCTGAATAAACTTAGAGCAGCAAGTGATATTAGAAATGAAAAACTTTCAGGTGAAAGCTCTTCTTATACTTACGGAGTTGGTGAAGATACAAGCAGAGCTAAAAATGAGATTTTTGCCGGTAAGGATAAAATAACTAAAGAAGAAGCTGATTTACATAAAGTTGCTCGTAAATTCTCCCAAATGCCAACAGGTGAATTGAATAAGAGAAAGGCTCAGCTTGAACGATGGATTGACAATAAAACAAAAAGTAAAAGAGATCACTTGAATAACACCATCTGGAGAGAAAAATATCAGGAAGAACTTGATGCCATCAATGATGTACTTGATAAAAGAGGTGTTAAGAAAACAGAAAAAAACAAAGACAATTGGATTCAGGATTCTAAAGGGAACCGTTTGACAGTTGAAGAAGCAAAAAAGAGAATTAAGGATCAGGCTAATCAAATTAAAGTTTTTGAAGAGCTTATTTCAGAACGTTCAAAGGCTGATGGAATGAGAATGGAAGTTGCTAAACGTTCTCTTGAAGAATATAACAAAGATCTTATGGATAAACTCAGCCCAGAAGATAGAAAAGAGCTTGAAGATGAAATCAGTAAACCAAAAGATGAAAAAAAAGAAGTGCCTTATGGTGGAGTAGATAAAACAGATGAAGGTGAAGGAAAAGAAGCTCTTTCTATGGCCGATAAAATCAATGAAGTTGCAGAAAAAGGGGAATTAAAAGTAGGCGATGCAACTTTTAAGGTTGATAAAAAAGGTAAAGAATGGGCTGTAAGAACGGAAATAATGAACGCTATTAAATGCAAAGATGCTATTGATAATATCAATAAAAACTTTGACAAAGCTGCTAAAAAGAAACTTGAAGAAGATTTAAAAGATAAACTTGATAAGATTAAGGCAAAATTACCTGATGTTGTAAAAGAAGGTAAACTTGAAGAAAATAAGAAGATTGTTGAAGAAAGGTTGAAAAATTATTCACAGTTTGGGACTACTATTGATGAAGTAGTTGAAAAGTATAAAAAGGACTTAATTTCTAAAATCGAAAATCATGTAAAAGACAATCAGCTATTTACTAGTAGAAATACAGATGATATAGAATTACTTGGAGATTTAGAACATCAGGTAGAATTAGCATCTTTCAAAGGAAGTGGTGTTTTTTATACTGAGTGCAAAAAACTTCTGGAAGGATATAAAGAAGAATCAGAAGCTGGAAGTGAAGAATCTGATTATGTTCAGAAGAAACGTGATGCAAAAGAAGGATATTGGTCAGATGAATTCAAAGAAAGAAATATGAATAACATCAAGCAGAAAATTGCAGCCATGAAAGAAGATGGTGCATCTGATAAAAAAATAAAAGCATATCTTGAAGAAACAATTGAAACAAACACAAATGATATTCCTTGGAGAGAAAGAGCTATTGAAGAAGGTAGAATAAAAGGAAATCAAGCCAATGATTACAGAGATACAATTCAGGAAAGAACAGTAAGAATTGAAAACTGTAAAGAACTTTTGAAAGAGTATGAAACAAAAGTTGAAAAATCTCTTGAAGAAACATTTTTGATGGATATGTATGTTGAAGATGAAATCAAAAAACTTGAAGAAGAACAGGAAGAAGAATCTCTATTTGATGATTATTCAGCAGAGCAGCCTGGTTTATTCAATTCAACGGCTATGAAAGTTCAGGAAGCAATGAACAGATGCAATATCCTGTAAATGGGGGCTTAAAATGATTATAGTAAAAGCAGATAAAGAAATAAAAGCATTGATAAAATCGTTTGGTGGAAAGAAAAACTTTTCACGTCTGCATAAAGTTCCTGTTACAGATAAGAATGGTCATACAAGAATGGTATGGGTAAAAAATGATGAAAATAAACCTGGAATGAAGCCGGCAAAAAAAGTTGAGATTCAGGAAAAGGTTCACAGGACTGTTATGCCAGAAAATACTCAACCAACAAAGCAGCTTTCTCCAACATACGGCCGTAAACAGATACCGGCAAGTAAATTTAAGGCAGCAGAATACAAACAGGTTTATGACGATGAAACAATTAATGCAGATTCTCAGCAGGGTATGGATAATGCAATTAAAGCCATTCTTGAATTGCCAATTGTAAAAAAGCATCCTGAATTTGAAATGAAGTTCAGAGATGATTTGAATAAGGCAATGAAAGAACCTGAAACTGTAACAAAATACAGACAGTCAGGAGAAGGAGTAAATTCTGTTTATACTCCAGAAAGAAAAGCTTTACATGATAAGATTATCAAAGGACTTCTTTCACCAGAGTTGATAAAAAGAGCAACTCCGAAAGATGGAGAACAGCCAACTTTCCAAATTTTAGGTGGTCGTGGAGGGTCCGGAAAATCAACTTTCAACAAAAAGAAATCGGATGCCGGTGTTTATAACAGCGATAATGTAGTTGTTGTAGATCCTGATGCATTAAAAGAACTTCTTGCAGAAGAATCAGGAGAAGGCTGGAAAGGGTATAAAGCAAGGGCATATCATGAAGAAAGTTCAGATTTGTCTAAGAAACTTATGAAAGCTGCAATGGCTCTTGGCTTAAATATTGTAATGGATATTACAATGTCTAGTGCAGACAAGCAGATTGATGAATTAAAACTTGCAAAGAACCTTGGATATAAAACCGGTGCATATTACATGCATGTACCTAAACAGGAAAGTCTTAAACGTGCCATTAAACGATATATTCAGAATCCTGATGATGACAAAATTGAAGATTTTTCTGGCCGTTTTGTTCCACCTGATGTATTGCTTAATATGACAGGAAATGAAGCAAATTTCGATAAAGTAAAAGATTTTGCTGATGACTGGTCTTTCTATGACAACTTCATACCATTTGAAAAGGATGAAAAGACAGGTAAAAACAAATATACAGCCGAAAAAATAGCCAAAAAAAGGTGAAGAATAATTATAAAAAAGTAGTAAGTTTTTACTTGACAAAACCGATAATATGTAAGTATAATGCTTACTTGGAGGTAATATTATGAATGTACCTAAGACAAAGAATCCTGAGAAATGGATAAACGATGTAACTGTTTCAAAGAAAGATTTTATGGATAATAAAATCGGTGATGAAGAAATGGATGAATACTTCAAAAGGCTGGGCTTACCGAAAGCAAAGTTTACGTTCAGGGATGGCTATGCTATCAACAATGAAACAGGAGAAAAAATAAAGCTGTAACTCTATGGAGTAAGTATATAGCTTACATATAACTTGACAAAAGTAAGAATATGGCTTTATACTATATTTAGTCATATTTTCCATATTAAATAATTTATTGATTTGTTCTGAAAAGGGCAGTCATGACGTGAAAAACGTTGTGGCTGCCCTATTTTTTTTGTTTCAGGAGTTGTGAAATGGATAATGAAGTTTTAATTGAAGGAAATATCTGTAAATCTATCTCAGGTCGTGAAGATGAAAATGGAAACTTTATTGTTGAAGTTGAAGCATCTAATGAAAACCTGGATTTGCAGAACCAGAGAACGTTACAAAGTGCCTTGGAAGAATCAAAAGAATACTTCCTTACAAATGGAGTAATTTCTGATGATCACCAGCATAAAACAAGAAATCCTGATGGTTCTATTGAAAGTCATAAAGACAAAATTATTGGTGAACCTATTTCAGTCAGAAAAAGTGGAAAATCTACCTTTGTAAAACTATGTCTGTATAAAGGTGTAGAAGCTGCAAAACCTTACATAAATCTCTTAAAGAACGGCTCAAAACTTGTAAAAGCATCTATTGGTGGAATTATGCCAACCATCCGTAAGGAAAAAGATGGAACTGAAACTGTTACAAGGTTTATGTGGAATGACTTGGCTCTTACTACTTCACCTGTAAATTGGACTGTTGGAAGTGCCAGGTTTGCAAAATCAATTGGTATGGTTGACTTCTGTAAATCATTGGAAGCCGGCTCAGGAACTGATGCTGCAGAATATGACAGCGGAAGAAGTTTGCAGAAAGAAGATATTGAAGAAGAAACAACAAAAATCCTTGAAATAAATGACGGTGAAATGGATCCGGCAGATACAGTTGAAAAATCTGATGAAGAAAAAGAAATAGAAGATATTACAGCCTGTATCAAGGAAATGAAAAAGGGAAATTTGAATTCTGCTGATGAAATAAAGGCTTACTTAATCGGCAAAGGATTTGAAAAAAGTCAGGCAGAGGAAACAATGCTTGAAATTATAGAACAGGGAGGAAGAAAAATGGCCAAAGGTAATTTTTCGGAAACAATTGACGGAATCTTGAAGTCTGTTGGTGTTAAGAAAAGCACTGATGAAAAGAAAAAGCCAGAAGATGAAGAAATCGAAAAAGAAGAACTGTTCGAATTCGATGACGATTCAGAAGGCTCAGATGACGAAGATGACGTTGAAAAATGCGGTGCCAAAGGCAGCGTAAAGAAAGGTTGTGGTGTTAAGAAGTCTCTTGATGAAGAAGAAGATTATCTTGATGCAACAGAACTTGTAAAGTCTATGGGTGAAGAAATTGATGCTCTCCGTGCTGCAAATGCAGAGATTCGTGAAGAAAATGCAGAGCTCAGAAAATCAATTGACGAAACACAGAACAGTGTTTTGGAAATTGCCAAAGCTCTTGGTGAACCTGTAGCAAGACAGAGTGTTGTAGCAAAGTCTATTCCTGGAAACGGAATGGTAGCTCCAACATCAAACAGAAAGCCGACAATGGCAGATTTTGATCAGTTCAAAATCTCTATAGCTAAATCGGCTCAGGGTGGCAGAATGGAACCGGAAGAAGTTCAGTTCCTTAATTCAGAATTCCAGAAAGCTATGAACGGTGGAATCAAAGCAATCAAGCCTGAAACATGGCAGAAAATCTGTTCCATTGTTCGTGATAATCGTTAATAAAAAGGAGGCCGAAAATGGACGGCATTTTTGACGAAGAATTTGAAGCTCAGTCTCAGAATACAGAGCTCGAAAAGGCTCTTGAAGCCGGTTATGGTACAGACGCTGCTGCCTATACTCAGGGTAGATCATTGCAGCGCGAAGATTTGGAAGCAACACTTGTTACTGTTCTTGATGTAAAACAGAAAGACTTGAAGCTTTTCCACAAACTCCACAAACAGCCTGTAACTTCTACAGTTCATCAGGTTGAACGTCAGACAGACGTTGGTGATGACGAATTCCTGTTTGTTGGTGAAAGCGAAAAGGCATCAGAAGGCGATCCAACATTCCAGAGAAAGATTTATGAAACCAAATACACCACAAGCAAGTGGGAAGTTTCACATCCACTTTCTCTTACAGACAATGTTGAAAATGCTATCAATGCATCAAAAGTTGCTGCTGTTATGCGTGTTTCTAAGGGTACAGAACGTTGTATTTTCCACGGAAACAGTGCAGCATCACCAAAACAGTATGATGGTCTTTTGAAGATTATTGAAGATTCTGCAAAGAATACTTCTGTTGCTGAAAGACTTCGTGCAACTGTTATGGATATTCGTGGTCTTGAAATTGGTGAAACAGATACAATTGACGGTGAAACAATTGATGCCGGTGAAGCATTGTTTGATGATATTGCCGAAAAGGTATACTCAAAGGGTGGTGATCTTGCAGAAGCTTACTTCCCACCTGTTGTTTCTCGACAGTTCAAGAATATGTTTAGTTCACGTCTCCGTCTTTCTACAAAAGATGAACAGTTTGCTATGGATAAGCTGCCAAAGATTATTACAGCAACAAACTCAGTTATCAATATTACAGATGATGCCGGTGCAGATAAGATGTTCCGTGTAAAGGGTCCTGTAGTTGCAGCTGGTAACAGCTCTAAACGTCCTAATACACCAACAAGCATTACCGGAGTTGCTGCAAGTGATTCTGCATCTAAATTCACTACAGCTTATGCTGGTAACTATGTATATGGAGTTCATGCAATCAATGCTTACGGAATTTCTGCTGCAGCAACAAGTTCATCAATAACTGTAGCTGCCGGTGAAAAAGTAACACTTACTATTACACCATCTACAAACGGTGAAGCAGCAACAGGCTTTATTATTACTCGTTCTAAAGCCGGTGGTTCATCACTTATGGAAATGGTTCGTGTTGCAAACTCAGGAAATTCAACAACTGTTGTTGTAGACTTCAATGAAGATTTGCCAGGAACAGCTCAGGTTGTTCTTCTTACACCTACAACTGATGAAATGCGCCCTAATGCAAGCTTTGGTCAGCTCATGGGAATGTCAAACTTTGATCTTCCTACAGATTCAAGCCTTGCTCATCGTGGTGTTGTTGCATTGTATGGTATGCTTGAAGTTCGTGCGCCAGAATATTGTGCAATGATTAAGAACGTTGGTTATACCGGCGGTCTTTACTAGTAGATAATGGGGGTTGTGTATGGCTAAGGCTAAAGCTCAGGCAGACGCAGCCTCTATTGTTGAAGAAGAAAAAACAACAGTAGAGACTGAAACACCGGTTGAAAAAAAACCGGAAACAGAAAATAAGGCAGAAAAAAACGGAAAAACGGCCAAAGAAAAGCCTATTGCTGATGATGCAAAGGTTGTTATTAAGTGTGATGCTTATGCCGGAAAAGAACTTGTTCTGCCTACAAGAACAATAACTCTTGATGAAAAGGGATGTTGTGAAGTAACCGGAATTGAAGCCAAAAGACTTCTTTCACTTCCAGGTTATGAACTTTCCAAATAAGGAAGTATAAAATGGCAATTCTCGCTGAAAGTACAACAAACAGAATACTCGTTTCTATATCAGGCATTGACTATCCTGTAATTTTAGAACGTCTTTTTTATAAAGAAAACAACTGGCTTGTTTGGACTGGAAGCGGTTTTGCCGATCCTTTAGATGAATCTACAATACCACTTCCTATTAATGCAAGTGATTTTGTAGATTCATTTAATCTTACATCAGGATTATATCAATACCGAATTCACAAAGCTGATATTTTAGAGCCTGAATATAAGGATTATCAGTTTTGTTGTTGGACTAAATTCGGTGTTCCTGATGCTGTTGGTTATTCTTTTAATAATTACAAGGTGCCGGAAGGCTCATGGGGTACAATTGTAACACCAGATGATTGCCGTTATACATTCCTTTGGGGAACCGATTTTAAGGCTGCAAACGGCTCATATTTTACAGATGAACAGATACAATGGTTTATTGATGCTGCAACAAGAGAAATGGAAAGGCAGCTCAATATAACTATTATTAAAAAACGTATAAAATCAATGGCAACAATAGAATCTCAGCATCTTGTAAAGGGTGTTGATTATGATGTTGAAGAAACACCTTATGACTTTTCTTACAGAAAAATACAGCGATATGGAATGATACAGACAAAACAACGTCCTATTCTGGATATTACACGTTGTACTTTAATCAATAAAGGCCAGTCTGATGATGTAGATTTATTGCCGTCAGTTATTCCTGATAAGAAAAACGGTGTAATCAAGTTTATGAAACGTCCATTCAAGCCTAATGATACCTGGTTTGGAATTACGGATGCCATAAGCCGTTACGGTTCTGAAACATGGAATCCACATATATTTTATGTAGTTGATTACGATGCCGGATTTGAAAATTCTGATGAAGTTCCATCTGATTTGAGACAGATGATTGGAAAAATGGCAGCTATATCACTTCTCAATGTTATCGGTGATGGTCTTATGTCAGGTTTTTCAAGTTCTTCACTTTCTATGGACGGTGTATCAGAGAGTTTTTCAAGCACACAGAGCGCAACTAGCGCCTATTTCGGTGCCCGTATAGCTGTATATCAAAAAGAGGTTCAAGAGTACATTGCTCAGAATAAATATAAGTTTGGCTTTTTCAGGGTAGGTTCTTTATGAAAAATCGTGGTGATAAATGGTCTGAAAATGAAATTTCTCTTGCTAAAGAATTATATCTTAAAGGATATAGTTTTAATGAAATAGCATCACAAACTAATCATTCTGAGATTGCCGTAACAAAGAAAATACAAGGTTTAGGAATAAATAATAGAAAAGTTTTATGGACTGATGAAGATTTACATATTTTAAGAGATTTATTTAATCAAGGATTGTCATATTCAGAAATTGCTCAAAAACTCGGAAAAACAGTTAGAGCCTGTCAGGGAAAGGCTGTAAGACTTGGCTTAAAAAAGAAAGAATGTAATGTTTGGAAAAATAATAGCCGTGCTGATATTTGGACTAATGAAGAAATAGAAAAACTTATAAATTGTGCAGAAAATTATACATCATATTCAGAAATCTCTAAAATAATGGGAAGAAGTGTAAAAGCTGTTACTTATAAATTGAATGAATTGCATATTCATATAAAAGAGAAGTCTATAGTTGAAGAATCATTATATAGACGTGCATATTCTGTAGATGATGATTATTTTGAAAATATTGATTCTCAGAAAAAGGCTTATTGGCTTGGATGGATTATTACCGATGGATATGTAAAAACAAAAGCAAATACATGTCGTGGACTAGTAAAAGAAAACTCTATTTCTTTGAAGTTACAGGCAAAAGATAGATGTGTTCTTGAAGATTTTAAGAAAGACTTGAATACAGACATTTCTATTAAATCTATCAAGAGAAGAAAAGCTTTTGAATATACAAATAAAATAACAAATAAAACTGTTTGCATCAAAGGTGGTGAACAGGCTGAATTCCGTTTTTCTTCTGCAAAAATGGTACAGGATTTAGCAAAATACGGAATACATCAGAATAAAACTTATGATGTTGTATTCCCAGAAGCTTTAGACAGTAAATACTATCCTGGTTTTATTGCCGGTGTAATTAGTGGTGATGGATGTATCAATATAAAACTTAATCACGGAAAAACTTATCTTCTTAGATGCATGATTGCCGGAACTTTGGATTTAATTGATAACATCAAGAATATTCTTGTAAAAGAAATTGGTGTAAATCCAGACAAGAAGATAACAAAAAATAAAGATTCAAAATGTTTATATACATTGGAACTCAATCAGACTGAAACAATATCTTTGTATTATTGGCTGCAGAAAAACGGAATCAGCCTTATGGAGAGAAAAAACAAGCTGATTGAAGAATTCTTAAATGAAAGGGTAAAAATACCGGCCTAGCCGGATATTATAAATAAGGGAGGAAACAAAAATGTTTACTTGGAATAAAAAGAAAGCAAAGGAAGCTTCTCCACTTGGAGAAATGATTGCAGACAGGGTTGATGCTCTTAGTCCTGAAACAATTGCAAGGTTGAACAAACTTTCAAATCTTGATCCGCTTCTGAATATTGCAGCTGGTAAAGAGATCAAGATAGATTCTTCTACAGGTGCCGTATCTGTTGGAGATAAATCGTAAGATTGAAGAAGGCGCTTTTTTTGTAGTTTTTTCTTGCCTTTTGAGATACAGTTTCCGGTCTGTATAAAACCGGATTTTTTATAGGTGAAAAAAATGATTTTAATAGCCATTTTGTTGTTATTATTAGCAATTTTAATAATCTGGTTAAAGGAATTGTAGAATAATGATGAAGCCCTGGAATCTTTATAAATTTCAAAAATCTCAGGAATATAATTCAAATGTATTAGATTATAATTGGGCAGTAAAGATAGTTAATGATGAAAAAACAATATATGTATTTACCCAATATTCTACTTCTGTTTTGGATTGGATAATTAACTTCCTTTTCTTCTATATTCCACAAATCAGAAGATGGTATGTTTATTTTGCTTGTTTAGGCTGGCAAAGTGCATTTAACTCATGTAAACAGATATTATTAAATGAAGTTTTAGTTGCCATGAATACATTTCCAGATTATAAAGTTGTCTGTTGTGGTCATTCTTATGGTGGTGCTGCATCTGTATTAGTAGGGATTGATATATTTTTTGCCTCAGGAAGAAAGCCTGATTTAATTACTTTTGGGGCTCCAAAACCTTTATTTTTCTTGTATACAAAACTTGTATCAGGATTGTTTTTCAATGAAGTAAAGCAATATGCTCATAAATGCGATCTTATTTCATATTTACCACCTTTTATTGGTTATTGGAATATAAAGGTTGTCAGAATCGGAAAGTTCAGCCTGAAAGGTTTATTTCAGCCAAATATATATCATCAATGTTATGGTGATGAAAGCTATTATCAGGGAGTAGGAGAATAAATCATGGGTCAGGGCTTAGGAAGAAATTCACCTGTTGTATTATCACTTGGAAAAGACAATTATGAAGCTCTTATAGAAAGACACGGCCAATGGATGCGTTGGAGAATTGCCGAAAAATGCTCTTGTGTAAAAGGAATTACAATGCAGCCAGATATTCATTGTCCTTTTTGTGCCGGACGAGGATTTACATATACTCACCTGAAAAATATGATTACTTATTCTGTTGTAATGCTTTATGACGGCAAGGGAATATTAAACCTTGACGAAAGCTTAAAAAGTGCTGAATTACTTGAATTGTATGATATGCAGGGCAACAGATATGAAAATGCAAAAAAATTGTGTAATTATATCTATCTTGGAGAAGATACAAAATACCCAACAAAGGGAACTTATTTTACAGCCGTAATGAGAAAAAACATTGTTCAAAGACTTGAATCGGCCGTTGCAGAAAAGAATAACATGGGTTATTACACGGTTCCTGGTTTATTGAATAAGAGAAACAATATCGAAGGTATATATTATGAAGCTCCATCTGATATTATCAGTATTGGAAAGATTACAGATGCAGCCGGAATTGAATATAAAGCAACAGAATTTCGTCTTAATCAGTTCAGAATTGAACCAACAATAGATCCAGAAACAGAAGAAGAAATACCTATTACAGAGCCGGTAACAGTAGAAAACGTTGAAAACATTCCACCGTTTATATTTGTATTGCTCAGTCAGAACTTGAATAAAGGTGATGCAAAAGCTGTTGAAGAAAGCAATGGTGATGCTGTTTGTTCATTCCCTTATGAATGTGATGTTTCAAATGATGATATACTTACAGTTTTAGCCGGTAGTTATACCCAGAAAGATGTTATCTGCCGTTCACAATTGGTAACAGATACAATTGGTGCTGATTTTGTTTATGATATTGTTTCAGTAAAGGGAATTATTGACGGTGAAGAAGTTGAATATAAACAGGGAACCGATTATATTTTAGTAGGAACAAACAAGATAAAATGGCTTGAAAATGCAGAAATAAGTCCTGATATTGGTGAAGCTTATTCCATTACTTACCATATAATGCCTACTTATCGTGTTGTTAAACAGATTCCACAAATAAGAACAAGTGAGAATCAAAGGCTGCCAAAGAAAGTTGTTGTAAAACTATTTTCTGCTTATGCTGAAAAAGCCGGAGTTAATGTTCAGAAGAACAATGAAATAACTAAAAAAGGAATTAATTCCAGTTATTAGGGAGGAATAGAAAATGAATAAATTTTTAATCAGAAAAGATGTTTATGGTGAATTAATAGAAAAGGGATATGGCAAGAAAGACTTGTCTAAACTCACAAAGAAGAAGATAACAGATAAAAACGGCCATACAAGAACCGTGTATGTAAAAAACGGTGAACAGCCGGCAACTCAGCAGCAGCCAAAAGCCCAGGATGAACTTTCTCCTGAAAAGAAAGCTCGTTATGAAGAAATGCTTGAACAGGTAAAAGCAGGGCCAGAAGAAAATGCTTTATTTGTTCGTGGAAAAGGTATGCTCAACAAAAAGGATGCTATTGCACATCTTTCTGCAAAACTTGGAACAAAAACCGTAAATAGTGCAGCACAAGGACATCTTGAATCAGATACACCACAAAATACTGATATAACAAAAGAAGATGAAGAAAGATTTGGTAAACAGGCTCTTTCTGGATTATCTGGTAAGAGAACCGGTTCAGAAGAAAAGAAAACTCCAAAACTAGGACTAAAAGTTGGAGATACAGCTTTTACAAAATATGGTGAAAGGGCTGAAATAGTTGAAGTAGATGGTGAATGGGTAACGGCTAAAATGAATGGTCGTACAGAAAAATATAAAGAAAATGCTTTTAAGGGAAAAGTTGAAAAGAAGAAAACTCCAGAATCCTCAAATAAATCTGAAAAACCAACACAGGAACAAAAATATGATGATATTAAAGCTTTTGAAGAATATAAAACACTTGTAACTAAAGAAAATCCTACAGATGAAGATCATAAAAGAGTAGGACAACTTATAATGGAACACTTCAATCATTCTAACGAGGCATGGCCAGGTGGAGCTAAACTTAAAGAGGAAAGTGGAACTTGGGAAAAAAGATACAATAACTTGAAAGAAGGTGATGAAGTAACAGCCTATGGTAGAGAATTAAAAGTTGTCAAAAAGAATGAATACAACAAGACAATTAAGGCAGAATTTGTAACAAAGGATGGCAGAAAGCACACTACAGATTTAAGCATAATGGATATTGATGACAGTTCTTTTGATAAAGATGGTAAGGCAAAGAAAAGTGCAAAAGAATCAAAATCATCTGTAAACGGCTTTACTCTTGATGATATTTACCATCACGGCAGCGGTAAAGAATGGGCAGAGGTAAAAAGAATAAATGATATGGAAACAGCCAAAGGTGTTGTAGAAATGATTGCTCAGAAGTATGGTGCAACAGATAAAGGCCGTGAACAATTGATGGACTTTATAGCTTATAACATCGGTGGTACAAATCCTTTGTATGACAAACTTTATGAAGAATATGGTGTTGATGCAGATGACTTGGATATGGATTTTGAAGCAAGTCATGATTTAATTCTTAATCAGGCAATGGGAAAAGATACAAAAAAGAACAGGGAACAGATAGCTGATTCTAAGTCAGACTTTGAAAGAAGATACAGACAGATGCTTGAAAGAGAAGGTTGATGACTAACTACACCATTGAATACGATTTATCAGAATTAAAAAACCTTACTGATAAGTTTGCAAAGACAGTTCAAAATGCTCCGGAAGCTGCATTACCAAACACGGCTAATGCCTTCCAGATGGCTGCTCAGTATGTCAGGAATATATGGACTAGCTATCTGAGTGGGGATCAACCATTAAACGGTATTGAGTTTATGGACGGTGTAACAAGTGCAATGGTACGTTCCATAAGAGCTCAAAGAAACGGTGATTTTGATTATTCTATATATTCAGATAACAGACAGCTTGAAGAAAAAACAAAAGGCCGTAAGGAAGTTGAGTATGATATGAAAAAAACACATCCTTACGGCAATAAATCAAGGGTAAGCAAAAAGGGAATACCTTACCTGATTATTCCATTCAGATGGGGAACTCCAAACGGCAAAGGAACTAAAAGAGCTCATTTTAATAATTTTATACCACAAAAAAACTATGAAACATCGGTAAAAGGTCTTAATTTATCGGCTGTTGATTCTGCCAAAAAGTATTTTGAAGCCAATTTTAAGGGTGAAAACATTGAAAGACAGGGGTATTCTTGGGCAAAAAATGGCCGCTTGAAAGAAGATCAAGCCTGGGATAGCAGAAGTGTAGGAATGGTAAGAATGAAAGATGTTACAGGTTCTACATATTTTACATTCAGAATTGTTTCTGCAAAATCTCCAGCAGGAAGCTGGATTTATCATAGGGATGCAAAACCAGCTGTTGATATGATGGGTGCTTTGGAAAGAACTGTAAAACCAAAGATTGATGAAATGATAAGTGCCGGAATTCAGGCTGATAATAATATGTACAAGAACATGTAATTTTCAACTACAAGTTGAATGAAATATTTTTATTCACAGTTTATTCTTTAATTATGGAGGAATAAAACTATGAATAAAAAACAAAAACTAATTGAGTATATCCTTGAAGATTTGAAAAGGGATAGTGGGGATTGTGAACTTTGTGTAAAAATGGGGTGGAAATGTCCTGTTTACATTCCAGATGATGCATCTTTAGATTTTCAGCCTGATACATCGGTTTGTAACTTTAGGGAGAATATATATAAAACATTGACAATAGAACATTAATAGAATAAAATATTATTAAGACAAAGATTTTGCAGATTCTGCATAATACATAATAATCAGTATGTCTTGAAAAAGGCAGCTTGGAATTTAATCCTTTTGGATTGGATTTTAGGCTGCCTTTTTTTTATTTTGTTTTGGAGTTTTAAGGAAAATGATTTACTACCTTAATTTAGGATTTGTATTAGAACAGGCTCTTGTTGATGTAACAAAAACTTACATAGAAAGATTGCATCTTGATTCTGTTTACAACAATTTCCATATAACAGTAGTAAATGAACATCCTTTTGCTCACATGATGATTGAAGATAAGACAACGGCTAATGATACATTTCCGGCTGTAGTAATTACTTCTCAAAGTGATGGTGAAGTTCCAGACTTGGCAAACATGACAGAAGTAAATCACGGTGTAAAAGTTACAAGCAAGGATTTGGATGATTTATTTGCTCAGGCAACAAGGCCAAAAACAAAAATAAATGATAAAACCGGAAATACTGAAATAGTTAAGAAAAGAGATGGTTCAATAGTAAGAGAAACGGTGCCAGGATATGTTTTGATTTATGATGAAGAAAGAATCAATCAGCTTAAAGAAATTGCAGATTCCAGAACTGTTGGAGAAGAACCAGGTGGAATATATGGCATAAAAATAGATTCAAGAAGAAGGGATAATATTTCTGTTGAGATTTGGTGTGAGAACGATCAGTTGAAAGATGAACTTTATGAACACCTTAATCTGTTTTTTTCTTGTTCTTTAGACAGAATATTACATGAAAAATTCCGGATGTTTGATTGTGCGATTTTCGGAAACAGGATTCATGGTGAAAGGTCAAGCAACTATAATTTCGATTTTGACGTTATGTTGTCTGGCTCACATCTAACTTTTTCCGTTGATTATAACGTATCACAGATTATTCTTGATACGGAAATAGAAAATATAACTACAGAAATTTTCTGGGAGGTAATCAATCATGTCAAAACAGAAAAATGCTGATTTGTCTGAGACAACAGAAAATGAAGTTACGGAAAATCTTGTTGAGCAGTCAGAACTTGAAGGAATTTCTTCTGAACCTGAACCGGTTGTAGAAGAAGTTGTTGAAAGTAAGCCGGAAATCGAAAAGCCGGCAAAAAAGGTTGCTAACATAAACAGAGTAACTACGGCTGCTGTTAAAGGCAATAAAAAAATGGGTGTAGCAAAGTTTCTTTCTTACTATCCACAGGATGTTTACATTGAAGCTTTGCTTAGATTCTATTATCCAAAATCATTCTTTACTGTTGAAGAATGGTTTCAGCGTATTGAAGAAATCTTGAATACGCCTATTAATCACTAAAAAGGGAGGAAAGAAAAATGGGTGTAAGTCCAGCTATATTTGAAAGTGCCGGTCAGCGTTCTGAACATTATGTTCCAGGTGTTTATGGCCGTAGTTTCAACGTTTCAAGTCCATCAGGAATCTCAGCCGGAAACTTGTGTGTTCTTGGTAAGTCAAACGGTGGAGAACCTTACAAAATGCTTGAATTTGGAAGTCTTGCCGATGCACAGCAGGTTCTTGTTGGTGGTGAACTTCTGGATGCTGTTGCTTATGCTTTCAGTGGTTCAAATACATTTGTTCCATCTAAAGTATATGCAATGCGTGTAAACAATGGTACACAGTCAAGTGTAACATTGCAGAGTGGTGCAACAGATCTGCTCACACTTAAATCATGGGATTGGGGTGTACATACAAACCAGCTTAAAATCATGATTGCAGCCGGTACTGTTGCCAATTCAAAGAAAATTACTCTTGCTTACAAAGATAAAACTCAGACTATTGATGATATTGTCAATGCAGCTCTTGAAGTAAATTATCTTGGTGATGGTGTAACTCCAACAGTTTCTGTTGGAACCGATAATATCAGTTTCGGTGCAATGACAGATGTTGAAGCTCCTGATGAACCAGAACCGATTGATACTCTTACAGTTTCTTTTGCAGATTTTGATACCCTTGAATCACTTGTTACTTATGTAAACGAAGGTGGAGTATGGGGATTGTCTATTGTCGGAAACAATACAGAAATGAAATCTGTAAATCTTGATACTGTAACAAATCAGGCTGTTGCAGAGACAGGAACAATTCTTTATGCAAACTTTGTTTCATTCTATGCTGCAATCAGTTCAATGGAATACATTGGAAGTGTTGTAATAGATTCTGCTACAACTCGCCAGGTTCCTGACAATACAGATGGTTTTGTTTACTTCACAGGTGGAACTGTCGGTTCTTATACTGTTACTCAGTGGCAGGATGCTCTCAAAGCTCTTGAACTTGAAGATGTACAGATTATTGCAACACCATCTACAGAAGCAGCAGTTCATACTCTTATCAGCGCACATTGTACTTCTATGAGCAATGTTATGAATCGTAAGGAAAGAACTTGTATTCTTGGTGGTGCTGTAGGTATGACAGATGCAGCTGCAATTACAGAAGCTCAGGGATTGAATAACAGACTTGTTTCATTCTGTTGTGATAACCCTATTAAGGTAAACCTTATAAGCGGTAAAACAGAAACTTTGACAGGTGCCATGCTTGGTGTAATGCTTGCTGCAATGGAGAGCGCAATGTCTCCAAACAATCCTTTGACATTCAAGCAGCTTAATGTTCTTGGATTCTCAAAGATTCGTAATATCACAAATATCACAAGCCTTATCAAAGCCGGTATTATGGTTTGTAACTCGAATCCTGAAAACCTTTCAGAATATATCTGTATTCGTGCTTTGACAACTTTCCAGGGTGATGATCTTATCAACAATGAACGTTCAATGGTTCGTGAAGATTTGTTCATGAATCGTGATTTAAGAGCATCTTTCAGACCGGTTATAGGTTCAAGTGGCATTTCTACAAATGCTGCAATCAGAACTCTTAAAGACAAAGCAGCTGAATGGGCTTTGAACGGATATATTGTTCCAACAGATTCAAATGAAAATGTTTGGGATATTAAGGTAAGAATCAATGGTGATAAGGTATTTATTACCTATTCACGTTATCTTACAGCTCCGGTTAATTTCGTATTTATTACGGCAATTAATCACATCTATACATCTACAGTAGAACTGTAATGGAGGTAAAAAATGGCTGATGGAATAGCACAATATACAAACGGTGTTGCAAGTTCTTTGTTCACTATTGGTTATCGTTGTCAGGTTCGTGTAGGAACAAACGCTGCTGATGCACAGGTTATCGGCTTTGTTGATTCTGCCGAAATGAGCAAACAGATACAGACACAAAGAGCTCAGGTTCTTGATTCAATTTTTCCGGCTTCAATTGATGCTCAGGCTATCAATGTAAACGGGCGATTGACAGGTTTCCTTGCAAGTCCAGCTGTTTACAAAGGAACTCAGGTTCTTAATGGTGGTGGAAAAGTTTCACTTTCTTCATTCAACCCAAAAACAGCAGACTTCAAAAATGGTACTGTAGTCTCAAAATTCAAATATCTGGACTTCTATGATGAAAAGAAAAAAATCATTCTTGGTTCAGTTGATACACTTATTTCTACCGGTTATACAATTACTTTAAACGGTGGAACTTATGTAAAGGCAAATGTAAGCTTTGAAGCTCTTGATATGAGTTCAGGAGAAGATTACGAAGCACAGACAGATGCAGAAGTATAACAAGGGAAATTAGGGGAGATTTAGGGAAATTTCCCCTAATTTTCAAAAACTACAAATAAAAGGAAAAACTACTATGGATTTGGAAAAAATTGAAGAAAAAACAGAACAGTTGGATGAAACACAGAAAGTAAGCATGTTTAATTCAATTGTTATGGGTAAAGATGTTACAGAAACAATAAAAACAAGCCGTGGAGATTTTAAGATTAAATATCCACGTTCTCGTGATATTCAACAGATAGGAAGATTACAGGCTTTACGGCTTAACGGAATTCCTATTGAGTGCTTTGACAAGAATATCATTGCTTTAATGCAGGAAATAGCAACTCTTGATGTTATTGTTCTGGAAGGGCCGGCATGGTATGAAAATGCCAAAAAGGAAAATGTAAACTTTTCATGGGGTGATATTCCTTTACAGTCATATATTCAGGAGGTTTATGCTGCTGCATACACCTTTCGCCTTAAAGTGCAGAAACTCCTTGAAACAAATGGGGAAGAAGGAGATAAAGGAATGGATTCCGTTTCAGACACTGAAAATAATGGTAGTTCAGGACTTTTTGACGGCATCAGTTCAAAATCCTGAATTACAAGATGAAATGTATTATGCTGTATGGTTTGAATTCCTTATGAATTATGACAAGTTGGGAATCAGGGATGCTTACCAGAAAGAAAAAGAAAAACAGCAGACAGCTGTAAATGCAGATGAATTAAGAGCTTTAGGATATTCAGAAGAAGAAATCCAAAAAGCTCAGTTCGATTAAGGGGATTATCATGGATCAGTTTACAATTAAAGGTAAAGTTATATGTGATACTGAAATTAATGGGCAGCCATTATCTGATAATTCCCTTAATGGAATGAGTGCCGTTGAAGATTGGCAAGCTTTTACAGATGCACAAGATGATTCGATAGATTCCATTAAAAATAATAATGCCTTAATGAAAGAATTCGGTAATATCATGCCGGAAATGTTGAAGAATTTCCGTGCAATGAATGATATTGTTGCAAGAACAAATCAGAACTTACCGGCAATCGGTCATATAAAAACATCAGAAGAATTAAAGCAGAAACGTATAGATGATTACAGTAGACAAGGGCTTGTAAACCTTTTCAATAACGGAAGCAATATTGTTCAATCCTATGCTAATGGCAATGTAAGTGGAATGGCTTTAAGTGGTGTCAATGCTATTTCAAACACAACTAATAATTTGTCAAAAATGGCAGAAACTGCTGATATGGCTAATCTTGCAAAAGGATTGGTTGCTGGTGGAGTAGTTGCTGCAATAGCTGGTGCCGTAATTAAAGGCGGAGATGCTTTAGCTTCAAAATTTATAGAAGAAATGCCAATTATTTATGGAACAGGGAGAGCATTTGGTTCTACATCTGATTTTGATTCTATGACTTCATGGATGAAGATTAATGAATACAATAAAGGAACAGGCTTAGATGTAGATACGTTCCAAGGATTGGCACAATCATTAAGAAAACAAGGTGTAGGAAATAATTTAAGCAGAGCAGAACAATTATCCCTTGCCGGAAGTATTGCACAAACAACAGGAAGATGGGCTTATTATTCTGGTGGTGATGCCGGACAATTTGCAAACCTCGCTGGTATAATGTCAAGGTATGGTGGATCTTCAAATGTTGCAGGTGATTTTGATTATATAATGAGTGCCGGTTTAGCTAGTGGATTAAACAGAAATCAATTACCTGAATTCTTATCAGGAATACAAAAAGTAATGGAAGATGGTATTGCCAAAGGCTTTACACGTTCTTCAACAGAAGTTGCTGATACTCTTTTGATGTTTTCTAAAATGTCAGGTAATAATGCTTTCTGGCAGGGTGAACAGGGTGCAAAATTACTTAATCAGATGAACTCAGGACTTGCAAGTGCAACTGGAATGAGTAAAACAACGGATATTCTTGCCTATAGAGCTATTGCACAAGCATATAATGGAAAACAGGAAGATGCATTAAAAGAATTATACCTTGATGATGGTGGATATGTTAATAACATGATGCTGCTTGAACAAGGACTGAATAAAAATAACTTTGGTTCAGTTATGGGAGCAATTGTAGATTCAAGCACATCTACAGAAGGTCAAATTGAACGTATAAGGGAAATGTTTGGAGTTAATTATACCGGTGCTTCAAGAATATTACAATTATACAATAGCAAAGGTGGTAAAGTTACTGATACTGATATAAATGATATTATACAATCACCTGAAAATCAAAATAAGGAAACTCGTAATCAAGAAGCTATAAATGATATAAAAACAGCTGTTGTTGCCATAGGTGAAGATATGGCAGAATTAAAAATTGAGGGTATGGAACTTGTTTCAAGTAATGTACAGCGTATAGCTGATTTTATTGTTGGTGATGCTGATGCAAAAGAAGCCGATAAACAATATTCAGAATTATACAAAACATTAACACCGGCTCAAAAAGCAGAATTTAATGACAGTTTAAGCTTAACTGCAACTTCACAAGAAAGACTTGCATTATTAAAACAATATATTGCAGGTGGTGTAGGTGTTCCTGAAAGTGTGAATTCTACAAAACTTTATTCAGATTATGCAAGTGGAAAACTTAAAAAGAAAATAAGATGGGGTACTGTAATAAAAGATTTAAATGAAATGCCAAAATATATTGATGAAACTTATGGTTCCGAAATATTAAGTATGTTTGGTGGAGATACTGATGCTGCAAAAGACTTTATGGCTCAATTGCAGAAAAGTAAGAAATTTACAGATAAAGTTGTGCAAGAAACAAAAGATAAATCTGTTACTAAAGAAGAAAAACAAGATACAATAAACTTATTAAAAGAAATAAAAAAGAGATTGGATGAAGGTTTTACTATGACACAAACAGATTAGTTAATAAGAAGCTACATAATAAGTAATTTTTGTTGGATTATTATTTTTATCTGTTTCTGTTATAGGTTTGATATTATATCTTATAATACTTCTTCTGAAAGAATTAAATTCATTTTCAAGATTAGAAGTGTCAATCTCAGAAATCATATCATCAAGTTCATCTTGGTTTGGAAATTTCATACATAATACTATTTCAATACCTGTTATATAAGATTTATTTTTAAACCATAAATTAAAATTAGTTTCATCAACTTCTGCAAAAATCTTATAATAATTTGTACAAGAGTTATTTATATATCCTAAATAGGATATTCCACTATAATCATCTTTTAAAGAATCGGAATAATTATTTATAGTTGGAATTTTCGGATCGGCAAAAAGACATGATGCTGCAAACAACAAAATTAAAAGTGTAGTTAGTTTTTTCATATAAATTCTCCTTACTTATAAAATAAGGCGTTTTTTCAGATTTGGCAAGGATTATTATAATACATTGACAACAGACGATTTATGGAATAAAATTAAACTATATTTATCATAAGGTATGTTAAGAAATTAGCAGCCGGAATAGTGTTTCAAACATTGTTCCGGCTGCTTTTTTTTAGTTTTTTTTCCGGAGGAAACAATGGATGTAATAGCACAAGCTCCACAGCCAACAATAAAGTGTTATCATTCTGTTCTCAATAACAAGGCAGCAAAAATATTGTACCAAATGTTTACTCCAAAATCTGCCTATCAGTCTGGGAAAAATTTACAATCATATAACTTTGAAAGAGCTATTGGAAATTTCGGAGGTTCGTTTTCATTTACTGTAAAGGAAGATACAGAAAACCTGAGTGAACCTTTTATGGATAAAGTAGAACCTTTGGATATTATTGAAATATCAGAAAGTGGAGATGGGAGAGTAGATTTTCTTGGTGTTGTTACAACAATATCTGTAGGAGGAATAGCAAGTAACCTTAATAAGGTTGTTACCATTTCGGGAAAAAGCATAGAATGGCTTTTTAATTATCTGAACATTAACTGTGATATTAAAATAACCATATTTAGTAACTCAGAAGCAAATAAAACATTTCTTACAGACTTTGCAGATAAAAACGGAACGACTGGATTTTCAATTAAGCAGGTTGCATTATCAAGCATTAAAATGTTCCGTAGACAAGTAGAGAATTACAAGGAAATTTCAAACTATGTAATCGGTGATTTAATTGATTTATGGTTTGGTGAAGATTATATAGATGCATCAAATGATACTTTTGCTTATCCAATTTCAAGCAATCTTTTTGAAAGTGATAAAGTAAATGTAATAGATTTTATAAAAAGGTTATTGCCCTCTCCGATTTATGAAATATTTGGTTATGTTGATGATAATGGAAATCCAAAAATAAAACTGAGAAAAGTACCTTTTGATTATCCAACGGCACAATATACAATAAACCCAACACAATTAACAGATTATACACTTACAAGAAGTTGTGAAGAAGTATATACAGCTTTTATGACATACATCGAAGGAACAGACTTGGATCCTAGTTTCTATATGAATTTAATGGCCGGAGAGGGAACATTGAAAGGTTATAACTTTGCAAAACCAGATCCGGCAAAAACAGCTTTATACGGCTATCAGCTTTTAACATGTTCTTTTGTTGGTTATAATGCAAGTCCTGAAGCAAAGCTTGATAAAGATACAATTAACAAAATGAACGAAGATTTGAAGAAGTGGTTTTCTAACCTGGATCAGATGTATACAGGCGATTTTACAATAGTAAATGTTACAAAAGACAAGGCAGCCGGAATTGGAGAATGGTTGAATTTTGCAAAGGGTTTATATTATGTCGATACAGAAAAACATTCATGGACTTTCGGTGATAATCCTATGATTAATTATCAGGTAATTCGTGGTGGTGAATATCCGGATGGTGTATTCAAGCCTGTAGAAAAACTTTCTACAGTTTATAAGGAGTTTGAATAATGCAGATAAAAAGAAACATCCATAAAACAAATGCAACAGCTCCACATTTGCCAGAAGGAAATTATCTTGAAAACAGATTAGGATTCTGGGCTTTGGTAAAAGAAGTAAACTCCATTAATAATACGGTAACTGTAATTTCTGATACAGGGTTTGAATATAAAAACATCATGGTTAAATCTGATGAATGGGTAACTATTAATAAAAGTAAAAACTATATCCCATCACAAAGAAATTTACCACCAAAAGATTCCAGGGTTTTTATTCTTACACCAACACATTCTGCAACAGGAGCTTTCGTTTTATGTTCGGGCTTTTCTCGTGGCGATGAAAACATAAGGACTTTATGGGCAAAAAATAATAGCGAACTTGAAGATAAAAATAATTGCCGTGAAACAAAAACTCAGGGTGGTTGGGATATAACAGAAGAATATGCAGACGGAAATTTTCAGGTTGTTTCAAATGATGGAAATATTACGATAACAGCAAATACAACTAAAAACGATCAGAAAAGTCAGCCCAAAGAAGTTTCTGTTAAAGCATGGAATAACGTAATAACTGTAAATGAAAACGGAATAAAAATTACAGATAAAAACAACAATGTATTTGAATCTAAGCAAAATGGATTCAGTATAACTGTAGGGAATTCAAAAATTGTTGTTTCTAATACAAGTGTAAAAATAAATAATCATCTGGAGGTAACGGTATGAAAAATGTCGTGGTTGAAGGATGCCAATTTATTATTACAGTTGGTGGTACTGTTATTGGAACCGGTAATGTAAATATTTCATCTTTACCTAGTACAAACACAAAAGTAATTTTAGGTGAAGTAAAGAAAGGTGTTTATGCAGGACCAATGAGTATTTCTGTTGCAGGATATACAGATGCAGCAATTTCAAGTGGAACTGGTGCCGGAGTAATTACTCCATCATCACAACATAATACTGTTGATACATTGCCAGTTGTTTTAGAAGGTGATTCAGGAGAAGTCGTTTTGTCAGGCGTAAATCCACAGTCAGGAGGTCCTGTTACAGGTTATACAGTAACAATAAAAATCCAAAGTGCCGGACAATCTTATTATAAGGCGGATTAAAATGAAATATCTTAATACAAATTACTGGAAGAAAGCCTATTTACTCGAATTTAAATTAAACGGAGTTCTTACAGATGCATTTACTTTTTCTGTTCCACCGGAGAATGAAGAATTTTCATTTCCACAAAGAAAGAGTGAAACAAAAACATTTGGTGGAGCTGTTGTTGCAGATTATGGAAATGACATTGTTCAGATTAATCTTTCAGGTACAACTATAAATCAGGAATTAAAATTAATATATAAAGGTTCTTTAGGAAGTGCTGAAATGACAGGAGAGCAGGAAGCTTTTTATTTAAGGGATCTGCTCAGAAAATATGGAACAAGAGATAATTTACAAAACAAAGAAGTTTACCTTTATTCATTAAATGGTGGTGGAAATACTTCAAGTAATCCAAAGTGGTGGAAAATATATATTGGTCAGTTTGATATATCAAGAAATAAAGATAAGCCGTTTTGTTATAACTATAAACTTAATGCAATAGGGGCTCCAGAAGTAACTAGAAAGGATTTGAAAAGTAAAACTGCACAGATTTTAATTGATGGAGCAAAAAGCTTAAAAGATTCTGTAATGGCTGTAACATCAAAAATGAATGAATGGGCAGACAAGTTTGAAGAATTCGGTGCAAGTTTCTTGCCGGATTTAGCATCTTATATAGGAACTTTAAGACAATGTATTTCTGCTTTTAACTTTTCTGTTTCCCGATATGCAGATATTTTTTCAGGGATTATTTCTCAATCTACAGACATTGCAATCGACAGTGTAATGCTTGGAGATAAGGTTCTCTATACGGCTACAAGGTATTATCCAACCTTGGTTGCAGATGTATGGAATTCTTGTAAAGATTTAGTTGCTGTTTCAAAATCAATTTATAATTATTGTGCAAACATTGATGAAACATATTTTTCATTAAGTTCATGGCAAAGTATTAAAGAATTATTTGATGATTCTGTAAGTGATTTAGATATTGCAGATGTTTATTCAACAATGGGGCATCAGGAAGTAACTTATGCTAACACAGTTGCATCTATAACAAGTAAAAATTTAAACAGTATTGGTTTTGCCGTTTTGCCAGGATCTGACGGTCAAGATGATCAGATTGTTACAACTTATGGATATAAAGTTGTTTCATTAACAGATGCAGAAAGCAGTTGGGATCAGTTGGCTTATGATTATTATGGAGATTCTTCTTTATCCTCTCTTATTGCAACATATAACAATCTGCCGACAGACCAACCGTTGAAAGTAGGACAAAGTATATTAATACCAAACTTGAATATGGCTGAAAGTAAAACAGCGGAAAATGAGGTCTACAATAGTCCGGATGTAAAAGATAATTACGGAAAAGACTTGTTGATTGAAGATAAAGATTTTGGAGTTTATAACGGTGATTTAGCCGTTGTTGATGGGGTAGATAATCTTGAACAGTCTTTATTAAACAGATATTCCACATTGGTTGGTGCAAGAATTAGATTGGAAGTATATGGTATTCAAGCTTCTATTGGTGATGCTCTTAATGCAACATCAGCTTTAATTCAAGCAAGTGTACACCAGACAACTGTAGAAGATCCTAGAGTTGATAGTGTTGAAGATATTTTGTTTGAGGGAAAAGGTGATAACCTTATGGTGTCTGTAATTTATATAGATAAGAATGGGGCGAAAAGAAATTTTGGAGGAATAATATAATGGATTCTAAAAACTATAATACTTTATTAGCCGAAATGAAACAAAGTGCAATTGCAGGTGGTTCTGGATTAACAGATTTTAATTCTGGTTCAAATACAATGAATATTTTTGAAGCAACTGCCAGACCAATTGAACAAGCATATATAGATACAAGAAATGGTTATACAAATAACCTTAGAGCGATTCCTTATTCTGTATTTGATTTTAAACAAAAGACAGGTCAAAAAGCTGCTGTAGACGTGGTTTTTAAGCGAAATGAAGTTTTAACGAGTATTTCAACAATTCCCTCAGGAACTAGAATTAGTGATGGTTCTTTAGTATTTATTACAACTTCACTTGCAACAATTCCGGCTGCAAAAAAGTCATCTGTAAAACTTGTTTTTACTAGAAATGAAACATCCGGAACTGAATCACTTATTCCTACAGGAACAAAAGTTAGCAATAGTAATGGAAGTGTAGTTTTTACTACAACAGAACCTGGCGTAATAGAAAGTGGTGAAACACAATCTGGACTTATTGAGGCTAAGGCCGATAACGTTGGAGAGGCATACAATTTAGCTGAAAATACATTGACGGTTATAAATAGTACATTAACACCGGAAATTACAAGTGTAAATAATCCACAGGCTGCAAGTGGTGGTAGTAACGGTTCTGTAGAATCAAATCCTGTTGGAGCAATAGCAGAAGAAGTAGGATTACAATATAACGTAAAAGAAAATACCATTACAACGATTGAAAGTAATCTTTCAGCAGAGATTGTTGGTGTTACAAATCCAGCTCAAGCTGTAGGTGGAACGGATGCAGAAACTCAAACACAAATGCTTAGACGTTTTAAGTATTATATTAATGGTTTACAGGGGTCAAATAAATACGGAATTATGGCTGGAGTTTTAGGTGTAGAAGGTGTTCGTTCTGTAGGAATAGAAGAACATTTCCCGCTAAAAGATATATATAATTTTACAGTTTATGTTGATGATGGAACAGGTCAGTTGTCAACAGCCTTAAAAAATGAAATTTTAGATTTAATTAATGGAACTGATACAGAAGAAAATCCTGGTTTAAGAGCTGCCGGAATTAATTGTGAAGTTACAGCCGCAACTATAGTTCCTATTACAATAGAGCTTACTGCAACAATTTACCGTGTTGAAGATGCAAGAATACAAAACGATATAACTGTAAAATTACAGGAATATATTAATGGTCTTGGAATACATGAGAACGTAGTTTTATCTTCAATTATTGTATTGCTAAAACAAATACCAGGTATTACCGATATTTCTGGTTTAACTATAAATGATTCTACAGATAATATAATTATAAGTGAAAAACAAATAGCAAGATTTTATTCTGTAGAAATAACTATTGTAAATCAGTAGTGGGGTAAAAAATGAATTTATTAGAACAATTAAGAGGGAACTTCCCTAAAACGATAGATAAGAGTAAACCGGTTTTTTCGTCTTTAATAGCAAATAATAATGGAACTGCTGCAATTCAAAAACAACTTAATGATTTATTTGCATATATGAAAGAATGGACTTCTACACCAAATGTATATGAACAGACAGGTATAATGCTTGAAAAAACAATAAAATTCTTTTCATTTCTTGAAAGATATGCCGATGAAACAGAACAGAGTTTGAAGAACAGGTTTGGGGCTATCTTTATCAGAAATCATAATACAAGATGGGGAACAGCCTTTGATATTAAAAGTGTATTCAGACAGTATTTTCCACATGCAACAATATATCTTGTAGAGAACACTAACAAAATAGATGATTCAACTCCAGGACTTGCAAATTTATTCTTAGATGGTGACATTACAACAGATACACCATCAGATTGGACTTTAGTTAATTGTACAGCAGAAGAAGAAGCAAGGTTTTCAAAGAAATATGGAATCTTGTTAAATCAAGCCGGTGCAACATTAAGTCAGAGTGTAAATGTAAATGCATCTTCAATTTACTTTATACATTTCTTTCTTAAAGGCAAAGTTCATGTTCAGATAAAAAACAACAATAATAAATATTGGGATTATTTAACTAAAACATGGAATAATAGTCCTGTCAATAATGATTTTAATTCTACAGAAGATTGGAATAATCAGAGTTTGTATTTTAAAACAGATGCAAATACAACAAGTGTAACGGTATCATTTATTTATATAAACACAAAAACATATCTTGATTATTTTAGGCTTTTTGCAAAGCAGCTTTATGGAAGTTTTACAGTTATTGCTCATTTTGAAGGTAATACTGCTGTTAATGCTTTTGGTCTTGCTGCTGGTGAAGATGATCCTAATACTCAGACAAGTGTTATAACTGCAACAATAAATAGTCCTACTTTATCAGGTAATGGAACTAGTGTTTTACCTAGTGATTGGGATTTGAAAGATTGTACCATGAGTTCTGAATCTGTTGATATTTCAGATTCTTTAGCTATGATCAGTAAAACAATTAATGTATCTCATTCAACAATCTATAATTTATCATTTTCTTTTACCGGTAAACTTTCAGTTTTGGTAAAAGATAACAATGGTAAGTATTTTGATTTTGATACTAGCACCTGGAAAGAGCATTTTGATTCTAATATATTCACCGCTGAATCTTTGACTTCAAAAATATTAACTCTTACAACTAGTGCAGAAACCACAGAATTAACTATAGAAATAAAACTAACACCACCACAACCTAGATATAGTAACTATGGATATTATGATAAATCATTTTTATCTGGTGTTCCTATTGGTTTTGCAAGTGATATTTATGAAGATTTGCTAGATTATCTTAGAGCTCAAGGTGTAAAAGCTTATTTGGAAATAGTAATCAAAGATTATACGGAAGAAGAATAAAAACTTGCTAATTATAATAATAATATGATATAATTAGTATAATAATTATAATACATTTTGGTATGTTAAGAAATTAGCAGCCGGAATCTCTTTTTTTAGGGATTCCGGTTTTTTTTTGCTTTAGGGAGGAATTAAAATGGCAGTTCAGGATTCAACTTTTAAAACAACTCATGTAATGGATAATGAAATTATCAAGGCAAATGATTTTGAATTTGCTTTTGAGCAGCTTGTTGAAAATGTTGCTAAAGCAACTCAAATGTTTCTGGAATCAACTCAGGACTTCGTTATTAACGGAAAAGTTATTCAGGCTAATCCATTAAATCCTGATATGAATGTTAGGGTTTCTCCTATATATGGTGTTTGTAAGTCTACAGGGAAACCATTTGGAAGAACAGAAACAACAGATGAAACAATTGGTTTTGCAGGTTCTTCTTCTGGTCGTATTGATATTATTGAAGTTCAAGGTGATTGGGAAACATACGATAATCAGCAAAGAGCTTTTAATGATCCAGATACAGATACACAAACATATCAATATGTAGATACTAAAAAACTTATGAAGCCTGTTTATCAAGTAAAAGAAGGTGTAGAAGGTGCCGGTGTTGCTCCTGATGTTGATGAAGGATGGGTAAAACTTGCAGAAGTTTCAATCAGACCTGGCGCAACTTCTATTCTTGCATCTGATATTCACAATATTACGGCCGATGTAGCCGGTCTGGAAAATGAAGATTGGACTAATGAAACAGATGTTACTTACAATATCGGCTATATTTCTGAGGTAAACGAAAGATTCCGTGTTCAGCATGAAGAAGATGGAACCCATTCAGAAAACTCTATTAATGCTTTTTCGCTTGATATTGGAACAGGAGTGAACCAGATTAACGGAAATATATTGCCGGTTGGGGGGTCTGTTTCTATTCCAACTCAGACAATTGCAGCGACAGATTCAATCTTATCAGTAATTACAAAAGCTGCTTCAATGATTACTTCACTTTATAATGCTTATCTGAAATTCGGTACTTATAGCTTTAATGGTGAATTATCTATTTCGGCTGTTGCAGATGAAAACAACGCGCTTACTAATCCATTGAAGTTGATAGCTGCCGGGGATGGAACCGCCGCTATTAAAATTGGTAATTCAACCGTACTCACAATTGATAGTAACGGTAAACTTTCTACTAATGGTTATACAGCCTCTAGCGCAAATAATATTGTTACTAAGGCCGTAACGGACGCTATAACAACCGCGGTAAACTTGCTTGATGTTCGTGTTACAAATATCGAAAATACAAGTGATATAACTGTTTACGCTAACGATACACTTTCAGCCGGAACTGATGGCCGCTATAACGTTGATCAAACATCAATTTACGCTGCTACAACTGAAAATGTAACATTATCAGGTACACAGTCCGTTGATGGCCTTACTCTTACCGATGGTGTTTATGTTCTGGTAAAAGAACAAACAAACGCTAAAGAAAACGGAATTTATCAGTATTCTTCTAATTCAACCTGGAACCGCGTAAATGATTTCTTGTCTCCAAACGCGTTAAAAGGCAAGTTGTTTTCTGTTTCAAACGGACTTACAAATGGTAAAAAAATGTTCTATTTGCCGCGCGTAAACTTTACAGATGAATCCGCTTTCGGAACTGATGATATTTTATTCTCAGAATATTTTGGTTCTATTTTGCCGTTGGCAAATAGACACGTTGTACGTGATTCTTATGGATGTGTAAAGGCAGCAGCGCCTAGAAGTGCTAATGATGTAGCAAATAAAAATTATCTGGAAACAACATTCTTTAATGTTATTTATCCGGTAGGCGTTACTTATACACAATATCCAAAACAGAAAGATCCTAATGAATTATGGGGTAATTTCTCTACCTGGGAAGAATTAGACTTCGATGGTGCCTTCTTCCGAGCAAGCGGAGGAAACGCTGCTGCATTTATAGAAGAAGGAGACACGCTGACAAAACAAGCCCAGGCAACCGCTAAAAATGGTTTAAATCTTAACAGCAAATCTGATGGAACAGGAACTGCCGATAAAACAGACAGCCAGGGTAGCCATTCACATAACGCTACCGTCGCATCAAGAGGTCTTGATGGAGGTAGCAATACTGTCGCTTGTATTGAATCTTGGGGAAGCTGGACCAGTGGACGAATTCAAAGTGCTGGTGCTCATACCCATAATATTTATCTAGCCTCAACCGACGCCGAAACAAGACCGGAAAACTTCACTGTCAAGATTTGGAAAAGAACTGCCTAAGCATACTCCGAATGCAGATCCGACAACAGATACCTGGCGATTAGTAAACATCTATGTAAAACCAAAGCCGCCACTAAAAAGCGCACCAAAGAAACATGGCCATCCATCTCAGAGAGAAATTGAATATTTCCAGAATCATCAATAAATTGTTTTGTGTGAATAAGATTGTGCATAAAACTAACAATGTATAACATAGAAAAACATTGAAAAATAACAAAAAAGGGGTTAAAATGGCTTATAGCAATAAAAAACTACTATTATATGGAGTTGTTTTTGAGTATTCAGCCGATTAAAACACAAAAAAATAGTGTTTAAAGGGGTTGAAAAGGCTTAAAAGCCACACTATATGTGGTTAAAATGCTAAAAAATCCCAAATATGTGCATAAAATGTGCATAAAAGTTATAAGGTTGAAAGCATGACAAAACACCTATTTCAAAGAACCATTACAAAGAATGGTAAAAAAATCAAAGTCTGGTATTATTGGTATTATGATGAGAATGGCAAACAGATAAGAAAATCTTGTGGCCAAAACGGAAAGCCTTGCTTATTAAAAAGAGAAGCAGAAGCTTTTATTGAAAATCTGAAAGATGAAGATATTTCTAAAAAAGAAATAACATTTAATGATTATTGTTCAGGCTTTTATAATGAAAACTCCAGGTTCCTTAAAAAACAAGCAGCCAGAGGGTTTAATTATCAGGCAAATTCTATATATCAAAAGAAACTGTATTTAAGTAAATTCCTTTCTGTTTTTGGTAATTTGGCTGTAGATAAAATCAAGATTGGAAGTATTGAAAACTGGTTGATAAACATGAATTGTTCTAATTCTGTAAAGAACAATATTCTGGCAGTAATAGATGAAATTGAAAGTGAATTATATTCTGACGGCCTGATAGAACACGAAATACATATAAAGCATTTTAAGAGAAATACTCAGGAAAAAGGAATATTGTCTTTGACAGAAATTGCTGCTTTGTTTCCGGCAGAATATAGCAATTTGATAAATGTATGGAGAATTAGAGAAACAGAAAGAGAAAAAGATATATATAATTTTGCCGTTGCAATTTATACACTTTTAACTACAGGTATGAGAAGTTCAGAAATAAGAGCTTTGCAATGGAATCAGTTTATAAGACCTGATGCAATCTTGATTAATGCCATGATAGATTCCAATGATGAAAGAGTTAACCGGTTAAAAAAATGGAGTGCCGATAATAAAAAATGGAGAGTAACAATACTCCCTGATAGGACTTCCAGAATGATTGAGATGCTGAAACTTGATAAATCAGATGACGATTATGTTTTTGTTTACATGAATAAACCATTAACAACGGCATTTTTACTAGATCATTTTAAGTGTGTTTTGAATAAAAATGGAATAGATTGTAAAGCAAGGAATATTACCATTCATTCATTGAGATTTACTTATAATTCACTTATGAAAGGTGAAATATCTGGTGAAGATTTAAGGCTTATGGTAGGACATACAACAGAAGCAATGACAGAATATTATGATAAAACTAAAGCAATAGAACATCTTGATGAGTTGCTTTTGAATAAGGAAACATTAAATTCGGTTTTTAATTGATAGGGATCTTAATACCTACAACAATTCCTGAGAAACCACCTAAAAGAAGTCCTGAACCAAAACCGATTAAGGTAAACTTTAATGCCTCGGAAAAAGAGTTTTTATGATTTAGTTCATAGAGTGTTTTCCAGTATTCAACCTCAGGTTTTAATTCAACAGTTGCCTGTTTATAACCTTCTTTATAAGCAGAATCAATTGAGGCATCGGCTTCTTCAAGCATTATATCAATTATCTGTTGGACTTCCTGACCGGTGTATGTTCTTGTTAAGTCTATTCCTAACTCGTTCTCGGAATTCTTCTTGTTCTCGTTCAATGTTTGAGCTGATAATATCGGAGTGAGGACTATCAGCAGCAATATCACTTGCAGATTTTTTTTCAAGTTCATTTATTTTTTTCTCCTTTTCAAGTTCTGCTTCTAATTTGTTTACTTTGTCCTTTTTGTGTTTATCAAAAAGAAAAACAGGAGTAAAACCAAAAAACAGTGTTCCGATAATGTAAAGAAAAACTAAGCCAATCTTTTTTAATACTTCTTTAACTTTCATATTTACACCATTTCAAAATGCGGCTTATCTTGCCAGTCTTTCCAATCGCCTCCCCATGAAAAACCGTATTTCTTGCCGATTTTTCCCATTTCATTCCATACAGAATCAGGAGCATCCCACCAGATAACATTGTTTTTACACGGTGCAAAATCAATTGCAATTCCTTTGATGTGATTAGAATTTAATGTTTGGGTATTTGCTGTTTTACATTCACGATCCGTAGGCTCGTAAAGGCCAGCTGCCTTATACATGGCTTTTACATCTTTAATATCTTTCATTCTTGAACGTGAATAATAAGCCATTTGAACAGCAAGATCTCTTTTTGTTTCAACAATTACAACCTTTTCAACACCCAATTTTCTCAGGGTTGATGAATTGTTCATTGCCTTAAAAGCTTTATTTGCAGCAGATTGAACTTCTTTGTTCAAGTCTTTAATCTGATTACTCATATTAGTCCTCCGATTTTGATAAAGATGTAATTTTTGATTTTACAACTTTCTGGATGCCTTGAACCAAAAGTTGATAATCAATCTGCATTATTCCTATTGTCATGATGGAACCAAAAACTCCGATAGGAAGATATTCAATGCTGCAGAAGCATCCAACTGCAACAAACGGCATGATTAAAGAATAAATCCAGGTTTTTTCTGTCTTAATGAAATTCTTTAACCATTCCATTACACCAACACCGGCAAGAGCTGATATAACAGCCTTTAGGAAATAAGATGCGAATTCAGTCATGCGCTTTCTCCTTCTTTTATTTTTGTTCCGGCAATATCACGGCCGGAAAAGTAAATATCTGTAAAGAGTTTTTTAGCTTCTTCAAAAGATATGCTATCCATAATTTTAGGAAGATTATATGCAGGAAGTTTTTCATTAAATAAATAGAGCTTTTCTGTTACAAGTCTGTAGTAAGCTTTGGATTTTGCATTTGCATATTGTTCAAGTTCATAATTTGTTTTGTTTACTATATGGTTTCTGGTAAAATCGTTTTTTAATTCATAATTCAATCGGTCTGAAATTCTGTATGTTATCATTTCAAGAATTGTTCTGTCTTTTTCATCTTTAATATTAAAAAGCTTCATCCCTTCTTCAAATAACCTGATTCTGGCTCCTTTCAACATTAATTTAGCAACCTGAGATTGGTTGTCAATCAAGTCTTTTCCTTCGGCAATGTAACGTTCCTTAATTTCTTCTCTTATAGGCTCATTCAACTCAATAAACTTCGATTTTATATTCTTGTTTTTTAAGACATTACAGATCAAGATAATTGCAAGGATAATAACAGCAGAACAAAGAATTCCTAAAATAATAAAGGAAATCCAGCCGATTGTGGGAATAGAACTAAAATCAAACTTTTCCATTTTAGAACTCCTGTAAATAAAAAAAGCCGGCAAATTCCAAAAGAATTTACCGGCTTAGATTGGCTCTAACACCTTTTATTAGATTATAATATATAAAATCTTAATTGTCTATTTCTTTTCTTTATTTAGCTGCTTAAACATATCAACCTGAGCTTTAATTGATGCAAAAACAACTTTCTTCTGTTCTTCTGTAAGACCTTGTGTTTGTACCAGAAAAGCTGCCGTTATATCATCAATAGGGGATTCTTCTCCTGATAATACATATTCCAAAGGAACACCAAAGAACTTTGATATTTTAAGTAAATCTTCAAGGCTTGGTTTTCTACCTTCCTTATTTTTCCAATCATAAAAAATCTGCCTGTTCTTTCCTAAGTATGCAGCAAGTTCATTTTTTGAACGGCTGTCATTCTCAATCATAAAATCCAATCTTTTCAGTATGTTTTCGTAGTTTATATTTTCCATGCCTTAATTATCGTCAAAAACTGATTAAAAATCAAGCAAAACGCTTACATTTAACTTGACAAAGTAAGTAGTCGGCTTTATATTATAAGCACAATGTAAGCCAAAAGCTTACAAATAAAACTACTACAGGTGGGATATGGAAGAATATGAACAGTGTGGATTATTCGATGAAGAATATCCAAAATATGAAATCCAGAAAAAAATCAGACTTATAGAATTATTTGCTGGTGTCGGATCACAATCAATGGCTTTGAAAAGAATGGGTGTAGATTTTGAAAGTTATAAAGCCGTTGAGTTTGATGAATTTGCAATGAAATCTTACAACTCAATTCATGATACTAATTTTCCAACAATGGATATTACAAAAACTCATGCATCAGACTTGGAAATTGTTGATAAAGACAAATATGAATACATCATGTTTTACTCATTTCCTTGTACTGATTTGAGCTTGGCCGGTAGACAAGCCGGAATGAGCAGAGATTCAGGAACACGTTCAGGATTGCTTTGGGAAGTAGAAAGATTATTAAAAGAACTCCCAAAGGAACAATTACCAGATGTTCTTATTATGGAAAACGTTCCACAGGTACATTCAGAAAAGAATCTTCCTGATTTTGAAGATTGGATAGATTTTCTCAGAAAGCTTGGTTATTCAAACTTCTGGCAAGACTTAAATGCAAAAGATTTTGGGGTTCCTCAAAATCGTGATAGATGTTTCATGATCTCGATGCTTGGAGATTATGAATATCAGTTCCCTAGACCAATTCCACTTGAAAAAGTAATTGTTGATGTTCTTGAAGATGAAGTGGATGAAAAGTTCTTTATTCGTTCTGAAAAAGCAAAGCTGCTTATAGATCAGTTAATCAAAGATGGAAAGATTGAAGAATAAAATTGTTTGCCTTGGTTTCATTGAAAAAGGAACCGGCAAACACATGAGCAATTCTGTATACAGCAAATATGGTATTGCTCCAACGGTTATGGCAAGTTTGGGTGTAAAGCAACCTGGGATATTTTTTGTGGTGGAAGATAAAGATGGCAGTTCAGAAGTTCAGAAGTTCAGAAGTTCA
>JAGCBE010000155.1 GCA_017652345.1 Methanobrevibacter sp.
ACTATTCCACAAACTTAAAATTTATTAGATTAAAAAAATAAATTAATAGTGTAAAGTAAATTTTGGTGATATGATGGATAAAAAACTATTTTTTCAAGCTTTAAGCAAATTCCTAATTGGTCTTGTAATCATATGCATGCTTCTTTTCATTCCTGCTGGAACTTTAGATTATCCAAATGGATGGCTATTTATTGCATTGCTCTTCATTCCAATGTTTTTTGCAGGAATAATCATGCTTTTCAAATCTCCTGATCTTTTAAGAAAAAGGTTGAATGCTAAGGAATCAGAAGATGAGCAAAAGACCGTGATATTGGTTAGTGGAATAATGTTTCTGCTTGCTTTCATTTTAGCTGGCCTTAACTTTAGATTCGGATGGTTCAAGCTTCCAACTGTAGTGATTATAATAGCTTCAGTCATATTCCTGCTTGCATATATCATGTATGCAGAAGTGCTTAGAGAAAACGAGTACCTTTCACGTACTGTTGAAGTGAGTGAAAATCAAAAAGTGGTTGATACTGGCCTATACGGCCTTGTAAGACATCCAATGTACACTTCCACAATATTCCTGTTCCTATCAATGCCTTTGGTATTGGATTCAATATTCTCATTCATTGTTATGTTGGTTTATCCAATAATCATAATATTTAGAATAAGAAATGAGGAAAAGGTATTGGAGAATGAGTTGGTTGGATATAAAGAGTATAAGGAAAAGATAAAATATAAATTGATTCCTTATTTATGGTAAAAAATGTTAAAAAAGTAAAAAATAGAAAAAATAGAAAAAAGAAATATTAATAGCTGAAAATAGCTATTAAATTTCAAAACTGCCAGCGTAGAAACAGTCTTTTAGCTCTTTAGGATTGTCCTTAATGAAGAACCTAAAGCTATCCTTATTCGCTACATAAAGATGTGCTAAAGCTATTCCTGTATCAATCTTATTCCATTTCTTATAGAATCTGTTTCTAAGCCTTCCTAACTTTACCCTGTATAAATCATAGCTACCATCATCACTGTGAGTGAAATACCATGGCTGTGTATTGGAAGCGGATGGAGCGAATTGTGCAGGGACTAATTTTTCATCGGCTTTATCGGATATTTCATCAATGGATTTTCTTCTAAACTGGTTAATTTCCCTGTATAAATTTCCTTTTGGCTTTCCGATTGCTATGATTATAATGAATTTTTGATCCTTATCCGGATTTTCATAATTCTTAGGATTTCCCATCCCTATCCAACAGGTTCCAATTCCCTTACTCTGCAAAAATAGGTCTACTTGCTGGAAGATGAAACCTACATTTTGATAGTAGTTTTCCTTTTCCTCGCTAAAAATAGCTATGTAATGAGGAGCTTTCCATCTCATCATAGTAGATATATTCTCTGTTGGGAGGATTTCATAACTCCATTTTATGTTTGGATTCAATTCTTTCGCATTGTCAATGAAATCCCTTATCTCATCAAGTGTTTGATTGTCAAGTGGACTATCATCATAAGATCTGATAGATTGCCTTTTGTATATTGTATCTTCAAGGTTCATTTTATCACTTCATTTAATAAAAATGCCGAATCTTTAAAAAATTTTTAATTTTCACTTATATTTTTTGATGGAATATGATTTAAATCTATTGAATTGTTGATTTATTGGATTTGATTTATTGAATTCTTGATTAAAAGATAATAACATAGTTATAAAGAAAAAATATTAATATTTTTTAAAAATGATTTATATTAAAAAGAATAAAATAATATATATTAAAAAAATTTAAATAGGTAAAACGATGAGTAGAAAAGATCCTAAGATGATTGCAGAAATCATGAAGAATAATTTCAAGGGAGCATTCGCAAATCCTATTGTAGTGATTGTTCTCATTGGAGTAATTATACTTCCTTCACTTTATGCGCTTTTGAACATACAGGCATGTTGGGATCCTTATGGAAATACCGGTGATGTTCCATTTGCAATAGCTAACCTCGATGATGGGGCATCATTCAATGATAAAGACATAAATGTTGGAAAGGAACTTGTAAAAGACTTAAAGAATAATGATAAATTCAAATGGACATTCGTTTCAGAAGATGAATTGCGAAAGGGCGTGTATAACGGAACATATTATGCGGGAATTGTCATACCCAAGAACCTGAGTGATAACATTGTTTCAATCACTGGCGACAATCCCCAACAAGCGAAGCTTGAATATGTTGTAAACATGAAAACAAACCCTGTAGCAACTAAATTGACTGATTCCGGTGCAAATGCTGTTTATACCTCTCTTAATGCAAAAATAGTTGAGATTATAGACATTGCAGCTTATCAAAAACTTGGAGAATTGCAGGCAGGCCTTGCTGAAGGAGCAAAAAAACTGGCAAATGGTGGAAAACAGCTTCAAGCAGGTAATGCAAAAGTTCAAGCAGGAGCAAACCAGGTGAAAAGCGGTGAAAGCCAAGTGAAGGATGGGGCTGAACAAGTTAAATCTGGAGCATCTGCACTAAATGATGGTGCAGACCAATTAAAGCAAGGTTCAGACCAATTAAGCGATGGTGCATCACAAGTGGAAAAAGGTTCAGAGGAACTGTCAGCAGCAGTTGACCCATCATTAATACCTGATGGCCCAATAAAAGACTATGCAGAAGGAAACGCAAAGCTTGCTGATGGAAGCAGTCAAGTGGCTGAAGGAGGAAAACAGTTAGCGAATGGTGCAAATCAGTTAGCTGACGGAGGAAGCCAACTTGCAAACGGTACAGTTCAAGTGGCTGAAGGAAGCAGTAAATTGGCAGAAGGTTCAGTAAGTCTTGCTTCTGGAGCATCCCTGCTTTCCAATGGTGCAACAAATGCATTGTTTGCAGCATCCAGTTCATTAGGATCCACTGCAGATACCCTTGGGGGAATCACAGGCATAGATGAAGACACTCTCGGGGATTATTTCCTTTCTCCTGTAGAATTGGAAAGAAACGAGCTATTCCCTGTGAATTCATACGGTTCTGATGTATCTCCATTTTATCTTGTATTATCCATGTGGGTAGGTGCTGTAATTACCTGTGTAATGATGAAACCAGGAACCAGTCAAGGAACAAAATATTCCCCATTTGAAATGTACTTCGGTAAACTATTGATTTACATTATAATGAGCATACTTCAAGCATGCGTTACAATCATAGGATGCTATCTTCTCGGTATTCAAATTCTAAATCCAGTGCTCTTTATTGCATCATGCATACTGGTATCGATAATATTCATGATCTTAATCTACTCAATCATTTCTGCAATCGGTACAGTTGGAAAGGCTATTGGAGTTATCCTTTTGGTTCTTCAAATATCTGCAACTGGAGGAATCTATCCAATTCAGATCATGCATCCGTTCTTCAAGCTATTGTATCCATACATGCCTATGACATATGGAATCACATTGGTACGTGAAGCGCAGCTTGGTATTGTTTGGTCAAATTATATCCCTGCATTAATTATACTTTTAGCTATTGGATGTGTAACAATAACCGCTGCAGTGATCATTAAAGAAAAATTAGACAAGCCTTCCCATTACTTTGAAGAGAGACTAGAGGAAAGCGGATTGTTTTAGGAGAAAATGATAATTATCAATATAAAAGAAAATGAGGAAAATTTATGAAATTCAAAAAAAGCCTTCTGATTGCATGCTTAATCATTTTCCTATTCTCCATTGCAAGCGTTTCTGCAAATGAGATTGATGATGTAGCAATCACAGCAGAAGACAATGGAATCATTGCTGTTGA
>JAGCBE010000156.1 GCA_017652345.1 Methanobrevibacter sp.
CCTTTCTAATTTTTATCCATCTGAGGTAGAGTACAAAGGGATTAAGTTCCCAACAGTTGAGCACGCATTTCAGGCTGCAAAATGTAAAACAAAAGAAGAAATGCAGAAGTTCACAGAATATGATACTCCTGGTAAGGCTAAAAGAGCGGGAAGAAAAGTTGATTTAAGAAATGATTGGGAAGATGTAAAACTAAATATCATGGATGAATTACTTAAACAAAAATTTTCCAATCCTGCAATGGCCGAAAAACTTTTAGAAACAAAAAACGAATTTTTAGTGGAAGGTAATAACTGGAATGATACATTCTGGGGAGTTTGCGATAGAAAAGGAGAAAATCACCTAGGAGTTATTTTGATGAAACTTAGATCAGAACTTCTGATAGGTATCGCTAATGAATACATGATAGAATCTGGATGGAGTAATGTGACGTGAAAGCATTTATGTTGTTTTTATTAGGTTTAGACATGGAGGTAGAGGTTGAGTGAATAATTTAACAAATGTAATTAAAGAAAGACTTACAAAGATCGGTAAAGATTTCAATGAAAAAGAATATGGGTTTTTAAATACAGATGAAAGACTTCGCACTCCTGTCCTTATCACTCTTGGTGGATCTCATGCCTATGGAACTAACATTGAAACATCTGATATGGATATTCGTGGAATTTCAATGAATAGTGCAGATAATATTCTTCTTGGAAAGGATTTTGAACAAGTAGCAAATGAACCAACAGATACAACTATCTATTCTTTCGATAAGATGACTTCCTTACTTACAAATTGTAATCCAAATACTATTGAAATTCTAGGTGTTAAACCAGAACATATACTTTATAAATCAGATATTGGCGAAGAACTAATTAAGAATAAAGATATGTTTCTTTCCCTTAGAGCTGTTAAATCCTTCGGTGGTTATGCAAATGCACAACTTTATAGACTTCAGCAAAAGTCCCTTGTAGCTCTTACACCAGAACAACTTAATGCCCATATTGTAAAAACCTTAAATGGAATGAGAGATATGCTTGAAATGAAACATGATATGAAGGGTATTCAAGTGCATCTTAAAGACGGTGAGATTGTTGTTGATATTAACGTAAATGATTATCCAGCAGAGAGTATTGCTGGTGTTCTAAATGTTTTTAATAAAACACTAAACGATTATCATAAGAATTCAGTCAGAAACGAAAAAGCTATGAATCATGGAAAAATTTCTAAGCACGCAATGCATCTTTTAAGGCTTTATATGATGTGCGAAGATATTCTTCTAAAAGGCGAAATCAACACATACAGAGAAAAAGAACATGATCTTCTGATGGATATTAGAAATGGAAAATATCTTGGTGAGGATGGAAGACCGAACAAAGAGTTTTTCGATATTGTTAAAGAATATGAGGTCAAAGTAGAGTATGCCAAAAAACATACATATCTTCCAATGGAACCTGATATTGAAAAGATCAACAATTTCAGAAAAAGAATGAACCTAAGAATGGTTGAACAAATTACTAAGAGGAGGTGAATGTGAAAATGACTTTAAGAGAGTTTGCAGAGAGTTTTAATATATATGATAGATACTGTGATTATGCATTTAGAGTTTGTGGAAAACTTGTAGATTTTTCAGACGAAATTGTAACAGCAAAAATAAGGGATTTTTTAGATGTTACTAATATTGAAATATCCGTGGCATCTTCTGATATGAAAGAAGTGTTCACTTCAAATAGATTCTTATTTAATAAAACTCAATTACTTGATTTAGAAATTGATAAAGCACAGTTGTTTTCAATTTCTTATGATAAAACAAGTGATGAAGAGGTTAATGTTGCATGGCACAACGAATCTATTTTAACTAAGTTTACAAAACCAACTATTTGTTTTTCGGTTCCACTTAAAGACTTTCTTGACGTGCGACATTTAAACATTTATCTCTTTTTCATGGAACGCGGTTATGATCATGAAAGAGCACTTACCACAGCAAATCGCAACTAATTGTGGAGGGTTTATATGAAAGTCATTAAACATGGTAATAAATATCTTGGTGTAAAAGCCGGAATAACTAGAACATTCAAATGTACTAATTGTGGTTGCGTTTTTGAAGATGAGTCTTGGAGCTTATTTAACGGGAAAACACATAAATATTATCAAAGATGTCCAGAGTGTTTAAAAGAAGCAGAAGAAGCAAAAATTGGAGGTAAATAATTATGGGTTTAGATTACGAGATACATCTCACTATAAGAGATAAAGAAACTAAGATGAAACAATGGTGTATTGAAATATCTTATTGGAGAAAAGCATGGAGTCTGTGTTCTGAAATTCAAGGAATTATAAATAAACCAATATACAAGATTTCAAATGATGAAGATTTTTACACAGTATGTCATCCAGCCGTTTTGAATGAGATTTCAGATATTATAATTAAAAATATAAAAGACCTAAATAGTGATGTTTGGACAGATTCTGTTTTTTCACCTTTAGTAACAAGAGACGCATCACTTAGAAATCTGGAACATTTATTGTCAGCCGAGGAATGGTTAAAAGACCCAGAGGATGAGGATGCGTTTGATTTAATGTTTAACGAATCTGAAAAAAGAGACATTTCAATTCAAGAATCCTATTTAAAGAATAAGGACAAATATGAAATTGTAATTGAGTTTATAAACAGTTATTAAGACTGTTTAAAATAAAATTTTTTATTGTATGAATTTGATTATGGAAATCAAACAAGGAGGTAAAATGATGGATTTTATTGGAATGAGAGATTTGCTTAATAAGCATTTTATGGAAAAGATGTATCCAAGATCTTTCCTGTATGAAATGAGTCTTGATAAGGATAAATTGTGGAACATTTATCTTGATTCTTTCCCGAAAGGAACAAATGAAATTTATAGAGAAAGAAGATACCATGACTGTTCTTGTTGCCGTGGTTTTATTAACCATATTGGAAATGTTGTTGCTATTATTGATGGAAAAATTATTTCAATTTGGGATTTTGATATTGACGATAGTACATTTGGTCCGGTAGTAAAAGCATTGTCAGACTATGTTCATAAACATAATATTACTGATGTATTTCTTTCAACGGAGCATAAAGTAGGATGTCATCATAATTTTGAATTGATGGAATCTGTTGGACAGCATAGATGGGATCATTTCTTTATTGATCTTGAAAACAAACATTTTGTAAATAGTTATGATAAAGGAACTGAGCTAAATAAATATAGAACAGCAAAGCAAACATTCAAACGGGCATTGGAAGAAATTACACTGGATGCTACAAACATTCTTTTGGAACTTATTTCAGATAATTCTATTTATCGTGGTAATGAATGGAAGGAAGTTTTAAAATCATTTAAGAACCATAAACTCACATATGCTAAATTGAGAACAGAAAAAGAAAAAGATATTTATACATGGGAACATTCTGTAAAAGAAAATAAGGCATTGACAGGACTTAGAAATACATCTATTGGAACACTTCTTGTAGATATTTCTAATGGACGGGATCTTGAAGAAGCTGTAAGGGCTTATGAAGCAATTACCGATCCAACTGTATATAAACATCCAAAACCTATTTTCACAGATAAGATGAGAAAAGATGCCGAAAAGAAAATCACAGAACTTGGATTCATGCCATCACTTGCAAGAAGATTTGCTACATTGGATGATATTACAGTAAATGATATTCTGTTTACTGATAGGTCCGCAGCAAATAGAATTAAAGGTGCTAAAAGTATTTTTGATGATCTTGCAAAAGATGTTGTATCTAAACCTAAGAGATTTGATAGAGTAGAAGAAGTATCTGTTAAAAAGTTTGTAGATGATATTCTTCCAACAGCAAATAGTATTCAAGTATATGTTGAAAATTCACATAAACCTAATTTTGTCTCACTTATTGCTCCAAAGGTCATAGAAGCAAAGTCAATGTTTAAGTGGGGAAATAATTTCACATGGGCATACACAGGAAATCTTACAGACAGCTTCAAACAGAAAGTAAAAGAGTTTGGTGGAAATGTAGAAGGTGTTCTTAGATTTTCTATTAAATGGAATGAATCAGGAAAAGATAATGTTGATCTTGATGCACATTGTAACTCACCTTCCGATCATATTTATTATGGGAATAAAACGGATCATCGTTCGGGTGGATGTCTTGATGTGGATATTCAAAGACCAATTTCACAAGTTCCAGGAAACGATAAAACCGCAGTAGAAAATATCACATGGGGAAATAAATCAAAAATGCCTATTGGAGATTATGCATTCTATGTGCATCAATATTGTGGAAATCTTTCAGATGGATTCAGAGCAGAGATTGAATTTTATGGAAATATCTACTCATTCGATTATCCAAAAGGAATCAGGCAAGGACAAAATGTAAATGTTGCAATCGTAACACTTGATAAAAATGGAACATTTACAATTAAACCGTCAATCGAATGCTCTAATAATCCTATTACTATTTGGAATATTTCAACAAATCAATTTGTTCCAGTTACAAGTATTATGTATTCTCCAAATTATTGGTCAACAGCAGATGTTAATGTTGGTCATCAACACATTTTCTTCATGTTGGATGGTTGTGTTAATAATGAAAATCCTTCAGGAATTTTTAATGAATTCCTTGTAAACGAGCTTAATGAAAACAAGAGGGTTATGGCAGCACTTGGAGGTAAGCTTAAAGTAGAGGATACAGATGATCAACTTTCAGGTCTTGGTTTTGCCTTGGATAAACGAAATGAAGTAGTTGTCAAGGTTATTGGAACAAGTGAAAGAATTATCAAGATCAAATTTTAAGTGAATAAGGGCTGTTAGATACCAGCACTTAAAAATAAAAATCAAAAACGGAGGAAATTATTATGGAAAAGAATATTTACAAGTATGCGGCTGAAAACAGAATTAGATTTCAGTCCACAAAAGGAAGTTTGTGCGTTGAAGATTTGTTCGTCTTATCAATGACAGACCTTGATAAGATATACAAGGCATTGAAAGTAGAAGAAAGAAATATGGCAGAAGAGTCCCTTATGGATGAAGTAAATAAAGATTCTACAGTTCTTGGGATCAAGATTGAAATCGTAAAAGATGTTTATGCTACTAAAAAGACTGAAAAAGAACGTAGACTTGAGGCAGAGGAAAGAAGAAAGCAGCAGCAGAGAATTGCAGAGATTATTGATATGAAGAAAGACGCTGCACTTCAGCATAAATCAATCGAAGAACTTGAAGCAATGCTGAATGAATAAATAGTTTATATCTAAATAAAAAAACAATTAAACTCCTAGATCAAAGATCAAATATATCTGAAGAAATAATCATTATACAACATATACAAAAACTCCACATAAACTTTGTGGAGTTTTTTATTATCTTTTTTCAAAAATCTCTTGACTTTTTCATTATAATATGTTATACTATATATAGTAAATAACATACATAACCTAAATGGAGGTAACTAAAATGACTACTTATACAACCACAAAAGTAAAGTTCGAGGAACTTTCCAAGAAGGTCAATAGAATCTTCAAGAAACTGGATAAGATCAATGGTCATTATGACTTCCATACTGTTCGTGAATTTGTTAAACTGGTTCCAGTATACGCAGTAGATGAGATCAATAAGTGCCAGGTAAAGGTTGACGAAATGAATGTAGAGTGTGTTGAATATGTTCTTACATTTGATCCTTATGTGGTAGGTAACTACAAACTCGGTGCTGTTCTTGAAGCAGCAGAGAATGAGAACCTTGTTTATGTTTGTGATACAACAATCAATTTTGCAGACTACAGAACAAAGGCTATTAAATGTGAACATTGTGGAACTAACCACAAGCGCACAAAGGGTATTGTTCTTGTAAACAACGAAGATGGAACTCATAAGATGGTTGGTTCTGCTTGTGTTAAGGACTTCATCGGATACAATGTCGAACAGTTTGCAAAGTATTTCAAAGAGATTGAACAGATCCTTCTGGAAGACGAAGAAGCAAAAATTTACGACAACGAAAGACATCTTTACAGAGCAGTTATTGATGTAACTGAATACCTTGCAAATTGCATTAAGATCATTGATAAAGACGGTTACAATAAGGAACTCAAATATAATGCAATTACTGCAATGACAAAGAACAACATTGAAGAAGAGTATATTGAAAAGGCAAATAAAGTAATTAACTTCTTCAAAAATGAATACACTGATGATTTTGACAGCTTTGTAAACAACACTAGAATTTACCTTGTAGGTTATCAGCCGGTAGTTAATGCAAATGGTTTTGTAGCATATGCATACGAGCTTTACAAGAAGATTCAGGAAAAGATTGCAAAACAGGCTGAACTTAATGCACAGAAAGCAATTAGCAATTTTGTTGGAAACATTGGTGAAAAGGTAACAGTTACCGGAACAGTTAAGATTGCTGGTGGCTATGAGACAGATTTTGGGTATGTCAGAATTTACAAGTTCACAGACAAAAACGGCAACACTTATGTCTGGAAAACATCCACTTATATTTACGCAGAAGATAACAACGGTAATCAAGTTGCTTCCGAAGAGCTTAAAGAAATCACAATCGCCGGAACGATAAAGGCACATAACGAATACAATGGCGAGAAACAAACAGTTCTTACAAGATGCAAGGTAAGAGGTTATGTTGCATAAGATACAAATAAAAAATTATAAATACTAAATAAAAACAGATTTTCTAATACTTTAGATAGTATAGAAAATCTGTTTTTTTATCCATGAGAGGAGATGTTAATAATGGCAAATGAGTCAACTGGAAATCCAAAAATATACATATTAAGTAGAGCTAATTACGATGATATCCCTGACGATCCAGATCTAGAATATGGTAACAATATATTTTTTGTAAGAGAGAATAGTTCTGAAACAGCAAACCTTATGTCATTATACGTTGGTATGGCGCATCAAACTGATTTCTATGAGATAGATTATAATGATATGAGTCTTAGTTTATCCAGTGAACCAGATCCAGAAACAGGAGAAAAAGAAGTTGTTTATACGATAACAAATCAAGATCCCTATAAGGTTTCTGGAAAACTATTTTATTATGAGCAGGTAGATACACCTAATCAAACAACACCAAGTGTGAGAGATCCTATAGATCCTCATAAAATATTATTCTTTATGTGGATTGAAGACAATCAGGCTACTGGTGGTGGTTATTTTGTTCAGTGTGCCCAGAGCGGTGCCTCCTCCGGTGGTGGAGGTGGTGGCGGAGGAGAAGTCACTGTTGACAACATAACCATTCTAAAAACAGCACAAGATGTTATTTATGGTGCAGGTGCTGATTTATCAGGAAAAACTTTTTCTGTTGAATACCCAGCAGGAACAACATCTAGTGTTCAGTCACAAGATAGAGCAACTGTTTTAAATAATTACCCAAGCAGTTCCTATACAGTTGGATCAAGTTCAGAAAACCTTTCTTTGGGAACGAATTCAGTTGCCTTTGGTCAAGGAAACTTCATCAATAAGTTCACAACAAATTCATTAGTTGGTGGAATGAATAATATATTGGATTGTGGTTCCTTTGGTGTTGTTATTGGAAGAGGTAATCAAGATAATTCAAAAGATTCCGTTATTCTTGGAAG
>JAGCBE010000157.1 GCA_017652345.1 Methanobrevibacter sp.
AGAAGAGACCTTAGATCAGGATTACATAATGGAAATCGGATTAGACATTACAAATATGGAATATGAAGATGATGACATAGATTTAGATGAATTTATAGAAAGAATCGAAGATGCAGTGGTTATTAGTTGTGAAGATGCATTGGAAAAGATTGGTTTGAATATCGGAATACTCGATTATCTTGTCAGTAAAGGAATCCAAATTGGAGATATGATTGAAGTTGGAATGAGTCTTCTGGAAAATATGGAAGAAACTGATGAATTAAAAGAAAGATTGGAAAATCAATTGCTTAAATCAGTTAGCGATAAGAACATCAATGCTCTCTTAATTGCAGCGATTAGACTTGAGGAAGACCTTCAAAAAGGAAGAGTCCGTGAAATAAACTTAAATGAGAAACTGGTTCATTTCTATCCGGATGAGCTTATTGGTGCAACAATTGCAAACCAAATAGCTGGAACTAAGGCTTTGCTGAACTTCAGAAGATATTCAAAGGAAAAACCTGGAATATTATATGGCTTAGAACCTATTTTATCAAATGCATTTGCAGGATTGATAGCAGGATGCATGACAAAAATACTCGAAGAATGAATTTATGATTATTATTTTATGATTATTGATAAATTATTAAATTAATTGCTGATTAATAAATTAATGGTGGATTTGAAAATATGAAAGATGAGAATAAAGATGACTACTTTGAAAAGCAAAACCCTTCAATATTACGTTCAATTGGAGGATTATTAACTTTTTCAACAATACTCCCATTAAACATTTACACAACTATTGATGAAATGGCAAGATTAACTTGGTTCTGGCCAGTCCTAAATGGACTTATAGGATTAATAGCTACAATTATCGCATTCATATTAGCAAAATTCATCCATTTTGACCCATTTTTGATTGCAACAATAGTCTATGGATTCCTATTATTGATAAATGGATTTAATCATTTTGATGGGCTGATGGACTTTGGAGATGGAATAATGGTCCACGGTTCCCCTGAGAAAAAATTAAGCATTATGAAAGATCCTATGACTGGTGTTGGGGGAATAGCCACTGGATTTATTGTAGGGACCATTACAATAGCTGCATATACCTCTTTAATTAATTATGCATATGCAATCGGCTTTAATTTCCTTTTATTGATAATAGTGGCTGAAATCGGTGCAAAGATAGGTCTAACAACTTGTTGCATAAGCTCTCAAGCATCAGAAGAAGGAATCGGCAAATATTTCATCAAGTACATGAACTTGAAAAATTATGTAATCGGATTGATCATATGCTTTATAATTGCTGTAGCATTAAGTTTAGGTCCTGGAATCCACATAGGACTTTTAGGCATTATCGGAGGGGCATTTGGTGGAGCATTAATTGCATTACTTGCTAAAAAACATCTTAAGATTGCAAATGGAGATGTACTTGGAGCCTCTAATGAATTAGGCAGACTTTTCTCATTAATAGCCATGTTAGTGTTGATATCAATAAATTTCAGCGCTTTAATTTAGATTAAATTAAAAAACTTGAAAATTATCAAAACCCAAAAATAAAAAATTAGAATATATTAAAAAATTAAAATTATCAAATTATCTTATTGTAAAGACGTGAAACAATGAATATAAATGTTTTAAGATTAGATCACAGAATAGGAAGAGACACACGTATAACAACCCATGTATGCTTAACTGCAAGAGCTTTTGGTGCAAGTAAAGTATGGTTGGCAGGAGAAGAAGACCACAGCATGATGAAAAGCGTAAGAGATATTGCAGACAGATGGGGCGGTGACTTTGAAATTGAATATAACAATTCATATATGGAAGTTATAATGAACTGGAGAGAAAATGGAGGAAAAATCGTTCATTTAACCATGTATGGTTCACAAGCTCATGAAATTGTAGATGAAGTACGTGAAACTGGTGATGATATCCTAATCATCGTTGGTGGAGCAAAAGTACCTACAAAAGTTTATAAAAATGCTGATTGGAATGTTTCTGTAACAACACAACCTCATTCTGAAGTTGCAGCACTTGCCATTTTCCAACATCTTTTGATGGACGGAAAGGAATTTGATTTGGAATTTGAAAATCCTGTATTTGAAGTAATTCCAACAGCTCATGGAAAAACTGTAAATATCCATGATGAAAATAGAAAAATCAACAAAGAATAAAAAAAATTTCAAAAAAGAAGAATAAATTATTTAACAATAATTTATTTATCTTTTCCACCATAACACCTAAGAAATAAAATCATCCAGACGTTTTAAAGCCTTCATCTTATCATATTTATCTAATTTTGCCTGATAAAGGGCATCCTTTACAGTGGCTATGGAATTGTCATAAACATCCCTATCAACAGGATAAGGAAAACCATCTTTTCCACCATGACTAAAGGAATATTTTACAGGGTCTTTCCAACTTGCAGGCTCACCAAAGACCAAATCAGAGATTAAAGCCAATGCCCTTATTTTTTTAGGACCTATCCCTTGAAGCAAAATCAAGTCTTCATATTTCTCTGGCTGAATTTCCCATGCATTCTTTAAAACTTCAAATTCCTTATCAGACAAATCCATATCCAACACTTGATGATGCTCAGGCAAAGTAAGGGAATTTGTATCATCTATACTGAAATCAGTTAAAAGAAGTTGATTGGAATCTTTTCTTTTGAAATAACTCCTTAAATGATCAGGATTGTCATTGATTAAGTCAACACTGATTTTTTGTGCTTCAACACTATCTTTTGAAGCCATATTCAATGCAGTGTTTTCTTTCTTATCACAGGATATTCCATTATGAGGGTCCTCTAAAAAGCTTGTAACGTTTTCACCCATCCAATGATAACGCCTTGCGTATTTTGTTGCAGTGTTCATTCCCTGCTGCACTACTGCCCAATCCCCTTTTTCAGTGATGAAGAAATTGTGAACATATAAATTATAGCCATCCTGTAAGCATGAGTTGTCTACCTTTGCAGATAATTTGCTTGAATGAATCATATCCTCAACATTAGAGCTTTTTAGATTGAATATTTCTCCAGCCCTTTCAATTCCTTGAGGAGTTTTGCGAGAAGCTGTTCCTTTCCCCCCAGAGATATAGATTCCATGCTTTTCTGGATCAATTGAGGATTTCAATGCACCAAGGGTGGTTGTAGTTGTTCCAGAGGAATGCCAATCAAAACCAATGACACATGAGAATGCTTGGAACCAATAAGGGTCAGATATTCTGTTTAGGAATTCATTAGTTCCATATTCCTCTATTACCACTTCAGAAATTGCACCAGACAATTGAGTCATTCTATCAAATAACCATCTTGGTGTATGTCCCCCATGTAGTGGCAGATTAGTTGTTCCCCTTCGTTGCATTGAAATACCCCTAAAAAAGTTCTAATAATATTATCTAAAAAATAGTATATAAAATTAAAAAGAGCATTTGAAAAATAATATGAATAAAAAATAGAAAAAAGAGAAGATAAAAATAAAAAATAAAGTTATAAACCTATTGAACTATAAAAAAATAAAACTATAAAGACTCACCATGTGCAATAGCTACAATACCTGGAATGTCTTTAACTTCCAATTCAAAGAATGCTTCCATTCCTTCCTCTTCATAAGCCACACATTTCTTTGAAATGACATTATTTGTGAGCAGTGCAGCTACAGGCG
>JAGCBE010000158.1 GCA_017652345.1 Methanobrevibacter sp.
TTCATCAAAATGCAAAGTATTTTAAATCTGCCATATATATTATTTCACTGTATAAAATTTATTAGCTAAATTAATTGTTTCATCGACTACCTTATCAAGGAATGCTTGACTAAATTCATTAGTATGTTGATTACTTATATCGAAGTCAAAGCTATTCATTGGTAAACGCATAGGTGTATGTGCTACCATAGGATGTTCACGTAAGTTAATACTACTATCATACCCATAACGTTCTTTATCAGTACCCGCCCATACTACTACAGCAGGATAACCAAATGCTTTACTACAATGATGTAAACAACTATCACATCCAACTACTAGATACCTAGCACATAAGCTTACTACATAACGTAAGTCTGGTGTATCTAATATAGTACATCAACGTAGTTCAGGTTGTCAAGGACGTATTACTTGTAATAGTTCAAAACCAGCTTCAGTTAGTCTATCAGCTATATACTGCGCATCCTTCACATACAATGAACGATAGCTTTTATCAGCACCAATTGGGTCAACAACTGAACTACCAAATGGTTGATACAATAGTTTAGGCTTATTTGTTACACCAGCTGTGTTTTTAATTTTCTCATGCTCAGCTAGAAATAACACTGGGTCATATGGTTTATCCAAGCCTAACTGTTTAGCAGCTACGTCAAGCCAATTAGTAGCATCATTAAAGAATGCTGGGTCAGTATATGGTTCTAGCTCAATGTAATCATGGCCCTTAATAACCTGTCTGAATAAATCCCTATCATCCAAACCATGAATACTGTCTATGTATGGATTACCCCAGAATACTAATGGCCAGCTAGCTATAACCTTAACTGGTCTGTGTTTAGCTACTTCAGTAATAGCTCACGTCATTGCAACATTACGTCATAATCCTCAGTCAATACGAATAACTAAAGGTTTCTTTAGAGATTTTTTAATCTCTTCTGATAATGGATGTGTAGCAACATACTCCTCAAAAGGAATATCTAAATGCTCAGCTACAATTTCTTTCTTTTCTTTTTTTGCCATTTATATGTTGGTAGAATATAAATATATATAATATATATACAATTTATTAATTAAAAATCAATAGAAAAAAAGAGAAATAGCTAGCATATTTCTCTTTTAATTAACTATCCAGCACTAGCTGTAGAAGTAGTAACAGGAGGATAGATAGAAGTATAAGGAGAAGAAACGATATAACTTGGAACAGCTGTAGGCTGTAGTTTGCTTAACAACTCATTAGTTTGAGCAGCGTTGTTAGCAATAACTTTAGCTTCAGCAAGAGCAGTTCTTAATCTGTCAGTCTCTTGTTCACATAACTTATCCAATACTTTCTGTACATTAGCAGCACTTGAAGCTATAATAGCAGCAGTATTCTGCTGTCCAGCTAATATAGCTTTCTCAATATTACTATTAACACCACAGAAACCTTGAGTAAGCAATGTAGTTTGATTAGCTTGATTTTGATTAGCAAACAATTGCTGTTGCCATTGAGTATTGTTGTTTATGATATCAACAGTGTTATCGTGGTTATTGTTGTTATTCATTGCCCATAGAGCAGCATTGTTTCAACCGAAACCTCCGAAACCGTTTCCTCACATGAATAGGAATAAAATTAAAATAATTAACCATGTTCCCATTCCTCCGAAATTAGCAGTGTCCATTGTTTTATTTTTGTTTTTAAATAAAAGAATGGTAATTCTGTGATTATGCTATAGCCACCATAATTTTATTCAAAACAAAAAAGCAAGTTTATTGTGCATCTATAACTTGGACTACTTCTTCTTGCTTTTCTTTTGAAAGCATACTACTGTTCTGCTTTATTACGTTAGCTATAGAAGGGTTAGCCTTAATAATTCAAGGCATTATATCCTCTGCTAATTTATTTAACTGTTGTATATTATTGAAATCTACATTTTGTAATTTATCTGCAGGCACTCATGCAGACAATAATCTATTCTTTATAAATTCGCCATTGATATTTCATAAGAAATTCATAATATCCATATTTCAAAGTAACAAAAAAGTAAAACTATTCTCTCATATACTCAGCATAAAGCTTGTTAAGTTTATGCTCATATCTATCTTTTAAGCATTCCTTCTTAGCTTCAAACTCAGCAAAGTGTTTTACTTTGTCCATTACAAATGTCAATATAGCCTCAGTTTCACCTGGGTTCATTTTTAACTCCGTAAGTAATTTTGCCATACTTACATTCTCCCCATCAAAAAATCTTTCTGTTGTCATTGGCATTTTTTGTTTAAATTTTTATTTAAAAGTAATATATATTGTGTGCGCACTATATAACAATATATATATTCATATAGAGAAATAAA
>JAGCBE010000021.1 GCA_017652345.1 Methanobrevibacter sp.
AATGGATTTAGCTTTAGTGTCTATTTTTTCACCATGTAAATATTCAATGTTTGCATCTCCAAACTCACCTTCAGCAGATGCATAGAAGTTTTCTTGATCTACCATTAAAGTGATTTTATCAGAGAAGATATCCATATCTTGAATTGAGTCTTTTAAAAGTGTGAAAGGAATCTCAAATTCAGTTGGATAATCCAATGAAGGAGGTGCAGGAGAATCATATTCTATATCAATCAATCTAATTTTGAAAGTTCTTGTAGCTTCACCAACAAAAGTGAGAATAAGATTTCCTTCATCTAATGACATTAAGACACGATCATTAGCTTTAGAACGTTTTAATACTTTCATTAACTCATCTGTGTCAATATTGATCTTTTCCGGTTCATCACAAATGAACTCATCAAATAAACTGGATTTGAGTTCGAGATGAACAAAAGTAATATGACTACGGTCTAAGGCATCTAAACGAAAACCTTCACTGTCAGTTTGGATTTGTACTTCATCTACAATAGATGAAATAGCATCGAAACTGGTTTTTAAAATACTAGAATCACTTAACTCTGCTTTAAACATTAAAAATCAACTCTTGATTTAATTTTAAGCATTGATTATTTATTTTATAAATTAAAATAGCTCATATCAAGCTAAATTTCATTTACAAATAATTATTAAAATAATGCATAATTTAATTTTTTAAATTCTTGAAATTTAATAAAATCATATTATTTTATTATAATATTATATAAGTATTTAATCATTTATAAATCTAATCAAAAGTGAAAATTTTTTAATGAAAAATGAAAAAAATATTGGAAAAAATATTAAAAAAAGTGTGAAAAAAATGAGCATATACTCTAAGTAAATAAAAAAATAGATGATGGAATTTAATGAAAATCAAGAAAAAAATAAATTTAAGAAAAATTAATCTTTTCTTAAACTATTATCAAAATTGGTACCTTCAATGATTCTTCTTTTCTTCTCTGCCAATTCTTGGGCTTTTCTTTCTTTTTCAGCTAATTCCTCTTCACTTAAGGAATCGCTGTCAAACTTTGACAAGTCAACAGACTTTTTGAATTTAGGTTTAGAACTTTCAGATTCTTCAAAGATCTCATCAGAATCATCATCAAAATCATATTTGGAATATTTGTCTTCTAAACCATCCATCTTTTCAGCCTCTGGATTGGACTCAGCATCTTCTGCAAAATCTTCCTCAAGATATTCCTCTTCAATAGCTTCCTCTACAGGTTCCTCTACAGGCTCAACTATAGAATCATCTGCAGTATTCTCTACTGGATCTTCAATCTCCTCATCAATAATCAATTCATCTTCTTCAACCAAATCAGACTCATCAGCAGGAGCATCTTCAGGGATATCTTCAGGGATATCTTCAGGGATATCTTCAGGGATATCTTCAGATATATCCTCCTCAGAAATCTCAACTGAATCATATTCATCCTCATCATCAAAATCGTATTTGGAATACTTATCCTCCAAATCGGACTCATCAGATTGTTTGTTTAGTCTAGAATGAATAGGGATGATCTCATCAACTTCATCATCGTTTTCATCATCATCAGAAAGTTCTGTTGAATTGGCATTTTCATGCTCTTTAAAAGAAGATTGATTTTTTTGAGATGTTAGATTTGAATCAGAATATAAAGAATTGATATCATCATCAGAAAGTTCTTCTTCCTCATCATTCTCAAATAAATCCTTAGAGGAATCAACAGATTTGTCATTATCGCCGCTATCGGAAAAATTAGAATCTTTTTTTCTTTTTAAGATGCCAAAAATAGCATCAAAGTCTTCACGAGAAAATCCGTCCTCGCTTATTTCGTCATAATCAATGCTCTTAATGCTGTTAAAAGTATCGATAATTAACGAAGACTTTGAAGAAGAGAAGAACTTCAATAAAGAAAATCCAATAATAATAAGTCCAATAATTATCAAGAATATAGCAAGTCCTGCAGTTTCACCGGATAAAACATTATCCACAACCCTATCAGAACTTGAAGCGTAATAGGTTATTCCAATGATTAGGATTGCCAAACCTACAATAAAACCAGCAAGGGTTAAAAGTGTAGAGGAATCAAAAATATCTAAAGATCTCTCAGAATCAGAAGACTTTTCCTTATCATTTATCAATACACCTTGAGCAGAAGATTTGCCTATTTTCTCTTCTACATCCTCATCTGCTAATGCAACATCACTATCTTTTTGAGCGACAAAGAACTCTTCATCATCAATATCTTCATCACTATCAAATGATTCGCTAGACTCATCACCAGCTTCATCATCAATAGAATCAGTATTTTCTTTTAAATCAACATCCTCAGTTGATTCAATAACATTTGCTTCGACAGAATCATCTAAATTAGGATTTATGATAACTCCTCCTTCAATAGATTCATCATCGAAAGCGTCAGATTCATCTAAATCATTGTATTCATTATGAATAGGAATAATCTCATCTACATCATCTTCATAGTCATTAGAAACTTCATAAGATTCATCATCTTCAAATTCTAATTCCTTAAAAACTTCAGAGATGGATTTGGATTTATTGAATCTAGTTTTTTTGGAAGAAGTGGAATCATTAGCTCCGGGAGCTGATTCATCGTTTCCTTTAGAAACGTCTTCTAAATTACTATTTTTTGAATTAGTCATTTTATCTCCTTACTTAAAAATACTAAGAATACTCACTCATCAATAATTAACACACCATAATACCCTTAGTAAAATCGCTATAAATACGATTAAATGAATAATAAATATAAATATTAATTTAAAACTAAATAATTGAATTAAGGCAATGCATTAAAGCAATGCAAAAAATGATTAAAAATTAATCATATCCTCTCCATTTATGACCACATTTTTCACAAGTGAAGAAACGAGTTGGCGCTTCATCAGCACTACGGGTTTGAAGCAATTCGTATGAAGCACGATCATGTCCACATTTAGGACAAATTTCTCTTACAGTAGAACGTAAACCGCTTTCATCTCCTCTCATTATAACGGTTTCTTTGGATTCCACTTTCTTTTCGATTGAATATTCGGCTTTATCCACTTCAGATGAATCATAGCCGCAGGTGGAACATCTCAATACTATTTCTTTTTCATCTTCCTCCCCTACTTCTTGAGGAAGAATCATTCCACCACATTTTGGACAGAATTCCATTATTTACCTCCAATATTTAAGATACTACTCTTTAAAAACAGAAATTAAAAAATTTTAAGATTAAATGTAAACACAATATTGACAATGATTATAATCTCCAATAATTATAATCTAAACATTTACCTTTCATATAACAATTCAACTTAATTAAAATTTTAAAATTTAAGTTTTTTAAATTTCGTAAATGATTAAATACTTTATATATAATATACTTATAAATAAAGTTTATTAAGTCATAGTATTTAAACTTAATTTAAAAATAGGGTAAAAAATGCCTAAAAATTAAGAAAAATTGTAAAAATTTAGTAAAAGATAATAATAAAAACAGATAGTAAGTAGATTAAAAAATAGTAAAAAATTTACTATTTTTTTAAAAAAATTTATGCAAAAATCAGTTAGTTTTTTCTAAAAAATTCTTTACTTCAGTTAAAATTTTTTCATGATCAAATGCAAGTTTCTCTTTTTCCAAAACATCAAATGAAAATATGCCAATATCCTTAGCATCATCATCTGCCTTTGCATCATCAAAATTGCCATGAGCTAAATAGACTATAGACACTG
>JAGCBE010000159.1 GCA_017652345.1 Methanobrevibacter sp.
AACCATTCTTGCTCCTTCACCAATGTATTTCTTAACGAATTCAGAAGCAACAACCTTAATGAATGTTGCATTGGTTTCATTAGCTACTGACTTTGCAAGCAAGGTCTTACCGGTTCCAGGTGGTCCGTATAATAAGATACCTTTAGGTGGGTCAATACCGACCTTTTCGAATAATTCAGGATGTTTTAAAGGTAATTCAACAGTTTCCTTAACTTCAATGATTTGATCATCCAAACCACCAATCACATCATAGGTGACATCAGGTTTGGTGTCAATTTCCATACCGGAAACATTTGCATCCTTCTCAGAAGGCAATACTTCCACTACGCCGAAGGTTTGTTGATTTAAAGCTACTCTTGAACCTGGTTTCAATAATTTTTCATCCAAGAACTTTGAATAGTTAATGAGGAAACTTGGTCCAGTACTGCTTTTTACAGTCAATCTTGAATCATCGATTACTTCAGTAATGGTAGCCAATATAAGTGGAGGTGATCTGAATCTTTCAACTTCACCTCTTAATGATTTTAACTCTCTTTCTAAACGAATCTTTTCATTTTCAGTTAGAATCTTGTCTTTTTCAAGCTTTCTAACTTTCCACATGAGATTACGTTTGGTTTTTGTATTCTCTGCCTTAAGCAAATCTAGTTCTTTTTGAAGTTCTTCAACAGTTTTTGGCTCATCTACTTCTTCTATTTTAGTAGGGCTTGGGATATTCTGAACTTCATTTGGAGAATCTTCCATAATACACTCCTCCTTTAGATTAGTTATCTCTAATAAATTTAAATTTAGTTTTTAAATGTACTAATAAATTTTATTTCATATTTTTACAACAATTTTACATTTCATCTGTAGAATAGAGATTATAATAATTGTTATATCTCATAATTCTATTTAAATCTAAATATTCGTAGATTATAAAATAATTTATACATAGTAATATATAAAGTTTTTCTTAATTTAAGTAAGAAAAATAATTTCAATAAAAATTCATCTGAAAAATAGATAAAAAATAGAACATTAATCATGAAAAGAGAAAATATTGCAAAAGGATTATTTCCTTTTGATCTTTACAATACTTCCTAATGTATTTGGACCTGATGCAGAACTTTTAAATGATTCCAAATCCATTTCATCATATTTTTCAATGATAGTGATGCCCAAAGTCTTTTCGAATTTTTTAGCTAACTTTATATCCGGTTCCATCTTTCCTGATTCTATCCTGTTGATTACTGAAACCTTTTCATACATCTTAGCCCCTAATTCCTCTCTAGTCCAACCTTTGGATTCCCTTGCCTTTCTGATTATTACATTATAATCTTCCACAAGCTCATCCATAGGTTCTTCTCTGCGTCTTCTTTGAACATTCTGCTTGTTTGCTTGAGTTCTCTTTTGAGGGTTTCCCTTTTTGTTTCTTGAAACGAATTTTCTTTCAAGAGGAGTGTCCTTTTGAACTCTTCCGAATTTAGAACATTCCTTGCAAACTTCTAAAACTGAACCATCTATTTTTGTTCTTATAGGTCTACCTTCTATAGGTTTACCACATATTTCACAATTCATGTTTAGATATATGATTTTTGAATTATATAATACTTTTTAATTAATTCTAATAAGTTATTTACCAAGTTAACTGAAAAATAAGTAAGAAAAATAAAAATAGGGTTTAAAAAATAGGTATTGGAAAAATATATAAAAATAGAAAATAGCTAAATCGAATGGAATAATAATCTATTCATTCTGATTAGCCTTATAATCCTTCATTTGGGTTGATTGCTTTTTGCCAGAGTAATATCCTCTGAATACTTTTGCATCATTCAATGATTTGTTTAATTCATTATAATCATCATAATCATTGCTGATTACTACAATATGAGCGGGAGGATGGATCTTTTTGATTTGAACAATTGCAGTTGCAGTGTCTTCTTTTATACGAAATGCAGTAGCCACTTTTGATTTGGTTCTTAATGGAGCCTTCAAAATGTTTTCAACAATTTTATCTGCATATTTCGCATCGATCCTTTTAGGTTTTGTAGTTAAATTTAGATTTGCATGTCTTTCAACATCTGCAATTGCATTAAGAATTTTTGAATTGTTTTCTCCTCTAATCAATACCAAAGCCATGTTATCCCTATAATCATATAATAAAAAAATAAAAAAACGATTTACATTATTTAAAAATCTATATATTAATTTTATATTTTTTTATTTAAATATATTACTATTAAAAACTAATTAAATTTAAAAATAAACAATAATATTAAAAATATTGAATAAAAACTAATGAATATTTAAAAAAATTGAATAATAAATAATTTTAATTCAATAAATAGAAAAATAAATAAAAATCAATAGAAAAAATGAACAAAAAATTTTGTAAAAATAGCTAAAGATTTTGAAAAAATATAAAATAATAAAAGAAAAATAGAAAATAGAAAAATAAATTAAAAATAAGAAAATAAAAATTGGTAAAAACCAATTTAAGAAACACGATCTCTGAATGATTTCAATAATCTTGTTCTGAATACAACCAAGACTATTAAAACAAATCCGATTGCTGTTTGGATAGAACCTAAAATAGTAAGCACCATTGAATTGATAGGTAAATTCCATGCAGGAGAAGTTCTACCATTAGGCAATGGATTATAGTATACACCTACAGCACGGACATCAGGTTTAACGTTTAAATCGCTAGGTTCCACATAATCCACCCCAACGATAAGACCGTTATTGATACCCTTATTTATCGAACCGGCTATAGTCGATGCATTATAACCATACTTCTTCACTGATGCTTTCACTACCTCACGGGTAATATCAGACAAACCGGCCTTTTCACTTCCGTAAACGGAAACGGAAACAGCATCCTTGGATATTGTAATCTCATTAATCAAAACATCTGTAGCGGAACGTATTTCAAGTTCATGATTACATATTGGACATACGTTATAGTTTTCCGCATCAGGGTATCCAGTAGCCCAACCACAGTCTAAACATACTTTTGAGTAATTCTCATCCATAGGATAACCTGTGGTGTTTACTTCTTTCGGTACGAACATGTCTCCAGTACTGATTAATGATACAAGGTTCACTGCACCCCCACCGTATTTCTCACCAGAGTCTTTAGCTACTTCTTCCATAGCTTTTCCAACGATATAGGTAGCAGGATATCCATCCCTAATCATTTTACCAATGTTTACTGCAGTTTCCCTACGTACACGGTCTGCAGTACCCATCTTAGGGTTACCTTGACTGTTCCTTAAGTGAATGATAGCTCCTTTAGAGCCTTGAGGTAATTGCACTACCCCACCTTCATGGTGAGTAACTCTGATAGTTCCACTATCATCTACAACAACAAGATATGCATTATAGTCTCCACCAATAGCTGCACCCATTGAAGGTCCACCTATAACGAGACGAATACCGTCAAAACCACTTGCTAAAGCAGCAGCAGCTGCTGGGCTTGAACCATGTTGCATAGCTCCAAGTGCATCAATAATCGCATAGTTCCTCTCTGTACCGTTACCTTCCCCCCCGGAAAGCATCGCATATCCATCATTCTTTGACATGATGAATGAAGATTGGAACATGTTGTTTGCAAAGGACATACTTCCTGCAGCAGCACCATTTGGATCTTCACCGCTTGGGTCAGTAATAACAATTACGTTACAAGTTGCGGAAGCGGCAGCAATTACTGAAAAGAGCATTAAAACTAAAAATACTAAACCTATGATTCTATTAGACTTTTTACTCAAATTTTAACCTCCTATCCAGCAATACTATAATTATAAACACTTGTTGATTTTTCTAGATTTGAATTATCACTAGAAGTAGTTTTATTACCTGTAATATTAATGGTTGAGAAATCTTCGATAACGGTAACAGTAACAATACCAGTGTCTCTGTTTACAGTAACATCCGCTCCAGCAATAGGGGCGATTTTAGTACCTGGAATTGTTGATCTTCGAACGAATTTCTCTGCATTTGCCTCGGCCTCAGTCACGGGCAGCTCCCGTATGGATGTCTTAAGGATATCTCCATCAATATAACTGCCTTCTCTTAAACCAGAGTTCTGAACATTATAACGAATACTGTCAATAGGAACTATATCATTTCCTTTAACGATAATACCTGCAATAGGTACACCTTCAGCGACTTCAGCAGAGGATGCATATGCTACATAGATAATCAATCTACCACAAACAATTAAGATAAAAGCTAATAATAAAATTATTAAAGTGTCTCTCCTAATTTTTAAAAACATAACATGCCTCTATAAATATAAATTAATATTTGAAAATTTTCTAATAAATTCCATAATTCAAGTTTTTAGAACTTTTCAAATGAATTCTCTATTAATTAAGATTATATTAACTCTACAATTCGATAGAATCGTAAATAAAGTATAATATAAATATTTATTTAATTTACATATTATTAATAGTTAACTATAAAAAGAGTTTTAAAAATAATAAAAAGAATGAAAATAAGTTAAAATAAGTTAAAATAAAGCAATATAATAAAAAATAGTAAAATAAATTAAATAAAATAAAATAAAAAAAATAGAAAAAGTAATTTAGAAATTACATTTTAGTCATTAAATCCATTATTGAAAATGGCTCTCCTTCTTTTCTGACTCTTGGAGCTCCACCAAATGCAGCCATTGCATTCTTCTTAAAGTCCTCATTAGCCCTTCTTGAAACTTCACCAAAAATCATCATATAAGCTTCACATTGTGGATCCACAGCTCTTGGAGATTGGGTAGCCACTATCCCATTGTAAGGACATCCGCCTCTGCAGAATTTAATGAACTTGCAGTCTGCACAGTCCTCATCAACAAAACTCTTGAATTCCATTAATTTTTCCCATGCTTCAGATTTCTCCAAATCTTCCATAGATGGCTCATCGTATACATTTCCCATAATGTATTCATCCATTCCAACAAAACGATAGCAAGGGTA
>JAGCBE010000160.1 GCA_017652345.1 Methanobrevibacter sp.
CATCCAAATCTTCCATACGCCTATAATGACCAGGTTCCTGATTTGGCCTTATTGGATTGAAGCTGTAATCTGAATCATCATCATAAATATTGCGACGCATTAAATGAGTTCCTCTCATATTCTCGAATATGATGTCTTCAACCTTCTTTGGACTGGAAACATCCTTTAATTCAAGGTCTTTTCCATCATATGCACTGTATAAGGTTATTGTACCTACTGAAAATATTTTTCCAAAAAGACTTTGGGTACGGCTTACATCCTGAATGGTGTTAAAAGGCATGTAGTTTTTCTTTTGCAAAAGTATACCCTTTTCAACAATCACTCTACTTTCAGTGATTGTATACTTGATTGAAGTCCAGATTAAAAGCTTTAAAATGATGTATAGCAATACAATCATTATTAGGATAAAGACAGCTATTGCAAAATAACGTGTCATTGGAACTTTAGTTGACTCAATCAAATAGACATTCATGTTCCCAATATATTGAATTCCAGCAGAATACAAGAAAAATAAAAATCCCAACACAAACATTGATATTAAAATTCCTTTTGAATAGACAAAAATATTAGGCTGTGCTTCGTATAATATTTTTTCATGAAATTCTTCTTTTTTATCTTTACCAAACATCACTTCATATTTATAATTTTTATTTTAAATATAGTTTATGTAAAGAATAAATTGAAAGTGAATGAATCAAGGACAAATAGAATAAATTAAAAAAGTGAAATTAATAAAAAAATAAGAATAAAATGGCCTCAGATCGCCCATCATTCATCACGTATCAGAGCTCATAGGGTTCATCACAGGCCATATTATGATTATGAAAATATAAAAAATAGAATAAAAAAAATAAAAAGTAAAGTAAGCTCGAATTATCCGAACATTACTCCACCATTGTCATCTAATTGACCTTCTTTATTTTTACCTAAAATCTTATTGATAGCATCCTCAAAGTCTGCCATAATGATATGGTCTCTTTCTTCACGGATAGCAAACATACCTGCTTCTGTACAGATAGCCTTTAAGTCTGCTCCAGCGAATCCTTCTGTAAGAGCTACAATCTCATTAAGATCAATATCAGAAGACAAATTCATTCTCTTGGTGTGGATTTTGAGAATCTCAAGTCTTCCTTCTTCATTTGGAGCTGGAACTTCAATGAATCTGTCGAATCTTCCAGGTCTGAGCAATGCTGGATCTAAGATATCAGGTCTGTTGGTAGCACCAATGATACCGATATCTCCACGGGATTCAAAACCGTCCAATTCTGCAAGCAATTGCATGAGAGTTCTTTGAACTTCCCTATCTCCACTGGTGGAACTTTTAAGTCTTTGTGCTGCAACTGCATCAAGCTCGTCAATGAAGATGATACTTGGTGCCTTTTCCTTAGCAAGCTCAAACACTTCTCTAACCATTCTTGCTCCTTCACCAATGTATTTCTTAACGAATTCAGAAGCAACAACCTTAATGAATGTTGCATTGGTTTCATTAGCTACTGCCTTTGCAAGCAAGGTCTTACCGGTTCCAGGTGGTCCGTATAAGAAGATACCTTTAGGTGGGTCAATACCGACCTTTTCGAATAATTCAGGATGTTTTAAAGGCAATTCAACAGTTTCCTTAACTTCAATGA
>JAGCBE010000161.1 GCA_017652345.1 Methanobrevibacter sp.
AACATCCAATCAACTAATCCAGATTGCCTTAGGGTGGACACAAGCGAATGTTGAGTTATCAAACTTGAGCCAGCTTGTCATAGACCTACGTATGTTAAGGCTTGACTTAACGTTACAATAAGTGAGGTTACTCCACCTAGTGATTGGTATATGGATTGAGGTGATTGGTGAATATTAGGGTGACGAGAAGTTAATGCAACAGACGAGAAGGTAAAGGCTTGTAGTTGAGATACTACACCTGGCTATTTGGATGAAAAGCTAGAAGAATGAACTTGAATTATTATTACTCCAGTTGGTTGTGACGATAGTGACAGTTCAATAAGGATTAGCATAGACCCAGAAATATTGCCAGATGTACCAGAGATACCAGAAATAACTGTTACTAATAACTCAAAGAATGTAACATTGTCTGTTAGCTGAGATGATTGACACCACTTGACTATAGAGGATAACGAGACTGAAACATATGATAATATGTGTTGTATTGGTTTTAAATCTAATCAAGACTACTCTATAGATATAGACCAACAATGAAACTCTGTACAGCCTACAGACGTTTGAATTTGGAACCTATATACAGGTAACCATGAGATGGCTACAAACAATTGAATTAAAATACTTGAGAACTGACACTATCGGCTATTCTGACAGTTGACAGTTCAGAACAACATAACTCAAGCTAACACATTCTTTAATCTATGAAGATGATTGTTGAAGATAGATTGAGATAGATGAACTAGATATGTATCAACAGCTAAGCATTGAGCATATGGTAGACAAGTATTGCTTACAGCTTGAAGTTGAATAGACGTTAGTACGGACTGAGAGATAAGCGAAGGTAGCTGACAAGGACAGTCAAAGGAATGATTTGATTGACCTTGGATGACATTCAATATTGAAGCACAACTTGACCTACACAAATGAGATATTATTACTCTAGCATATAGACCACAGTCAGATATGCCAGCAAGTAGATGACAGAAATGATATTTCAGATTTGTAGGACAGAATGATAGCTCAACGGCATACAATGCTATATTTGGTTGAACTATATTAGGTGTACATATGATAGCTCCGAAACTATTCCAACAAGGAACGACAGATTGATACGCTTGAGATATTTAATAATTAATAATAATAAAAAAGGAGGACTTTTTACGGTCCTCTTTTTTTATATTTATTTCAATTATCTCTAGCTAATTTAAGCTTCTTATAATTTTTTAGAATATCCATAGCAAGATAATGGTAGTTATACAGGCAGCGCTAAGCACCATACATAAGATTTTGAAGCTTTTCTCTAGCACAGCTATCCTACTTTCATGGTTTGCTTCTATTTTACCCTGTCTAGTCATAATGTTTTCCATTATTCTATCTGCTGATTGCTGTCTCCTAGCTACGCCATCAACTTCAGCTCAATAAACAGCGAATTTTTCTAATATTTCTTCGTTTGTAAGCCTTAGTTGTTTGGCTGTGTATTGTTTTTCTGCCATATTATTTATCGTTAGTAGGTAAAACTCGTCCTACTAGCTCTCATACTAATTGATATTCATCTTCATAGAGCATAAATGCCGCTCATTCAGTCTCATATATAACTTTTTCTTTATATTCATTTAAGTCTGCATTAGCTTTTGTTGTCACTTCGTTGTAAGCACCAGCTAATTCGGCCATTTGTTTATTCAAATCGTTTAATTCTTGTTCTTTTTCGTCGGTCCATCATTCTCAAGAAGCTT
>JAGCBE010000162.1 GCA_017652345.1 Methanobrevibacter sp.
CCCACGTCATAATCCTGACTAGACTATAGGCCCAAAAAACAGTTTAATTCTTGATAAATTTTGCTATATTAAACAATAATTTATCTACTATATTAATTTATTCAGTATCTTTTTTAAAATTTTAGTTTTTTTCATTTTTACTTTTTTTACTTTTAGTCAATTATTTAATTTCCATTTTTAGTTAAAAATATTAATAGAATAAAATAAAAAATAAATTAGATAGAATTTTTAACATTTTGTGATTATCATGCTTACTAAAAGAATTATTCCTTGTTTAGACTGTGACCTGCAGGTTCCAGAAGGTAGAGTGGTGAAGGGAGTCGAATTTAAACAGATCCGTTATGCTGGAAATCCAGTAGAGCTTGCTACCAAATATTACGAAGATGGAGCAGACGAGATTGTAATATTGGATATCACCGCTTCCCACGAACGCAGAGGAACTATGGTGGATGTAATTGAAAGATTGACTGAAAATGTATTCATTCCAATTTGTGTAGGTGGAGGAATAAGAAAGGTAGAGGATTACACTCGCATGCTAAAGGCAGGTGCAGACAAATGCTCTACAAATACAGCAGCAATTCACAATCCTCAGTTATTGACAGATGCCTCTAAGGTTGTAGGCTCTCAAGCGGTTGTAATAGGAATTGATGCTAAAAGAAGATATGTTGAAGAAGACAAGGAAGCCGCTAAAGGCAAGACCATTGTAGATACAGATCAAGGTGAAGTGTGGTTTGATTGCAGTATCTATGGTGGAAGGGAATTCACTGGCATGGATGCCATAGCTTGGGCTCAGGAATGTCAAGACAGAGGTGCAGGTGAAGTTCTTCTCACTTCAATGGATGGAGATGGAACAAAGGACGGTTATGATCTTGTCCTTACAAAAGCAATCAACGATAATGTGGACATTCCAGTCATTGCATCTGGTGGGGTAGGAAATCCTCAACACATACTTGAAGCTTTTGAAATAGCTGATGCAAGTGCGGCACTCGCTGCAAGCATTTTCCACTTTGATGAGTATCCAGTTCCAGTAGTTAAAAAATTCTTGAAAGAAAAGGGAGTTCCAATTAGGGAAACCTTCTAAAGTGAAAGCATGACCAATCTCAAATTCAATTCATTGATCAATCTTAAGTTGACCCAAGAATCAGGTCAAACTTCACAGGCTCCATGGAAGTATAATTCACTTGGAGATATGGATGAGTTTAATGAATTAATTTACTTAAAAGTTCCTTCAATTATTAATGAACTTAATGATGAAACTATTAATTTAAATGAGCTTCCAATTCTTTTAAAGCTATCACAACACAAATCTAATTTTAATGAATTTTCTTATCTATATGAGTTTCCTAAAAAATTAGGAAATCACCAATTTTCTCAGATTCTTGATGAAAAAAACTTATCAAATAATGAAATAAAAACCATAGAAAATGAAATCAAAAATGAATTATCCAAAATCTATGACTTGGATTTTGACTTGGAAAAATTCTATGAATTCCTATTGGATGATGAGAAATTGGCTCCTTCAGTAGATTTCTGCAATGGATTGAGACTATTCATTGCAAAGGATCCATTCGAATGCATTATCTCTTCAATCTGTTCTGCTAACAATTCCATTGCACGCTGGACAAAATCAATTGATAAGATAAAGCACAATTGGGGTGAGAAAGTTGAGTTCGATAGTGGAATCTTTTATGGATTCCCAAGTCCAAATCAATTCTTGGACTTCTATGAAACTCCAATCGAGGAAGCTGATGCAGATGGGCACAGCTATGAAATCGAATGCTATACCCATAATATGAAGTCATGTGGTGTTGGATATAGGGCTCCTTATATGAAAAAGGCAAGTCAGATGATTCTTGACGAAATGGATTTGAATGATATTTTCAATATGGATTATGAAGAGGCATTTGACCTAATCTTAAAGATGCCTGGTGTAGGTCCTAAAGTTGCAGACTGCATTTTGTTGTATGGATTCGGTTTTGAAGAGGCATTTCCATCTGATGTTTGGATTAAAAGGATAGTTTCTCATTTATACTTTGATGGAGAGGAGATTTCTGCAGATAAGACAAGAGATTTTGGCATAGAGCACTTTGGCGATTATGCAGGTTATGCCCAACTCTACTTATTCCATTATGCACGTAAGTCAGGTTTAATGGAAAAAATTAGGAAATGATTATTTTTGATATGGTATTAAGGGTTTTTTGTATGAAAAAAAGATTTTTAGCATTGGCATTATTTGGAATTAGCCTATTTTTATTATTGTCTTCAGTTAGTGCTGAAGAGATAGGTTCTGATGATTCTAATCCAAATATTGAAGTTTTTGGCCAAGAGCAATCAATTGACACTTCTGAAGTTTCCAGTGATGATGCTAATTCAGATATTTCTTTGGATGAGGATACTGAGTCCAATAGCAATGAAACTAATAATTCAAGTATTGATTCTTCAAAAACTCCTTATAAGTTTTCATCCGCTAAAAATATCAGTACAACATATGGGAAAAAGGCAAAATTCTCTGTAAAAGTCCTTAATAATGAAGGAAAAGCTATCAATCACACATTAGTGACTTTTAAGGTTTCTGGAAAAACCTATAACCGTTACACAAATGTCAGCGGAATAGCTTATCTTTATCTAAATTTGAATGCAGGAAAATATGCAATCAAATACAATGCAAGCGGCATTTCAGGAAAGAATTACTGCACTGTAAAGAATTATTATAAGATCACCAATTACAAATGGAAATCTGGAGCTAACGTTTTAAAGAATAAGAGGATTAAGGCGAATGTTCCAAACTCTGCACTTGTAAGAAAGATCATTAAGCTTGCAAAATCCGGCACTCCTGTTATCAAATTCAAGGGAGGAAAGGGAAAAGTCGTATTCATCACTGCAGGATGCCATGGAAATGAAATACCTTCTCAAGTTGCTGCGATGAAATTGATCAAGTATTTGGAGACACATTATATCAATGGTACAGTTTATGTCATGCCATTCATGAATCCAAAGGGAACCGCAGCAAATGTCAGGGATTACAAAGGGGTTCACTTGAATAAAAAAGCTAATAAGAAAGGAACCATCTCCTATAAGACAGTCAAATTGATCAAGAAGTTCAAATGTGATGCTTACGGTGATTTTCATGCTACAAGGCCTGGCGGTAAGCCTGGTAAGGATTTGGTTTTTGGAACCTATAAACCTACTAAAAAAAGTGCAACAATTGCCAAGTATATTGCTAAAAATGCAAAAGTGAAATACAAGATTTATAAAAAGGCAGGGGTGGAGTATCCTGGCGCTTTGGAAGATGAAGTAAACTTAAAAGGGATTCCTGCTGTAACCTGTGAAGTGATTAGCCCTCATGGAAAGATTAAAAAAGGGTCTGTTTCCAAGTCATTATTGATGATGAAAACACTTTTGAAATACAATAAAATTCTTTGATTTTAAGTTTAAGGCCTAGATGGCCTTCACTATTTATTTAAATAAAATTAATAATTTATTTTTTATTCTTCAAATTCTTTTTCAAGCAAGATTGTCACTGGTCCATTGTTCAATAGGCTTACTTTCATGAA
>JAGCBE010000163.1 GCA_017652345.1 Methanobrevibacter sp.
CCTATCAGTAAGCAGCTGCCAAAAGATTTATAGAAACAGCTTTTTGAAATCAATTGGCGCCAGCTTTCCAGAAGGAATATACTTTGAAGACATGCCATTTTTCTTTTATGTCTATCTTAAGGCAGAAAGGATTTCAATCATAAGAAAGCATTTCTATTACAGAAGAAAGCACAATGCATCAATAACTCATGTGGTTGATGCAAACTACTTAGACACTGTTGAAGCAGGATGCGAGCTTATGAGAAGAATGATTGACAATGGATTCTATGAAGACTACAAGTTCGACCTTTTAGCCTACAAGATCAACGGTCCAAGAATGGCACTTATGGACATTACAGAAGATGCAAAGGAACCTTTATTCAATCTTATCAAGGATGATTATGAAAAGATTAAGGATACCGAATACTACGAGGATTACTTGGATAATTTAGGTCCAAAGAAGAAAAAGTTCTTCCTTGATGTCCTGAAGTATGACAATTATTATGAATTCAAAAAGGAAAATCCGGAATACTGATTTGAATTTTCAACTTGATTTTTCAATTTGATTTTTTTATTAAATGAAAAAAAGAAAAATAAAAATTAATAATTTAAAATATATTGAATAATTATAAATAGTATAAAACATTTATAAGTAATTACAATAATATATAAAAATATTAGAAGATTAAAATTACAAAATTTTATTATCTAAAAAAAAGGAGATTTAAAATGGACGCAGTAAAAATTGCAGCATTGTTTATTATTTTTATTATGGTTTTCAGTGCAGTGGCTACTTTCATTGCATATGTAATGTAAACCAGAAATAATAAAATAAAAAGCTAAATGCTAATAAAGATTTAAATCTAATCAATTACAAGAAAATTTTAATGTGGAGGATAAAAAATGGTAAAATATAATATTGGTGCAGTAGTTGCAGAATTTAATTATGATATTACTCATATGATGTTAGAACTTGCAAAAGCAGAAGCTCAAGTTCGTGACTGTGAAATTACAAAAATTGTAATGGTTCCTGGCGTATTTGATATGCCACTTGCAATCAAGAAATTAACTGAAGCAGACAAAGAAGGCAAAATTGACCTTGACTGCATAATCACTTTAGGTACTGTAATTGAAGGTGCAACCGATCACGACCAAATCGTAGCTCAACATGCATCCCGTAAGATTGCTGACTTATCATTAGAATGGGGTAAACCAATTTCCCTTGGTATCAGCGGTCCTGGAATGACCAGATTAGATGCACACAGAAGAGTTAGCTATGGTAAAAACGCTGTTGAAGCAGCTGTTAAAATGTGTGACAGATTACAGGATATTTAAATTTAATAAAGAATTCTTAAATGAATTCTTTAAAACTTTTTTTATAAAAACTATCGATTCGATATAGTATTTTCAATTCTATTATTTTTTAAAGTTTATATTTAGATGATAATATGGCAATTTTAAAACCTGAAGAGTTAAAGGAAAAATTTGATGACCCATGGATTGCTCCATATGAGAAAGTCATTACAATGGCTGATGGAGATATTGTAGAACTTATTGAATACCACCCATGCCCAAGCGGTTCCAACTGGTTGCTTTATCAATACCAACACAGCAGTGAACTTATCATTGATGCTAAAAGAGATGGAAACAAGCACACCTACCTCTGTAAAGTGGGTAAAAAGCCAATAGACCTTAAGGCAAGTATCAATGCTGCTGGAATTGAGGAAGTTGCAATTGATGAAGAGGCAAA
>JAGCBE010000164.1 GCA_017652345.1 Methanobrevibacter sp.
AAAACGTTCAAATGTCCACGCTGTGGAAAATGTGTTTTTCGAGCAAGAAATCAGAATGGTAAAAGAATCATGATATGAGCAGAAAAAGATCATCGATCATGATACTGGTATCCTATTTATCACTTTTATGATTGTAAAAAAAGATAATGGAGAAAAACCAGATTATAACTGGAGAATGTTTAGAAATTCTGAGGGGGGGGGGAGATACTTAAAAATATTGATCTTGTTGTTACTGATCCACCTTACCAATTCGCTTCTAAAAAACTTTCAGCAGGTTGATGCCTTGCAGATAATAAATTATGAGAAGAAATCACAAAAACAATAGGATTAGAATTTAATCCTGAAGAAATGCTAGAAACAATAAGAGCATGAATGGAAAAATTTAATTGATATTTCTTCTGCAATAAAACAACACTTCCAGCATATATAAAACGGATAGAGAAATACAATTATAAATGGGATATACTATTATGGCTGAAACCTAATCCTATTCCTGCCTGTAAATCACACTACTTATTTGATAAAGAATATTGTGTTTATATCCATGATAGCTGAACTACATTTAATCATAAGTTAGGATATGAAAACTATTTCACTTATGAATCACATCCAATATGAAATAGGAAATATAACCATCCAACTGTGAAACCTTTAGAAATGATAGAAAGACTTATAAAGATAAGTAGCAATGAATGAGATACTGTATTAGATATGTATTTATGAAGTGGTACTACTGCTGTTGCCTGTAAAAAAACAAATAGAAATTATATATGAATAGAGATCAATCCTGAATATGTAGAGATAGCAAAGAATAGACTTGAAGAAGTAGATAGAATAAACCAACAAAGATTATTTTAATCAGATTATAGATAATTTATTAGATGGAAATACAGACTGAAAACACAAAAAGAATTTGTAAGTATGGACTACAAATTGAAAGTTGTAGACAATGTCTATTTGAGGCTTTATGTAATTTAGAGGAGCAAAATGCAAGAATCAGAAAAGAATGCTCTCATTCAGGAGCTAAATAATCTCTCTGAATGACGACCTGATACAAAAGAAAGAATGCTTGAAATTGCTAAAGTATTACTCACAGATCATTTTAATTACTATCCAAAAAAATCAGATGATAAATCCATGAGGACTACAACCAAATCGAGTACCTAAGAGTACTTACGATAAACTCAAAAAAGATTATGACGAGTTACTTATTCGATATCAAAATTCAGAATGAGAAAGAAAATTTTTCAGAAATCAGCAGAAGCGAATGAGATTTCAGATAGTATCTAGTCGAGCTATCATGATCATCTGATTTATTCTAATTCTAGCTTGTATATTTTTAATTCTATGTAGATAGTAGCATGAAAAAAACTGAAATAATCCTACCAACTAATGAGGTAATATCTCCAACTGAATATTTTATTCAGTATTATCTTGTGGCGTTTATTGTTGTAGCTTTTTTCTTTTGTCTTCTCTGAATGTGAATTGCTGAGAAATTGTTTTTAGATCATCCAGAACCTACAAAAGATAATTGTATACAATATATTACTGATCATTTACATTAGTTTTATACAATAATGGCATCATTCTATATTCTACTTATCTGGATCATTGTATCCATTATTCTTATTGCTATCTGGGTAAACTGATTAAATAAACATATGATTGAAGTACTCCAGAGCGATATTACTCTTTTGAGGGATATTCAGAAATTGACTGAATCTTTAGATAAAATTTATGAAGAAAAATGAAAAAAAAGGGACAAAAAACTAACAGCTCCTAAGACAGAAAAGGCTCTAGAATTTTTTGGATTTCCTACTAAATGGTTGGTCACTTATCAGCTCAAAAATACTCATGAGATATTTACTGATATTGTAGTAAATTTTACAGACGATCCAAAAGATGTGCTAGAATATATCGCTAAAAATTTTTTTGATGATCAAGAGGCTGAGCTTATTAGTATCACTAGATTATAATTATAGCTGGAAATTCATCAGCCATTGGATTTGCTTACTCCATAAAAGAGAGATGGTTGTATATCACTCCCAATCTATATGCAACCAAAAAAGTAGGAGTTTTTTGATAATGTTCTCCTACTTTTTTAATTTCTTTCTGAGAAAAATTATTTTCTCTTACCTCATCTTCCACATGGCATGATTCATATATGTTAGGATCTAAAAGACTTAGTCAGTGTATTTTCCAGTAGTGAAGTCTATATCCTCATACTTTTCCACATTATCAGTAGCTCATAATTTTTTTCTGAGCTTTCTGAATATCCTATGGTATTCATATTTTCTCCGTTTATGAGCATGATGGAGTCGTGGCTTTCTACATTCACTACATTTGCATAATCCAAATCACATACTAATCTTTGTGCTGTTCAGCATTTGAGTATTTTCTTATAAAATCAGAATTATCTACTTTCTTCTCCTCAAAATATTTTCTTCCATAAAATTCAGATTTCTTTCATGGATTGTAGTGAGATAC
>JAGCBE010000022.1 GCA_017652345.1 Methanobrevibacter sp.
CCAAGATATTCTCTAATAGTAAGTGGAAAGACTATACCAAGATTATCATAATCTTTCATTGCGTTAATCATACTATCATAACATTTTATTTGATATTCGTTAGTATCTTCTTTTTTTTCAACTTTATTAACTATATAATTGCCAAAATTAACATAATCATAATTATCTCGATAATCTTCTACTTCATCATTTCTTACTTTAACCCCTAATTGATAATTTACTATTGTGCCAATTTGTAGTTCTTCTTTGCATACCAAGTCAAGTTCTTTCATTACTGACTTTAAAATCGACCCCTCATAATGTGGAGAAACTGACATCAATTTTTCATAATCAATATCAATTTCTTCGCCATTATAAGTAAAAGTAAACTTGCTATCTATTTCACGACCAAATCTTTTGATTGCGTTTTTAAAATCGTTTGTATGTGTCTTCATATATCACACTCTCTTTTTAGTGCTTATAACTGCCCAACTAAAACTTGAATTTTTTGTGTTTCCACTTATTATATTTTTATCAGTAAACTCCCAATCGTTTGAATAAGTAGTCATCGTAACATTTGCTTGTTTATTAGGATCATAATAAACTGTTGTTTGATATGCACTATCTAATAAAGGTGCAATTGTTTCTAATTCGGTTTTGTTTAATGGTCTAATTTGCATTGTGATTTTAGGATAAACTCCACTTAATGTGCCTGTGTAGTCGCCATTTAAGTTTCTTCCTGTGTCTTCCCCCCACAATTTATGAAAACCAAACTTTGCTTCAGTTAAATATTGTCCCATTGATACGCCATTAATTGTAATACTATCTTTGTCTATAAACATTATATCACCTACCTATTAAAAGCAAAATCGCTTTCGCTTCCTATACGTTTTAATTCTTTTGATATTGTCCTACCATTCATTTCCGTTACATTTGTTAAGTTAATTGTAACACGTTTCGCAATTTCACTACCAAGTAATGCCATTTGCCCTTCGTTATCAATTGGAACGATCCCTTCACGTCCTGCCTCGCCAGCATAGTGTGCTATTGGTACTCCTCGTCCTGGAAGATTTACAATACCTCCATTTGCGTGAAATATACCAAGTGCACTTTTAACTTTTGCTGACAAATTTTCAAAATTGGCTTTTAATTTTACTTCAATAGGTTTTGAAAGACCATTCTTTAATTTATCTACAAAACTATCAAACTTTGATTTTGCTTCGTTTGTTTCAATATCATATCGTGTTTTAAAACCTTTATCTAAACTATCATAAGTGTCTTTTAATTCTTTTCCTTGCTGTGCGTTACCCATTAATGCACCTTGTTGTTCAATCAATTCAGGGTCTAAATATGTGTTTAACATTTTGTAGTATTCATATTGTTCTTCTTCAGTAAGTTTTCCTTGGTCATAAAGCAATTTCATTTTATTCAATGTATTCCAAACATTTTCTTGATGTTTTTTTTCTAATGTTTCTCTTTTTGCTGCATTACCACTATATGCTAGCATTTGCTCTTCTTCCATTTCCATATCTAATTTGATACCATCAATAATTGCTTTACGAGCTTTATCTTCTTTATCCATTAAAGACAATTTATTAACCATATCTTTTTGCCATTTGCCACCCTTTTTTACACTTTCGTCAACAACTCTGTCGGCTTCTTCTCGTGCTTCTTTCATTTCTTTGTAAACTTTTATTGCCTCTTTAACTTTATCATAAGAGATTTTACAAATAATAACTGTTCCAGCAATTAAAAGCATAGTTCCAAGTATACCTATAAGACCTGTTGCACCTGCACCAGCACCACCACCTAGTAATGCAGATATTGTGCCCATTATACCACCTGCAAGTTTCCAACCACCAAACAAGGTAAATGCAGCCAAACCAAATATTATTTTTGAAATCGTTGGGTGTTTTTCAATAAAGTCTCGTATCCATTTTAACCAACCAGGAATAGGTATGTTTGAAAGTCCCAAATCATATTTACCATTAGAACCTCCACCAATACCGCCTGCACCTGTGTCTTTATTGTTTGATAAAACATTGGCTTCATCAAAACTTGCGAGTTGTTTATTAATTTCCTTTGCTGATTTAGCTCCACTTGCCAAGTTCTTGCTCATATTAGTTGTGCCTTTTTCAGCAAACAAAACTTTACCAAATAATGCTTTCCATAAATAATTAATATATGCCATCAAAGTTTTAATACCTGATATTATTTTTTCAATAACAGGTGTAAACGCATTATAGAAAGAACTTTTAATTCCTTCCATTTGATTTGATAATTTTTGATTTCCACTTAAAACATAACTCATTGCTTGTCTTACAAACATATATGCACTTCTAATACCAAATACTGCAAGTCCTATTTTTGTTAAACTTTTTAATGTTTTATTATGTGCTGTTGATGTTTTTTCAACAGTAGTATTTATTTGACTTTGTGCCATTTCCGTATTTGATATTTGTTGATTTATATATGCCAAATCATTTTTTTGTTTTTCATATTTTGCTGTAATTTTTGAAACAACTGCTTCTTGGTTTATAATCAAATCATTTTGTTTGTTTATTTCTTCAGTTATTCTCCATAAATTTCTTTGTGCTGCGTCTCTACGGTCTAGGGCTCTATTATATTGAGTATCTAATGAATTACTAGCAATTCTACCTTCTATCGTTGTCATATCACGTGGTGTTGCTTTTATTCTTGCCATTATTTCTTCTTGTTCTTTTAGTTTTTTATTTATTTCATCATATTGACTATCTAAATATTCAACTTGGTCATTTAAACTTTTTAAATCTTGTTCGGCATTAAATAATTGTTTTTCACTTAATTCAAGTTCTATTTCTTTATTTGAATATTTGTTTTCTAGGTTTTGAAGTTGTTTTTCAAATTTATCAGTTGTTGCTTTTACTTCAATAATAACTGAACCATCTACATTTCCCATAGCATTCTCCTTTCTAATCACCCACTAATTTATGATATTCTTCCATTGCTTTTAGCTCTTCTTCTGTAAACTCTTTCTTTTTTTTCGTGTGTTTTTTTAATGCAAATCTCTCCTTTGCCTTTCTCAACTTTTCTCTTTCCTTTGGGTCATTAATTGTGTTTAAGTCAAGCGACCTTAAATCACGTATTCTATTTAGCACGCAACTATTACCCATTTCGCTTTGAGAAAGCCCACACAACAAATAATAAAACTCCCACCAGTGCATTGGTTTGTCTTTTATACTCATGTTGTAATCACTCATAAAGCTTGCTTCTATATAAGGAAAATCTTGTATAAAG
>JAGCBE010000165.1 GCA_017652345.1 Methanobrevibacter sp.
AGTTTCATTGAATTTTCAATCTCTTTTTCACTGTCATACAATAAAATGTCTTCAGTGCCAGTTCCTACATCAATAGCTAAAATTTTCATAGTTTTCTATTTGTTTTAAAAATATTTAAATTTTTTACAAATCTTAAAAAATCTTAAAAAATCTTAAAAAAGCATTGGAAAATATTTTAATTTAAATACTATAATGTACAAATATGTACTACAAAGCTTTATATAGTACATTATACATAATATTAGTACAGAATAATTGGGACTATAAAATAGTATAGTAATTTATAATAAAAATTTATAATCCCCCTTCTGAAGTTGAATTTCAAAGTTTATAAGAATTATAAGTTTATTAAAAACAAAAAAGTGATATTATGCAATACAGAATTGACTTAACTAACGATGAAGTACCAACCAAATGGTATAATATTAACGCTGATTTACCTGTAGAACTTCCTGCTCCTAAAAACAGTGAAGGAAAGGATCAAATAGGCACATTGCCTCAAATATTCGTAAACGAATGTCTTAATCAAGAGTTCGCTACTGAAAGATACATAAGCATCCCAAAAGAGGTAAGGGAACTCTACCAAAGATTAGGAAGACCTACTCCTTTAGTTAGAGCAAGAGGATTGGAAGAAAAACTCAATACGCCTGCAAAAATCTACTATAAGCGGGAAGACACATCCCCAACTGGAAGTCACAAGCTAAACAGTGCAATAGCTCAAGCTTACTATGCTAAAAAGGAAGGAATTGAAAGAATTACCACAGAAACCGGTGCAGGACAATGGGGTACTGCATTATCCCTTGCAGCTTCCATGATGGGAATCGATTGTACCGTATACATGGTAAGGGTTTCATATGATCAAAAGCCTTTCAGAAAAACAATCATGCAATTGTATGACGGAGAGGTTCATGCTTCCCCAAGTGAACATACCGAAGTCGGTAGAAAAGTTCTTGCAGAAAATCCAGACACTCCAGGTTCCCTTGGAATAGCTATTTCTGAAGCTGTAGAGGATGCTTTAACTGATGATAAAGTAAAATACACATTAGGAAGTGTATTGAACCACGTTATCTTGCATCAAACTACAATCGGTCAGGAAATCAAATTGCAGCTTGAAAAAGTTGAAGAAGAACCAGACACAATGATTGCTTGTGTTGGTGGAGGAAGTAACTTTGGTGGATCCTTGTTCCCATTCATTAAAGACAAGATCCAAGGTAATTCCGACACTGAATTCATTGCTGTAGAACCTTCTGCATGTCCTACATTAACTCAAGGTGAATACAGATACGACTTTGGTGACGAAGTTGGATTCACACCACTCTTAAAGATGTTTACATTAGGACACAACTTCATTGCTCCTTCTGTACATGCAGGTGGACTTAGATACCACGGTATGAACACTCAAGTATCCTTGCTTAGAGATTTAGGATACATCAATCCAGTAGCTGTTCACCAAAGAGATGTATTTGCAGCAGGTAAAATGTTTGCAATGTGTGAAGGAGTCATTCCTGCTCCTGAAACAAACCATGCAATCAAAGCAGCTATTGATGAAGCTAAGAAATGTAAGGAAACTGGTGAAGAGAAAACCATTGTTGTTAACTTCTCTGGCCATGGTTTAATGGACTTTAAAGGTTACGCAAGTTATATGGATGGATCTATGGAAAACTCCAAATAGAATCCATTCTATTATTTTCTTTTTCTCTTTTTATTTTATTTTCCTACTTTTTTTACCTTTTTTCACATTTTTACGTATGCTTTTTCTCTAAATTCTTTGCGTTTTTATGACTATTTTTATCTAAAATTACCTTATTTTTTAGTTATAAGTTATAAGTTATAACTAATAACTTAAAAGTAAAAACTTATAAATAATAAATTATAAATTATAAAGTAAAAGTAAGAAGATATAACTTAAAACTTATATAGTATAACTTATAAATTATAATATATAAGTAATAAAATTTAAGAAATCACTTTATTTTAAGAAAAATA
>JAGCBE010000166.1 GCA_017652345.1 Methanobrevibacter sp.
AAGATCATTGTCCCAGTAGTAGGCAAGCATGACATTCAATTGGATTTCATGTTCAGAGAATTCCTCTCCAACTCTTGCCCTTATTCCAATTGTTGAATCATTGTCTTTTATCACTAAAATAGGTTCTGATGACATTTTATCACTCAAATTAAAATCATGAAAAAATTAATATTACATTATTTATTCAAACTAATATAAATATTTAAATAGTTTGTACTATATGAAACAAATAGTTATGTTCTAAAATGTTAAAAATAGAAAAATTGAAAAAAGAATAAAAAAAGAAAAAGAAAAAATTAAAACTTATAATAAAGTTTTAATTAAGTCACTAGCTCTGATGAGTCCAACGAGCTCTCCTTCAATTCCTAAAACAGGTAATTGCTCTACATCAAGAGATCTCATTTTTTCAGCACATACAGAGACTTTGGTTTTGGTGTTTGCAGTTACAACATCCTTGATTGCAACATCCTTAAACACTTTGTCAGTAAACTTGAGATGGTTTTTCTCAATGTATAAAACTGAAGTGCTGTCCCATGACCATTTGTCTCCTTCAGTACCTACTGAAGAGCTGTGTTCGGTTCTTTCAGAGATGATTTCACTTTCAGCAATGAAATCGGTTTCAGTCAAGATACCAGTCATTCTGTTGTTGGAGTTTAATCCGATAACGGATTTCAAGCCAAAGAACTTCATTACTTCGAATGCAACATTCAATGGAGTTTCATCCCAAGTTGCAGGAATTGTCTTGATCATGTAATCTTCTACAGGTTCCTTGATTCCCATGTCAGCAATAGCTAAAGCTACAATATCAAAAGAAGTTACAATTCCAACTAATTCATCTTCATCATCTACAACAGGAATTCTTCTGATGTTGTTTTCCACCATCTTTTCCGCAACGGTCTTTAAGTCGTCATCCATTTTTGCGGTAATCAAGTCTCTAGTCATCAACATTGCAATTTGTTCTTCATCAGGATTGGTGATCATATCAGAACGAGTTAAAATCCCGACTAATTTGTTAGTATCATTTTTAATAACAGGCACTACAGATACATCCTCTTTTTTCATGATTCTTAAAGCATCTTCTCTGCTTCCTGGAACGGTTACATGAATAACATCTGTAGACGCTACATCTTTTACTTTCATACGTAACACCATTATTGATTTTTAAATAAGATTAAAACAAGTATTGTGATAATTTTAAATTTATTTATTATTTTTCTATTTTACACCTAATTATCACATACCAATATAATTTTTGTTAGAAATTTTTTAACAAAAAGTAGTATTCTTATTATACATTTGTTAATTTATTGTTTATCATTTAAATAATTTTAGTATAATTATAAAAAAATTAGTGAAAAATAAAATTAACTTATTTGATTATCAAATAATTTAATTAAAAAATTAGAAATTATTGTAAAAAAGATTATGAAAAATGGGCAAAATGACGAACTTCAATCTCAAAATCTTTTGCTCATTTAAAGTAAGATAAATAGATTAATGAATTACCAATCCGCAGCATTTAGCTGATTTGACTACCTTATCCGCTACACTCCCCATTAAGAACTTGTCGATACCGCTCTTTCCGGAACTTCCAATCACAACAAGATCAATGTCTTCCTCTTCAATGGTTTCGAGAATTGCCTTTGCAGGAGAACCCTCCTTAACCAATGTTCTAATCTCTACATCCA
>JAGCBE010000167.1 GCA_017652345.1 Methanobrevibacter sp.
AAAATTATAAAATAAAAAAATAAAAAATTGGAGGAAAATAAAAATAAAAACTAATTAAAATGAATGTTTTAATTAGTAAAAGAAGCAGTTTCTGCAATTGATTTTAATAATTCCAAATCATTACCAGCAATTACAATTACCTGATTATTATTTGGATTTTCAATGCAAATTGCATAGTCTGCATTATCAACATTTGAAATAAGATCTCCATTAAATGAAGCATTTGCATCCACTGAATCTTCACCGTTTGCATCATTGACATTTACACCATCAGTTGAAATGGAAACATTATCACCATTTGAATCTGAAACTGCCAATCCTCTAGTGGTTAATGAGACAGAGTTGTTGGTATCACCACTTATTTGAATTCCTTCATCTTTAGAAACCTGCACATCAGCACCTTCAGTTGTGACATTCACATTGGAATCATCTGAAAAGATTCCAGTCGCAAAGTTCCATAAGGCATCAATATCATTTCCAAAGCCAAAATCAAAGAAATTCCAATTATTTGCATCCTTAGTTTCAATAATGAAATACTTGTCATTTTCCTCTACGATAGGAGCATCCTTTTTCAAATCATTTATCACATCTGAAATGATGCTTTGATCTTTAGAATCGTCTTTCAAATACACAATGGCACTTACATCATTTGCATTTTCACCATGGTTTGCAAAGACTTCCATATTCATAGCTAAATCGCCAACATTCAAATTAGTTGTTGCCTCTTCAGCAAAGTCACTGCCTGATGGAATATCTATTGCAAAATTAGCGCTGTCTATACCATTGCTTACCAAATCAACTGCACCAACACTTGAAATTGCTATTGCAACAACAAGAAGTGCAGATAATCCTGCTAAAATTCTTGAATCGATTTTCACTTTTTCACCCATTTTACAATATTAGTTAAATCACCCATAGTTTCTAATTTTCTTATTTTAGATAGTTTCTAATTCAGTTTTAGTTGCTTCTTTGTAAATTGATCCATAAACCCTGCTGATTGCAATGCTGACATATGGATTGACAAGCAATGAATTAAGAATCATATTAATTAAAGCCAAAACAAATGCAGAACCCACTATCATGCTGATGATTCCAGCAATAGCTCCGAAAATAAAGCCAAAGAATACAGAGATAATCATAGCTGCTATAACAGTGAAGAGTAAAATTCCTATGTATCTTCCCCATCCTAAGTTCTTGATTAATCCTAAGATTTCCTTAAATCTGAATGCAGCAGCAAATTCATCCTTGTCCACCATATTGCATAATGCCATTACATTCACTAAAGAAACGAATATTGCAAATATGATAGCAACTAATAATATGATTCCACCAATTGCATTTACAGAAGCGCCTACAGATTCGTTTACAGTTAACATCACTCCAAGGAAGAAAAGAATCATAGGTAAAATGGAATAAGCTAACCCAACAACGAATGCTTTAAGACCTTTCACTAATAATCCTTTAATGTCACTGAACTCTGGAAGTTCAGATCTTCCTTCTATACCATATTTAATAACATCATAAATGTATCCTGAAGCGAATACCATCAATATAAATGTTACAATCCAGGATAAGACAATCAAAGCCATGCTACTTGGAGGAATAGCAGATAATGCTGCTTGAGCTGTTTCAACAGGAGCCATATCAGCTAAAATTCTCATATTATCAAAGACCAAAAATTCCATTGCCAATGAGACAAGACTTGAAATAAGAAATATAATACCTAAAGTCAAAACCTTTTTTACATCGTTTAAAGGATATTTCAATCCTTCTTTAACTACATCAGTAATACTAGCCATAAAATCACCAATACATAAAATAATAAAATATAAATTAATTTTTAATTTTAAAGATTTTTAATTATCTAATGAAGATTGTATAATAATCCACTTACTCTTGATTGCATTATCATGGTGTAAGGACCTACAATAAACAACATTACAAGGTAAGCTATGAAAAATCCTGCAACAAATATTCCGCCAGCTGCCATAGCAAATCCTAAAGTTCCGGTAAATATTCCGAAGAATCCGAATACGAATAAGATCAAGAAGAAAACAACTGCATAAATTGCTGAGCAAATAATAACTAAACCAATGTAAGCTCCTAAACTTCTTGTAACACCAACAGATTTTATGATTTCAATTATTTCCTTATAATCAAATGCTTTAGATAAAGAATCGCCATTATTTGCCATGTGTGCTACTCCAAACATGCTCATAACATAAGCGAATAAGATTAGCACAACAGTAATGACAGTGCCGATAGCCATTAATGCAGATTCACCATATCCCCCGATTGAGCTGGATATCGCTGCAAACAAGAAGAATATTATGAGTGGAACTAGCGCATAAATCAGATAGACCAAAACAACCTTTATACCATCTACAAACATGTCAATGATGTTGTCAAATTCTGGCAATGGATCATTACCATTTATCATACCTTCTACAGAAATCTTGGTTACTCTGTATGAATAACCGTAAATCAAGAATATTGGAAGCAAAAGGAAACTTAAGAAGTAAGTTACTCCCAATATCAATAAAGTCTTTAAGTCTTTAGCAGAATATTCTAAAGAATCCTTATAAATATCTAATATCATTTTTTTACCCCTAAACAATATGTAACTAATAAATTTA
>JAGCBE010000168.1 GCA_017652345.1 Methanobrevibacter sp.
AAATACCATAGAGACAGGGAGTAGAGAGTATACACCTATAAGTATAAGCACCTTATAAGTGTATATATAAATACCATAGAGACATTCAAGGAGATGATTTAGGAAGATGAGTGAAGGAAGATGAGTGAAGGAGTGAGGTAATGTCATAATGACTCAAGGAAGAAGGTAAATTAAAAGAGATAGTAATTTATACTACCCCTTTGTTAAAGTGTCTAGGATTGTCTATAAACGATTATTTCTCTAGGATTTATTATTTCTTTATAATCTCTAATTCTTTATTGAATAATGATTGCGTTAGAATATCGCGTTCTAAAAGGTTGGACACCTTTCAGTAACACCAATAATAAATTATTTGTGGAATATAAAATAGTAGTGTATAATTATCTATAGATAGTACCAATGAGTGGTGCTAAATTAAGTGTAAGAGTGTTGCCTATTAATATCTTGCATAATCTCTGTTAGCCGACTAGGCCCGAAGAGGGACGGCAGGAGACTGATGACTCAAGTCAGGATGTATCTAATGGGGCCAACCTCACAACTTACTTAGTTTTATAGAGGAGAGAGTAAAATGACAGAAGAAGAAAAAGTCGTTACGGGTAATGAAGTAGATGATATGACACCAGACTACTTAGATGCCATTAAAAATCTAAAACAAAACAGTGTTGACCGTCAAAAGTATGATGAGTTAAGGGCGGAGAATAAGAAACTCTTAAACGCTATTGTCAACGGACAAGAGGTTGAACAAACTAAGGTTCCTGAAAGAAGAGATACTAATGAGATTAGAGAGGAATTATTCAATCATGAACATTCTAATCTTGATTATATTAAACTTTCATTAGAACTTAGAGAGAATCTTATTGCTGAAGGTAAACCAGACCCATTCTTACCAGTAGGTAGACAAATCAGTCCTACAAGAGAAGATGAAGAGTTAGCACAAAAGGCTGCTCAAGTCTATCAAGAATGTATTGATTTTGCTGATGGTGATAGTGAATTATTTACCAATGAACTCATGAGAAGAACAAAAGATATTAAAATAAGATAGGAGATTAAATATGGCAATTCAAGCCGCATTTACATTAAATTCAAATGAAATCTTTGCTACATTGGCAAACATGATTATTTCACAAGAAGTATTTGCTGATAACTTAGGCAAACATCAAACATTAGTTGACAAAGCAAGAGTTGACGGTGGATTATATGGTGACAAGAAACTTTACTATGCAACAGATGTTCTTAAATCTGCTCCATGGGGTAATGATGCTGAAGCATCCAACTTATTAGCATTACATAGACCTAATGACCCATCAGTTCAAGATATTAACTTAGATGTCTTTAGACAAATCTCTTTAACAGTTGATAATTATTTAACTAAGAGAGCATGGTCTACTGAAGGTGCATTTAGTTCTTTCAACGGCGTTATGTTAGGTTGGTTAAGAGAAACTAAGAGAGTTTATGATGGTACATTATACAATGTATTCATGGGAACTTCTCAAACATCTCAAGGTGCTCAAATGCAATCCGTTGATGTCACTACAGCAGTTGGTAATGCAACTGGTGAAGAAGCAAATAGACTTGAAGCAGAAGCAATTGCTCAAGCATTAGCAGACTTAATGGTTGAAATGGGTGACTACTCAAGAGCATTCAATGATTATGGATACTTAAGAAGTTATGCTGAAGATGCTATTAAAGTTGTTTGGAATGCAAAATTTGTTAACAAGATTAAGAAAATTGACTTACCAACAATCTTCCATAAAGAGGGTTTAGTTGATAAGTTTGAAGAAGAAGTTCTTCCTGCAAGATACTTCGGTACTGTTATCACAGCATCAAATGTTGCATCTTATAGTGCATCTACACCAGCCGCTGGTAAACCAATTGACAGTGATGATGACACATATGTTCCTGGTTCTAACCATGCTAATGGTTGCATAAGAGCAGCTGTTGAAAAGGACATCAATGGTGGTTCTGGTACAGCATCTGCAGGTACTGCTGCTCAACATGTCTTCCCTGGTGATGAAATCCCTGCTGGTTCTACTATCAAAGCAGGTGGTGACTTTGAATTAGGTGAAGTTTACATTGAACAACCAGATGTTATTGCTAAAGTGGTTGTTAAATTACCTCCATACATGAGTGCATTTGAAGTTGGTACTTCATTCTTCAATGCAAAGAGTTTGACTGAAAACCATTACTTAACATTTGGTCACAACACTTTACAATACTTAAAGAATTATCCATTCATTACAATCAAAAAGATTTAATGGGTGAGTAATATCTCTCCGGGGGAGTGGGGTTTAGATTCTGCTCCCCTCTTTTTTAGAGAAGGAGATTAATAAATGACAAATATTTTATTACTAC
>JAGCBE010000169.1 GCA_017652345.1 Methanobrevibacter sp.
CTTCCGGGACTTGCCTTGAGCGTCACCGGCACGAGATAACTTAACAAATAATATTATCTCTTATAGAGTATATAATTCAAATAGTGATTTTGTCAATAGTGATTCACATATTATATTATTTCGCATATATGCACCGTATAACGCTACACCGTGATTTTTCCGGTATCTCTGTAAATTAACTTCATCTGATTTATATATCGGTGCTGTCCCTGTCCGATGCTCTGATACATAAAATAACCGCTTTGACTTATGTTTGTATATGCTTATTTCACCAACTGTACAAAGTAATTTAAACTCCTTTAGTGCCATTGATTTAATATTATCTGAATTGTTGTACACAAAATCATTAGACAATGCCATATCAGCATATGAACCGGATGAAAGACGATATAAAGCGGTATCTGCTTTTGCCTTTGATATTTTAGACTTCTGAAGAAGAACCACGCAAACCCCACGTTCTTTATCTATAAATATTTCTTGTCCGGAGTTCTTCATCTTTTCACACCTACCAACTAAACCGAGCTCAAGAAAGATAGGGTTTGCGATATTGAAAGCATTAGCCAGGCACAAAACTTGTAACGGCTTTTCTCCCTTTATTTCCCGGTTTCGGTTTATGGTTTCATACGCATTGAGGAAAGCACTTCCCTCATTTTTAATTGCTCGTTCGTGTTTCTCCGGTATAAATTCATCATATATCAATAATTCAACGTCTGAAGCATCAAAACCACGCATATTTGCAATGGTAGATAAAGCACACGTATAACCTAATAAGCGTTCATCTTCTTCAGTTTCTTCCACGATTTTAGCATTATATTTTGAAATACTTTTAACAACTGCATTTGATCCTGTGTCGTTATTGAGTGCCTTAAAAGGGTTAAATTCAGGTTTATTTATCAAATCGCACTGTGCCTGGGTCCTTCGCATTAAAATGAAGCGTTTATTTTCGATATAAGCGGTTTTTAGTGTACCATAGGTCTTACCGGTACCACGCCCACCGACAATGAAATTAAAAGGCACTCCATAAGATAATATTTGATTTATATTCAAATAACCGTTATCAAGATAAATTCCCATTAATCTAACCTCGCTACATAATATCGTGAACGTGTGTCTTTTTTCTGCAATTCCTCACATATAAAATTTGCACTCTCTTTGTATATGTAGGATAGCGGTTTAAAATCTAAATCAGTTACAAAGAAGTCATTAATATACGCAGTACCGCAAATATGCTTCTTTATACCGTAATGATATCTTGCATTTTGTTTTAACATTACATACCCCTTCATAAGAACAACCCCGGGATTTTACACCTAAGTGCCCCGGGGTCTTTATCAGCTTGTTATTTACTCTACAGTACAAGTAATGAACTTTCGACCGGCTTTTGATGTACCACCAACTACCTTAATAGCACCAACATCATCACCGAAGAATGAAACGATATCATCAAATTCACGTTTAAATGTATCTGACACGGTGCCAAACATTTCACCGTCTACCGTTTCAAGGGTCAGAATTTCTTTTATTTCTCCGGTCTTGTTATCCGTGTCTGAATACTTCAGCCAGGACTTGACTTCCAAGATTGAATCTTCAGCGTCAGACATTTTCTTAACGTCCGGTGATTTCATCATTTTGTACGATGTTCTAGCATCCATTGTTTCCGGAAACTTCTTGATTACTTCCATTGTTTTTTCTCCTTTTCTTAAAGTTTAATTGATTTGATTGTTGCAAAATAACCTTGCTTGCGTCTGCACTCTAAATAATAAAGTGCTTCATCACGATAAGAAAATCTTATCTTTTCAATAATGATATAATTATCAGATACAATAACTAAATAGTCCATATTCACTCCTTTCATCTACTGTATTTATCTGATACGTTATTGTACCATAATTTAGATAAAATATTCAAGCCATATTTGAGGATTATTTATTATTTTTCTGTACTCTCCGGTAATGCCTAATGTGTACGTAGAATCTTTGATTAATACATTACTTGTAATATCTAATGAATGGTTCTCAACTGACAACCGTTTAACTTCCGGTGCATCATTATAAACTGATTCAGTACCACCGGCCTTGTAAAATGTAAAACCTTCCTTAAATGATTCAATGCCACCCCTGGATGCAAGTTCGTCCGCACCGATAGATTTTCCGACACCGGCAACCGTGATATGCAATTTATTATTTGAATCTATATAACAATACTTCTTCGCACCCAGGGAAACAAACTTTTTATATGTACCTTCATAATCACATAAACCCAAATAATATCGTTTACCAGTTCGATCAGTTCCTACACCACCATTTTTAATTGAGTCAGTTTTTCGGGACTTGTTATATTTAATGAATGACACTTTACCATCATCAATGAATTTAACTGAATCAGTATCACAATATACAAATCGTTCCGGACCTACAATATTCATCATCTTTTCAAGTTCTGCACGTGCGTGTGATGTAGTCCATATGCCCCAGGCATATACTAAAAATGCTTTGTGATTACTTGCTTCAAGTAATTCGCGTTCATCTTCATCACGTTCTACAAATGCGTCATTGATATAGTCAATTGATACTCTACAAGGGTTTGTTACGGACATACCATATACAGAATTTAATTTAGCTTTACTCAATTGATAGTATAATTCCGAACCGATAACACCCTTTAACTCACTCTTTAATTGAAAATACTTTTGGACTTCTTCACGTAATGGCTTTGGCAACTTTCCATATCGGCAATGATAAAAATCGTAAAATGTGATTGATTCAAATTCATATTCTTCACATATTATCTTAAAATCAATATCGGTTAAACTGATTTCAAGATAATCAGCGTCCAAAATTCTACCATTATCGTTATCGTGCCTGGTTAGGTTTCGGCACTTATGTTTTGGTATATACGGACAACCCCACAACGGATTTTTAAGCCGTATACCGGAAAAACCACACCGCATTATGCAAGCACGATGTTGTTTATAGATTATCCTGGTAACTCTTTCAACCGTTGGTGCATCTTCCTTAATCCACGGTGACATAGGAAAAAGCTCATTTATTTGTACATCAGGATATGAAGAAACACGGTCATACGATGAAACATTATCAAGTATCTGACCGGTATAATATCTGTTGCAATGTGTATTGCCACCCCTAAAGGCTTCACGCAGTATTGAAAATATTTCGTAGTCCGGTTGCATTGATTCAAGTTCTTTCCGGTTGAATCTCCGCATTGCTCTTTTAACATCCCTTCTTACAAAACCGGTGGAAGTAAACGGTATAGTATAAAAATTATCGTGCTCAATACTAAAATACACTTTTAATGCCTCAACAAGAGATATTACATCAGTTATACAATATTCAAGTTCTTTCGGTGTTAATTCGGTCCATGGATACCGTATCAGCTTATAATTAAATTCTTCTCCGGATAACTTCTCAATTACGCCCATTCTTTTGGTAAATGCTAAAAGTGACATATTTGTTAATAGATAACTGCACCTAAATTCAATATGTTCCATCATTTCACATTTTAAAACTTTTCTGCGGTCAATTGCAAAAACTTCTGCCGGATCAAATGAATATATACCCTTCAAAAATGTAAATTCAAAAGATAAATTATGTACATACATCATTATATATTCATCTTCCGTTAACCTTGAACAGATACGTTCACAAAATGTGAGCCATTCTAACCAGGTACGACCTACAACCGTTTGGTCCTCTATCTGACATTGCCATATATACATATAGGCTTGATTGATTGACAAATCGTTGGTAGTTTCGATATCAAAGGCACAAAACAAATTTTTATATTTTCTTCTATTTTGCTTTGTGCCTTGATTACCTTTAGGACGCTTTTGACATCCTGTTTCTGATATCACTTGGTAATTGAATGTGTCTATATTCTTTATGTCCATTTTCTTATAAGTGCGTTTAATCGCTGTGATGAAAACTTGCGACCACCTTTTGTTGGCTTTACATCTTCCAATTCATCAAGATGTTGTACAAAGATATCAATATTCTGTTTAAATTTTTCAATAGGAATTTTTAATCGTTGTGCTTGCTGTAATGCGTCTAGAGCATCACCGGAAGGTAAAACCTTATTGTTATTGGTTTCTCTGATATCTTCCATAAACTGTAAAGTTTTGTATATATCATCCGGTGTATCAACTAAATCCCCATACCCTTTTTCAGTCATCATATCTTTGAAATTCCGTAAAAATTCCTTTTCTCCGGTTACTGTGGTTCGTGGGTCACGAAGGAATTTTGAAACGTCTGCAAGTTCACTCGCTATCGTGGCTTTAGATGATTCCTCAATATTCTTGATTGTAGGAAACTTGTAACCGGTCCTTGCTGTCATACCAAGACCCTGTTTTTCAAGCCTGGAAAGACGCTTATTTGCTACTGAACGAAGTTCAGAATACGCTTTACGAATATCTGATTCTTTCATATTAGATATCTGATAAGGTGAATATAATTTACTCTTCATCGCTCCACCTCACCATTTCTTCATATACAAGACGTTTGATTAAACTTGTTCTGTTAGGTTTGAACTTGTCTAAATAGTGATAAATCAAAGCGTCTGTAGTATCATCAAGATTGAACACGATTCGAATCTGTTTTGAATTGCGTTCCTTTTCATACTCCCACGAAGTTTTACTCATTGTTAATTACCTCCATAATAATTGCACCAATTAAAGCACCAACTACAAAATACATACAATCAATTAAATCAAAAAATAACATAAAGCACCTCCTTGTTTTTTATTTTATTGTACCATAAATATGGTTGACACACAACTACCGGAATGTTAATATTTAATAAGCCTAATGGGTGTTCTTTTCATCTACTTATCAGCACTCTTGCGGTGTGAGTGCTAACAAAGCCTCCTTACGTCAGTTGACGATAAGGGGGTTATTGTTTTCTTCTTATTAGGTATTCAC
>JAGCBE010000170.1 GCA_017652345.1 Methanobrevibacter sp.
AAATAAAACTTCTTTAAATTAGTTCTATTCTACTTATATTGGGCTAAGAATTGTTCTAATAACTTATTTTTATTTTCCTCAATGAATGAATCATATTTTTCATCAATTGATTCAATTTTATAGTCATATTCATTGTCAATTATGGTTTTCAATAAGTAAGCTACCGGTTCAATATCCAAATGTGATATGAAACTTTTATCTTTATTTTCAGGTTTTATCAATTCTTTTAGCTTATCAATCTTAGATTTAGATGGACTTTTCTCAATTGAAATGATATCCACTTTAAATATAATATATATTTCATCATTCAATACAGGAATAGCTTCGCTAAATTTGTATAATGTTTCTTTATTGAAGCTATTTATTATTTCCATTCCATCCATTTCAATCACTTTTCATTAGTTGAATCAGTTTCTTTAGATTCATCTTTAGATTTATTCTTAGATTCATCTTTGGCTTTCTTCTGCCTATATAGTTCCTTAATTAATTCTCTAATGTTCTTTTTGCTTAATAGGATTAGAGTGTAGATCAATAGAATCAGCAGATTCAATTTCAATTCCACTTTTCCTTCAAAATCAATTATATTCTCTTTAAATCTTGGGTCTACAGTCAATGAAGTTTTCTTTTCATCATTTACAATAGCTCCTATTGGCCAGATCCAACTTGCTATTTTAATGGTAGTGGAATTGTCGTCAAGGCCAAGTATCAGGTTTCCTTCAAGTCTTTTTATATTGATAGCCTTTAGAATGTTTTTCAAGAAGTCTTTCAATTCATCTTTGGATTTTTTTAACTCCTTCAGGATTGGTTTAATGTCATCAATTTTTTCCTTTAAACCTTTATCCTCCTCATCTTCCTCTTTATCTTTCTTGCCTTTCTTCTGGGATTTAGAGCCTTCATCTTCAGTTTCTTTATCCTCGTTGGAACCTTTGATGCTCTCGATTATTCCTTTAGTTCCTTCCCTTTTAAAAATAGCTATTTTAAGCATAGTTACTTTAAATTCATAATTAACCATGCCTTTTTCCTTTTCAACGGATAAGAGGATTCTCAATCCGTTGTATAGGATTAAAAATATGATAATCAAGGCGATTATTATAATTAAAAAAAGAGGTAAGTTCATTTTTATCGCCTTTTCATATTTTTGTAGTTTTTTATTTTATAAATTAAACTTTATTTATTCATCATCGTTTAATTTTTCTTCTATTTCTTCTTCCATTTCTTCCACGATATCTTCAACTTTTTCATTTATTTCCCCATCTTGGATTTCAACTTCAGTAACATCATCAACATTTATGCAGTTGTCATCCTTGTTTTTTGATGGAATGATTTCTTTTATGAGATCAGTCAAGATTAATCCCACTTCGTTTAGTGCTTTGTTAGTTGAATTTCCTTTTGATAGGTTTATAGTTCTGATTCCTTCCACTCCAGTGTTTCCTTTGCTTACAACAACCATGGTAACAGGTTCAACACTTACACCAGCACCAGTTGCAGCTACGGTCTGGTCTGTTTTTTGCTCTCCTATTCCAAAACCTACTGCAGCTTTGGTTACAGGAATCAATATTTTGTCTTCGCTTTCAATTGGCTCTCCAACATAATTGCTGATGTGGATAAGTTTTCTTAATTCTTCAACAGTTGTTTTAATTGGTTTTTCATCAATCATTTTTTAGCTCCTAGTTTTTAATTTTGATTTTTTGTGGCTTGTAATTAACATATTTTATATTATATTCCTTTGATATAATTTTTTGCTATTTGGATAGTTATGTTAAAAATACATTCCATATGTAAAAATTATATTACATCATATATAAATGTTTCTACAATTTTGGCTAAATTTTCTAAAAATTAGTTTATAAATTAAAAAAAATCGTGTAAGAAATAGTGTAAAAAAAATGAGAAAATAAAAAAATAAAAAAAGAAGAAATGGAATTAGATGTAGTGGTCAGCAAGAGCTGCTACACCTGCACCTGCATCTTCAACTAAACCTAATCCTTTTAAGGTTAATCCTAATGCAGTAAAGGTAATAGCTAATTCCTTATAGCTGATTACACCCATGTGTCCAATTCTGATAATGTTTCCTTTAAGGTGGTCTTGTCCACCAGCTAATTGAACAAAGTATTTGTCGAGCATGGTTCCTCTGATTTGAGCATCAGTTGCACCTTCTGGCATTTTAACTGCAGTTACAGTTGCAGAGGATACAGCTTCATCAGGGAATAATTCAAGACCTAAAGCTTTGACAGCATCTCTTGTTGCAGCTGCTGCTTGGTGGTGTCTTGCCACTCTGTTTTCAAGACCTTCTTCATGAACAACTTCAAGAGCTTCTTTCAATGCGTAAATCAATGAAACGGATGGAGTGTAAGGAGTTTGTGCAGGGTCCTTGTTACCGTTTGCTCTGTATTTAGGCATGTTTAAGTAGTAATTGTTGTCTTCAACTTTTTCACATGCTGCCCATGCGTCATCGTTAAAGGTGATAGCTGCAAGACCTGGTGGTGCAGCGAGACATTTTTGAGATCCGGTTACACATGCGTCAATGTGGAATTTGTCTACATCAACGTAGTCTCCACCTAATGAGGATACGGTGTCTACAATGAATAATGCATCGTAGTTTTTCATTACTTCCCCTACTTCTTGGATAGGTGCAGCTACACCGGTAGAGGTTTCGTTGTGTACCATGGTTACAGCTTTGATGTCTTCATCTGCTTCCAATGCTTCTTCCACTAATTCTGGAGTTACAGCAGTTCCCCATTCAACATTTAAAGCTTTGGATTCGATTCCATGCATTTTTGAGATATCTGCAAATCTTTCTCCGAATTTTCCACCAACAATGTTTAATATTTTGTCTCCTCTGTTTACAAGGTTTGAAACAGCAGCTTCCATTGCTGAAGTTCCGGATCCTGTAAGGATGTAAGAATCATTTTGAGTTTGGAAAGTTTTAGACATTAACTGAGTAGTTTCAGTATAGATTTCTCCGAATTCGTCTCCTCTGTGGTTTACAACAGCTTTTCCCATAGCTTGCAATACTCTTGGGTCAGCAGTAGTTGGACCAGGGAGCATTAATAAAATTTCGTTCATTTGGTTTCCTCCAATAAAAATTGAGCTTGATAAATTGAATTTTATTAGTTTTTATAAAATTAATAAGTTATAGATTAAATTAAATATTCTTTAAAATTATATAATTCAAGCTTATAGTAATCTTTATTATTTATACTTTTTAAATATTGTGCCGGCACTTTATTTTCTTATTTTTTTCTTTAGTTTTTCATGTGGTTTTTTGCAATTTATTTTTCTTATTTTTCTCTCAAAATTACTTAAGTTATTCACGGTAATTTTTATAAATGACTTTATAAAGAATATAAATAGAGGTTTTCTTATGAGCTTTAGAACAAGAAGGGTATTGTTTTCCACTCCACTAATTGCAATATTTGAGTTTTTCCTTATGAAATACCTGTTTCTGTTGTTAGGTGGTTTGGATGATGTATACATACTTTTGCTAACTCTATTGTTGGTTATATTGAACACTGTTCCTATGCTCTTTGAAGAGAGAAAATCAAGATTCATTACACGTCTTCTGGATGAGATATCAGGTATCTGGATTTGGCTGTCATTGTTTTTCTTCTTTGACATAGTTCTGATTTATATCCTTGGAGCTTTCATAGAACTTCCATTTTACATAATAACTATCTTGCTTCTCCTTGTTCCAATTATCGCAATCTATAGCTATTGGCATGCTCACAAGATAATCGTTCATGAGAAAACCATTGAATTGGACAATATCAATCAGGATATGAACATTCTCCATCTTTCAGATGTTCATTTCGGTTCCATTAGGCATAAGAAGCATATTCTTGATTTAACGAATAAGATGAAGGAAATAGAAGACAGATGCGATTTGGCTATCATTTCCGGAGACCTTGCTGATGGATCATGTATCGTGGAAGAAGATGATTTTCTTCCTTTGAAAGATGTGAACATTCCTATTGTATTCACTGCAGGAAACCATGATTTTTATCCTGGAATTGAAAATGTTTACAATGCATGCAGAAAAGCAGGAATTATCATATTGGACAATGAAGGAATGACATTCAAGGATTTGAACATCTTTGGGTTGACTTACAGCTTTGATAAAATCGAAACTGTAAGCATTGATGAATTGCTGTCCTTTATTGATGATGATAAGGTCAATATAATCAATTTCCATGTTCCTCAAAACTGGGAGGAATTTTCAAGATTAGGATTTGACATTCAATTATCCGGCCATACACATGGAGGACAGTTCTATCCAGTGGTTTGGATAGGAAACATGATTATGTACAATATGGGCTTATTTAAAAAGAATATTGGTGGAAAGGATAAATATTTGCATGTTACAACCGGTGTAGGCTCTATGGATTATCCATTTAGATGGGGTACAGATTCAGAGCTTGTTATTTTGAAATTAAGGTCTAAAAATTAAATTTGATTTTTTATAACTATCTGTTTTAAGGATTATTTATGTGATAAAATGAATAAGAGAATTGTAAAGAGAAATGGGGATGAATTGTTTCCGCTTGGGCTTGGAGCAATGAGACTTGCCACAAAGAACAATTCAATTGATAAGGAAGTTTCAAAGGAATACATTCTATATGCAATTGAAAATGGGGTGAATTTCATTGATACAGCTTATGCTTATCATGGTGGAGAAAGTGAAAGATTTTTAGGAGATATCTTAAGTCTTACAGACTCTGAAGGAGTCAAGTACAGAGACAGAGTCAAATTATCCACTAAATTGCCTTCATGGATGGTAAGGGCCAGAGAGGATATGGATGCCTTTTTAAATGAGCAGTTAAGAAAGCTTAAAACAGATGTGATAGATTACTACTTCATTCATAATGTTGACTTCTCAAGTGTATTGAGACTTAAGGAATTAGGTCTGTATGAGTTCTTGGAAAAGGCAAGAGCTGACGGAAAAATCAAGA